>CAYXTU010000044.1:0-8615 GCA_964468245.1 uncultured Candidatus Peribacteria bacterium | reverse complement strand
ATCGGTTTACCATAGATATCATGCTGGATATCTTTTCGAAGCTGAGATTGATAAAGATTGTACATATTTAGAATTTAGAATTTAGAATTATTTATTTTTTTTATTTTTTTGTCTCCCTTTTTAAAGGGAGAGGTATCCGCTTTTCGCGGATGAGGGATTTCGTGTCGCACGACTAAATCCTCCACAATGGAGTTTATCCCGCAAGGCGGGATGGTTCCCCTCCTTTGCAAAGGAGGACAAATATGAAATATCTTTATTCTACTGTTATACTTATTTCTTCTCCTGTCTGAAAGCTAACTTTTGTGGCTCTTGTTCCTGACATAATATCATCAGCAAACACAGAAAGATCGTTTTTGGAAATAACGGTAAGATGTGCCAATTCCGTTCATAATCACAATTGTTTTTCTGTCTTATATCCACGTACCTTTTCTATAATGGTAAGCAATTCTTCTACTGCACAATCAATATTTTTCATATCTTGCGTAATAGAAAATACGTCGTTGTTTGGAAAAGATAGCGTATGAATAGATTCTGATTGTATATCATTTTTATAATACGTTTGGTATAATTCTTCCGTAATAAATGGTAGGTATGGTGCTATGAGTTTTATAATAGCAGCGAAGGTATGATAGAGTGCAAACTGAGCAGAAATTTTTTGTTTTTGTCCATCAATATATTTTTCTGGTTTGTAGATTTTTTCTTTTACGATTTCTAAATAATTGTCACAGAAATCATGTCGAAAGAATTTTTCAAATTCGAGTTTTGCTTGTCCGTATTCATATGTATTTAATTGCTCAGTCATGGCTTTTGATGTAGTATTTATCTGATTGAGAATTCGAAGATCGATAGGATACAAATCTTTTTCTTCTATCTTGGTAGTACGATCAAAATCTTCTAGGTTCATGAAAACAAAGTTTGCTGCATTTCGTAATTTGGTAATCAGTTTTTGTCAGATTTTAAATTCATTTTCATCAAAGAGAATGTCCTTTCCTAATTGTCCTCCAGAAGCTCGATATCTTACCGCATCAGCTCATCGTGTAGCGATCACTTGTTCAGGATCAAATTTTGCGTTTCCCTTTGATTTGGAAAATTTTTCTCCTTTTTGTGCAAGACAAAATCCTGACATCATAACATCATGAAATGCAACTTTTCCTGTCGCAAAATAACTTTGTAATGTCGTATAAAGCAACCACGTACGAATGATATCATGTGCTTGTGGTCTCAAATTCATTGGCAAAATATTTTGTGTATATCCATCTCTTTGGAGATATTTTTGATTGATTTGTGGTGTAAGTCATGACGTAAACCATGTATCAAGAACTAGCGTTTCTCCTCTCACCTGCTCAGCAGTATAGCCATCTGGCAATTCAGATGTCGGGTCAATAGGACCTCTCGCCAATTGCTCTGCACTTGGCAAAATCATTTCTTCATTGGCGATATTGTATCGCACAGGAATTGGTATTCCATATTTTCTACTACGAGAAATATTTCGATCTCGTTGAAGATTTTCTATCCAATCGTTTGATCTTTTTTTCATAAATTCTGGATGCCATTGCATTTTGTCATTTTGTGCAAGCAACAATTCTTTTTTGTCCAATAGATTTACAAATCGCTGTTTGATAGGAAGGATTTCTACTGGCACCTTTCCTCTTTCAGATATTTGTTTGGATTGAACTATTGGATCTCTTTTTTCTACGATTCATCATTGAGATTCAAAAAGCTCCATGATTTTTTCTCTTGCTTCGCTAATTTTGAGACCATCTATTTCTGGTACTCCTGTATTTTGCATTTTACCATATCTATCTATAACTATTTTTTCTCAAAGATTGTGTTTTTTGATCCAGTAGACATCGACCTCATCACCGTAACTACAACACATTACGACTCCTGTTCCTTTGTCCATCTTTACTTTGTCATCCGCCAAGACAGGTACGCTGACACCGATAGGTGTCGTGATAGTTTTACCTACATATTTTGCAAATCTCTCATCATCAGGATGAACGAAAACGGCACGACATGCAGGAAGCAACTCTGGCCTCGTAGTAGCGATTACAAGCTTCCCTCCGCAATCCAATGTGAAATTCAAGTAATTGAAAAACTCATTGAATTCTTGTTCTTCCGTCTCTGCTTGTGCTACGGTAGTCTGCATTTTTGTACATCGCAATGCAGGAAAATCCTTGCACACAATATGTCATTCATTATATAATTTGACAAATGTAGATTGAGCAATTTGCTGAACTTCGGGAGAAATCGTAGTATATGTCCTATTCCAGTCGATAGAAAGTCCCAATGATTTTCGAAGATCAGAATAGATTACTTTGTATTTGTCTACAACGTCTAAACACTTGGCGACAAAATCTTTGCGCTCCACATCTTTGATATTTATGCCCAATTCTTTCTCAACGAGCTGTTCTGTTGGGATTCCATTGTTATCATATCCCATAGGATAAAAGACATTGTAGCCAGACATTCTCTTGAATCTGGCGATAATTTCCGCTTGAGTATACGAAAAAATATGTCCGATATGAATCTTTCCTGACACGGTTGGTGGCGGCGTATCTATAGAATAGATAGGTTTTTTTTCATCTTTGGAAAACATAAAAATCTGTTTTTCTTCTCGATGTTTTTGCCATTTGGCTTCTGATTCTTGATGATTGTACTTGTTTGCCATTTTCTAAAATAACGGTAAAATTAGGTGATTTGTGTATACTAAGTTGGCTAGGAATTTCAAGGTTAATAACAACTTCGCTCCCGGGAGTAAATTTACAGAAGTGGCTTAATAAACTAAGATATCGACTATACACCCGGGAGCGAACTAAACTGCTGTTGATTTTTTACCTCTCTCTACTATATATACATTCAATTACGAATTTTATTGTTCTTGATACGTATGTCTTGATACTTTATACTCATGATATTTTTCTGACTTATTTTTGGCTCGCTCGGCTCTGTCGTGATGACGAGATTTGCTGATTGAATCACCAAAAAAAATCTTCGTGGTTTCTTTTTTTGACGTTCTGAATGTCCTGAGTGTAAGCACAAATTGTGAGCGAGAAATTTGATTCCTGTGGTGAGCTATCTTATCCAATGAGGGAAGTGTGCATATTGTAAGAAAAAAATCTCCCGAATATATCCTGTCTTGGAATTGTTGTGTGCAGGAGTTTTTGTGGCAACATATTTTCTATTAAAAGATTTCTGAATCGAGACCTTGGTATTTTGACTTTTGACGAATCGATTGTTGATTCTCCTTTTGGTCTACGATTTGCAGACGTATGAACTTCATATGGTGATACGAGTACTTTTGACGGCATTGTGAATCGTAGCAAATATCAATATCTCCGGAGGAAGTGATGGAAATTTTTTGATGAGTACTCTTATGTTTGGCGTGACATTTTTGGCAATCTATCTATTTGCAAAACGATATGTACACTTGAGATTCAAAAAACATGAAGAATGATTTGGCCAGGGAGATATCTATCTTGCCGTGGCTATCTGAATTTTGATGCCGGTAATTCTTTCTTTGCAATGAATAGCGTTTTCGCGAATGACCATGCTAAATGTCTTGATATTATTCGTCCTAATGAGTAGTATTATTGGGTTGATTCGAGCATGATGACAATTTGTACTTCAAAAAATATTCCATCGTTTTTCACTTTTCACTTTTCACTTTTCACTAAAAATAATTCCCTTTTTTCCTGCTATGATTATCGCGTTTTGGATACTTGCGTGGAAACTACCCTATTTTATTACTTTGATTTTTGGATAGATGGAAACTATAAAAGACAAGCTTCGCTCACCTAAATTTTGGATATTTTTGGGACTGACAGTAATCGCGTATGGACTCTTATTTTGGACATTGTTTGGACAATCTTTTGTCTTGGGTTCTATGCTATATGTGATGGCGTTTTTTATATTTTTTCATTTTTTGTATCTCGAAATTCGTGCATTACCTGTCAAATATCTCCTTATTGGTATGTTTTTGCTCACGGTGTTTGAATGAATATTTATTGGATATAGTCATATATTATTGCTCCTTTCGCTCTTAACGATCAACATGGGAATCGTCTATCTTGCGCGGTTTCTTCAAGGAGAATCGCATGGCAAAATCAGATTTAGTTCTTGGTGATATTTTAATGTAGGATGATATATTTTTACCGTATTTGTTACCATCGGATATAGTTTTTTTATTTTGTGATATTACGAAAAATTCCCTTTTAGCTGTGAAGATCTTTCTCATGCTTCAGGTCGTGTCATTGGTTTTTTTACTAATCCTTTGGAAAAAAGTGTAGAAAAAATAAAGACAGATACTGCCAACATTTTGAATATCAAAATCAAAGATATCGCTACTATTTGAACCAACATTTCTTTGCAAACCAAACAATCTACATATTCCACGATTATCCAAAAATTTAATACCTACAAAACAAATTTTATCGATCAAGCGCTCAAAGATAATACAGCAGTCAATATGGGAATCTGTGATTATGTCCTTGGACAGATGAACAAAATTTACAACAATCCTGCATTCAAAGTATCCGTTATTTTGTTGATGTTTTTGTTGCTCTACGGATTCGTTAGGATTGTGTTTTGGGTTATGACGGGTATTGCATTTGCTGTCTTTAAGCTTCTATTTGCTCTTAATACCTATCAAATCACCAAGGTAATGAAGGAAGTAGAAGAACTAGAGTAAAAAATAAAAACTATATAGTATGCAAAAAAAAACAAAAACCAAACAAAATATTTTTTTCCGTATTAGTAGACTAGTGTGGAGAAAAAAGTATAAAAGCGTCATTAAAATTGCCAAAAATGGGACGTTAAAAAACTTTATACAAACGAACAAAAAATTATTGTGGATAATAGAAAAACTATTGCCATTGTTGATCACGATGATCATTATTATGATCGCTATGATAGTTTTTGTGCGGTTGGGTGGAAGACTACCTGACAATAATATTAAGCTCGTAAGTATTGTATTTTTGGCATTTATTGTAGGATTACTCCTCTACGATGTCATAAAGACTATTGTCAAAACCCTTTTGAAAAAATAAAACTGATGTATGTTTTCGTATGTCAGTTTTTTTTGAATTGAAAACTTAATAGGTATTAGTAATATGAACTTCGTTCGTAATATATCCTTTGGATGTAATTTGTGCTTCGCGCGTAATTGATTACAATTACCAATTACGTGAGCAATAGCGAACAAATTACGCGAAGCTAATTACCATATAAATCTTAGTATATACACGATTTTTATCTTTACATAAAATCTATGAAACCAAGTATAGTCGCACCCGGGTGATCGTATGAAAAAGCCATGGTAGCGAGCAAGTATGGAGCCGAAGAAGTCTATGTCGGCGTACCGTTTACTTCACTGAGAATGAGACAGAATAAAATTTATAATTTTGATGATCTCAAAAAAACCGTAGATGATCTTCATAAAAATTGAAGCAAAGCATTGCTTACCATGAACATTTTTCCGAGAAACAACGATATCAAAATCTTTGAAGATACGGTGAAACAGATAGCAAATGTATGAGCTGATGCGATTATTTTTTCTGATCCGGGAACATTTCATATCATTAGGAAATACTTGCCAGATACGCCATTGCATCTAAGTACCCAAAGTTCTACTATGAATCGAGCTGCAGTCAAATTTTGGAAAGACATGGGCGTAAAAAGGATTGTCTTCGCAAGAGAATTGTCGTTGGAAGAAATTAAAGAAATCCGTGAAAAAGTGCCAGGAATAGAGATAGAGGTGTTTGTCCATGGGGCGATGTGTATGAGTTATTCATGAAGATGTCTACTCGGTGATTATATGTCTTGAAGACCAGGTAATAAGGGTGAATGTTCGCATGCGTGCAGATTTAAATACAAGGTTTGGCTTGAGGAAGAACGCAGACCCGGAAAATTATTTCAGATGGAAGGAGACGAAAACGGAAGTCATATTTTGTCATCCAAAGATTTGTGTACAATAGATAAATTAAAAGAGATTATTCCCTATGTTGATGCGATTAAGATTGAATGAAGAAGCAAGTCAGAATTTTATGTGTGAGCAGTCGTCAAAGCGTATAAACACGTCCGCGATTCCATTATTGCATGAAAAAAAATAGACAAAAAAATAGCGAATCTCGTGAATGTGATTCCGCATAGAGAATATCGGGATGGATTCTTATTCAATCAACTGAAAGATTTTCCTGAAGGTGAAACTCAGGTCGGCTCAACGACTTTAGACAGTGCTGGACCATTATTCAACAGGAATTATTTCGGCATGTTTTCTGATCAATTCATAGAAAAAGATGGTAAAAAATATTTTCATATTGAGCCGAAGGAAGTCATCACTCCAGGGATGAAAATTAAGTTTTTGAGTCCTACAGAGATGGGCGAATTGGAAATAATAGATATTCTGGACGCCAAAGGAAATCAGGCAGAAAAAGCACATTGTAATAGTTGAGCAATGTATATGTTGACGGATAAAAAACTGGAAGGCCGGGAGATTTTATATGAATAGAAAAAAATGACTAATATTTCCATCAATGTTAAACTTGATATTGAACAAGATGCACGAAATTATCGATGAGCTTTCAATAAAAATACTCATTCAAATAAACGAAAAGAACAAGTCGAACAAATAACCTCTATTGATTTGCAAGAACTACAAGGGATGAAACAAGAAGATGCCTACCCTTTTTTACGTGAATACTTAGAATCTTTTTGGAAAAAATATAAGGATGAAGCAGACAAAAAGATTAAAGATATGCAAAGTATATTTGATATCCATAAAGAAAATATATTTACTATAATGAAAAAACTTACTAAGCATTCTATATACAGAAATGACTTTACTATTTTTCTCACTTCTCTTAATCGCTGACCGTATAACTATAAGCTTGGATACACTTGGTCAAACTTACATTGGAAGTGATTTGTTCCTGCCTTTACTCACGAGCTTCTTCATTTTCAAACTATACACTATTATAAAGAATATATAATGAACAAACTTCATGATGAAAAAAAATTTGAAGACTTAAAAGAAGCTCTCACGTTTTTGTTAAATCATGAGTTTCCTGGAATGACAGATGGTTGATATCCACAGCATAAAGAATTAAGAAAAAAACTCGAAGACTATCGAGTTCATTCAGATAAGGATTTTGATAAATTGGTGGAGTATGGATGTGATATATTACTTAATGAATAATTATCCGTCATATTTAAAGAACCAAAATCTCTTGATGATACCTATGATAGCGAGAAACATAACGAATATCCCTATCACGACGAACGATGTCTGTAAACTGAATAGTGCTGAAAGTACACCAAATCATAATACTCCTATAATCTCTCCTATTTTTCCTACAAATTCACCGACACCAGTAATCGTTCCTTCATCTTCTGGTCTTGTACAGTCAGAAATATATGCGGAAATCACTGGACGCATAAGCGAAAGTCCCAATGAAATACCAAAGGTGATAACCATAATATTTCGGAATCATTCATTGAATCAAAGCAATATATACAATAGAGAAAGGAAAAACAACATAACAAAAAGAAACTTTCTCTTACTGCCATTTCCCGCGATATCTCAGGTAAAGAAATCTATAAGATACGGCAATCTCATCGCCGCAAAAACCATAGCGACTTGTGAGAGGCTCAAATCGTTTGCTATAGAAACGATAGGTATAAAAATAAATCCTACATAGTTGAGGAGATTGAAAATCACTTCAAATCCTAAGGCATAATACATCCTGCCAGGATAGTTTTTGATTTTTACTATCACTTTTTTGATAGGACGAAAAGAAAATACCTCATGGATAAACCTTTGGGTAAATGTCTCTCCTGCTAAAAATTCCTTGATTTTCTTTTTATTTAAGCTCGGTAGTTTTTTGTCTGTCAATAATGATAACAGCGCGAAAATAGGTATAAAAATAAAGAGATGCGGAAGATCTACTTTGGTAATCAAATATGAACTAATCAGTGCACCAACGATATACGCAAGATTGATACTTGAAAAGTATAGTCCGAATGATCTACCTCTTTCTCCTCATCTTGTATTTTTACGAATAAAAGTCTGATAGGTCGTAAACAATGAAGCTGTAGCAAACCCATTGAGCAAGACTGCTACAATCAATAAAGACACAGAGCTATAAATACCTGCCAACACATAGACAATACCCATAATCACATAAACAAATTTACTCAAAAACAAAACTGATTTGAGATTGGCGTGGTTATTTACTTCTCCTACAGGAATAGAAAAAAACATTTTGCTCAAAGACAATATCGCTCAGATAATTGAAATAAGAAATACATGATTGACGATATTTTTTATATACAACGAAAAAAACACATCTGCTCACAAGCCTCGTCACAAGACGAATATAAACAAAGAAAATCCTATCATCCTAACAGATAACGGTATTGAGAGAAAGTTTTTTTTGATAACATAAAAAACTCCTTTTTCTATAAGTGTGGAGAATAATTCATTTTGATATTTTTTTTGAAATTGATTTTCTGGAGCTAGTGGCATATATATAGTATAAATAAATTTCTAGTTTCTATTGTAACGAAAAAAATTTTTTTGTCAAAATCTGAAAACAATTTCGATAAATGCTACAATC
>CAYXTU010000043.1:0-9026 GCA_964468245.1 uncultured Candidatus Peribacteria bacterium | reverse complement strand
AACACCATAGACGAAATAAAATTATTAATTAATTCTGACAACATTCCTCTTACACTTGCAAATGATAGTTTGGTCCAATCTATGCTTGTTCAGCTCAATGACTTGATGACCAATTTTCAACAAAACGAAGTACAACAATTGGAAACTATCAAAAAACTCAACGAATTAAAATCCAAAACCAAAGAAAGTATAGGACAATATGAAATAGAAATAGAAAAACTTCAACAGAAAAAAAATTATCTCCTTCAATTTATGAAACTCTATCAAAATGACAAAACACAAAGACAACTAAGCATAAACAACTTTTTTGAAAGTACAAAAGGAGTCTACGACAAGACAATAGAACTCGTCAAAGATATCAAAAAATGAGTATATAAAGTAAATTTTGATATGGAAAAAAAGTTATCATTACTCAACAAAATAGGAAATGATAACGAAGCATACCCACTTGCATGGCCAATTTATCCTATTGAAGAAATTCAGACATATTTTGGTGATCCTGTTTTCCAAAAACAATATGGTATACCACATATTGGTATTCAAATCAAAGCAGAACAAAAAACTCCTGTATATAGTGCCCGCAATGGTATTGTCTATTTTGTAGCAGACAATGATGAAATAGGTATCAACCGAATGATGATAGTGCATACAGATGGATATGTAACAGTATATCAATATCTCAATACAACGACAGTAAAACCTGGTGATATAGTAAGAAGAGGTCAATTAATATGATATAGCTGATGAGAACCAGGAACGAGAGGTGCTTGATTTATTTCCAAAGGAGCAAATCTCACCTTCAATGTATTCAAAGATGGAATAACACGAGACCCATTTGATATCTTAGATGCAAGCATTGTAAAAAACAAAAACGTACTTCCTGATGGATACCAAATTAAATATCTCAGAGACAAATATGCAAGACCTATAGATATCACTGACTTACAACTTATGACATGAGAAACATTAGCAGAAAGAGAAAAACAATTTTTAATAAAATATGGTGTTGGAATATACAAACAAGTAGCATTCCGAGAAGATGTAGTCAAAGGGACAAATATCGACAAAGATATGGTCATCTGTATTGCTTTTGCAGAAAGTACACTTGGACACTATCTGAGTACTGCAGGAAATATTGGTAATGTAGGAAACAATGATAGATGAGATAGAGTATGATTTAGTTCTGCATATGTAGGAGCAAGAGCTATACCACTAACATTAAACAATGGATACTTATGAGCATACCACACAATCAATCAACTCTCTAGATATGGAAACAAAGAAGGAAAAATTTATGCATCTAGCCCAATCAATCGACAAACAAACGTATTAAAATGTTTGAGTCAGATCAAAGGATATTATATACCAGAAGACTTTCCATTTAGAATCGGACCAAATCCAAATATCAACAATACAAATCCTGAAACAGTAGAGTTTGGAGAAAGTTTAAGTAAAGAAAAATAAAAAAAATAAAAAAAAACTGAGTCCTAGCGATTCAGTTTTTTTACATAAACAAAAAAACCTGAAGCGAATCAGATTTCTGTGTATCTATGTACATTAGCGGGTGACGAGACTCGAACTCGCAACAGTCTGCTTGGAAGGCAGGCACTCTAGCCAATTGAGTTACACCCGCAAAACTAATGTAATAAATAAATAATAATCACGAACACATAATCAAGTTTTTTTTAGGTATTCTGATTTTTTATTTGGGCCTAGTTGGGCTCGAACCAACGACCAATCGGTTATGAGCCGATTGCTCTAACCAACTGAGCTATAGACCCATTGTTGGATTGAGAGTAAATAATTACTTGTTTACTATGGTGGGTGATATAGGACTCGAACCTATGACCCCCTGCTTGTAAGGCAGATGCTCTAGCCAACTGAGCTAATCACCCATAACATTTTTGGCTTATTTTTTTAATCGGTCCCACGGGGAATTGAACCCCGGTTGCAGGATTGAAAGTCCCGCGTCCTAACCACTAGACGATGAGACCAGTTAGGTTTCTATACTAATTGTTTTATAATTGAATTCATTCGGAATGGAAGGGACTCGAACCCTCGACCTCCTGCGTGACAGGCAGGCGTTCTAACCAGCTGAACTACCACTCCATAACATTTTTACTGTATATTTTTATGGAGCCGACTATCGGAATCGAACCGATAACCTATCGCTTACAAGGCGATTGCTCTGCCAGTTGAGCTAAGTCGGCATATACTACACCTTAGTTTTTAAACAAAAACCTTGGCATAGATAATATGTAGAATTATATAGTTTGTTTAGCAAAAGCTTTAGCAACTCTTGATTTTTTTCTTGCAGCGGTATTTTTTTTAATAACACCTACCTTTTGACATTTATCTATGAATTTATAAATGTTGTTGAGTTCTTCTTGTCAGACCTTTTCAGCTTTACTTATGCTTTTCAAAAACTTTTTGATAGCCATTTTCATTCTAAGCTTAAATTCATTATTCCTTTTTTGGAATACAAGAGATCTTTTTGCTGCTTTCTTTGCTGATTTCGTAATTGGCATAATAATATATAAACGTATAAAGCATATTTTTTATAAACTCCGAGGGAGGGACTCGAACCCACGACCCAGTGATTAACAGTCACTTGCTCTACCGACTGAGCTACCTCGGATTGTCTGGATTTTTTTTGAATGCACTAACCTATAAGAATTCGGACATCATTTTCAACCTTAAATAACAATTATCTACCGGGGACAGGACTCGAACCTGCACACCGTCTGGCACTTGGTTCTAAGCCAAGCATGTCTACCATTCCATCACCCCGGCATGAGTGCATTTTTACTATAATTATATTCTCGGGAGCTAGGATTCGAACCTAGGACCTCCTGATTCAGAGTCAGACGCTCTACCAGCTAAGCTACTCCCGATCAGTACTATTCTGTCGAATCTAAAGATTTCTATTGGTTGCGGGAGATGGAGTGAACCCCGCAATTCTGCGGGGCGGGCCACCTCTATCTTCGGATGGGTACCCAAAAATGCCCAAAATATTTATTTAATTTTTTTCTATTGGTTGCGGGAGATGGAGTCGAACCACCTATCTTCGGGTTATGAGCCCAACGAGATACCGTTTCTCTATCCCGCAATATTATATTAACTAACAGTGAATAACTAATAACTAACAATTATTGAATTTTCATTTTATTGTTAGTTGTTATCTATTAGTTGTTAGTTTATTTTGGGGAACTAGGATTCGAACCTAGACTGACGGAGTCAAAGTCCGCTGTCCTACCGTTAGACGATTCCCCAATATATCTCTCAGTATAAAGACAAAATATCCTGCACGAACAGGAGTGCTGATACATATATAGATTTACAGAGACAATTCAAGCCAAAATTTGCAATTATGCATTGAATTAGCTCACCAAAACGATACATTCAAAATTAACCTAATTTTACTCTATAGTAGAGAATAAAACATGAGGATTTTAACATGACTTCAAGCAACGGATAGCCAGCTTCATATCGGTAATTATTTCGGAGCAATCAAACCTATGTTAGAACTTGCAAACAAATTTCCTGACGCAGAGATTTTTCTATTTTTGGCACTTATGCATTCATTCAACAATATTCAAGATCCCACAATTTTGAGACAAAACGCAATAAATATACTCAAATTATACGCAGCATGTGGAGCAGACTTATCAAGATTTATGATCTACAATCCAGCAGAAATACCAGGTCATGCACAGCTAAATCGGATTTTGACGTGTATCACACATATGGGATTTATGGAAAGAATGCACTCGTACAAAGAAGCTTTGGACAAATGAAAAGCCAAAGAAATAAATGTCTGAGTGTTTTGTTATCCAATTCTCATGGCTGCTGATATTTTATTATATGATACAGATATCGTCCCCGTAGGAAAAGATCAAAAACAACATGTAGAGTTTGCAAGGGATATAGCGATAAAGTTCAATGCAAAATTTGGTGAAACATTCAAAATCCCAGAGCCACATACTCAAGCTCAAGTCTGACTCATCATGTGAGTAGATGGACGCAAAATGAGCAAATCATACAACAATTATATCTGACTCCTCGACGACGAAAAAACTATTCTCAAAAGAGTAAAACAGATCCCGACGAGCGCGCAGACTATCGAGGAACCCAAAAATCCTGATGAATGCAACGTATACAAAATCTGTAAATTATTTTTGACACCACAAGAAGATGAAATATTGAGAAAGAGATATCAAGCATGATGACTAAGTTACAAAGAAACAAAAGACTACCTCTACGAAAAAATACTTGCCTTTGTACAACCTATACAAAAAAAATATACAGAAATATCTGATCAAGAAATCATAGAAATCGTGAAGAAAAACACTAAAAAAGTAAACGAATTAGCACAGAAAAAAATTGAAGAGATATATAAAAAAGTAGGATTTAGTTTATAAAAAAACACCAAATGACAAACAATACACAAGAAGAAGAAATAGATCTTAGTATCCTAGATGCCAAAGATATAGCCAAATTACAAGCAAAGAAAGATAGACTTGATTGGGTAATGAATGTTATTCGTGAAAGCGAATTGGAAAATGACAAAGAGTTTATGGACGAAATAGACCCACTAATAAAAGCACTAATACATGAAAAAGAAGAATTCGATCACTAATAAAAAAAACTGAGTCATTACGATTCAGTTTTTTCATCAATTAAAAAATATATTATTGTACGGGTTGTGCAGATTGAGTTGGTTGTTGTTCAACAATAGGAGCAACTGGCGGTACCTGTGGTGAAGGAGCAGCAGCAGTTGGTTGAGGAATTACTTGTTGTATTTGTTGTGTTGCCTGATTAACGGTATTTACTGCTTGACCAGCAACATCACCAGCTTTTTCTACAACTTGATTGGCTGCACCTCGAACCTTTCCTACAATATTTTGTCATGCTTGCATAGCTTGTGAAGCAGGATTTACTGCTCAAGTAATCGGATCTGGTTGCCCCATAATTTTGGCAAAAAACCTTGCAACTCATTGCAAAAATTTATCCAAAGCACCTGGACCAGTAGGCGCAACAGGAGTAACTGGAGCGACAGAAGGATTTGTTGGTGCTACAGACGGTGTTTCTACCGCTTGTGCAACGACAGGTTGATTATTTGGAACGAATACTCCCGTAGGAATACCTTGTGGGATTCCTGATGTTTCTGAAGATGGAGTAACTTGATTGGATTCCATCAATATAATTTACAAAGTAAAACTTTACTCTAAGTGTAATCTTTTTTACAAATTTTGCAAATTTTAAAGGGGGTTTTATTCACCAAAAGTACCAAATACCCTTGTTTTTTTTAAAAAAAATTATAGAATAGTGATATTTAACCATAAATACGCCAATATATGAAGATATATGAAGGATTAGGAGAAAGAATAGACACACGATTAAGCAAGCAATTTTCCTATTCCAGGAGTTTTTTTCATCATATTATTGAGAGATGATGAGTCAAAGTAAACAAAAAAATAGTAAAAAAATCATATCAATTAAAAAATAACGATCAGGTAGACATTGATGATGTGAGTAGATATCTCTCCCCTGTTATACTAGATGAGGCACCAATCATTGACATCCCTATTATGTTGGAAAAAGAAGATTATCTTATTATAAACAAACCAAAATGAGTGCTTTCTCATCCCAAAACCATACGAGAAGTACATGAACCATCAGTAGTTGGATTTCTTTATCATACCTACAAAAACCTACCAACCATCTGAAATTTCATCAGAGCAGGACTCCTTCACAGACTCGACAAAAACACGGATTGATTGATGATCATCGCCAAAACAGAAAAAGGATTGCAGCATTTCAAAAAACTTTTTGAACAAAAATCTAAAATAAACCTGAAGAATCTAAAACAGACATGACAAATTTGAAGCAAAAACAATTCAAACATGTCAAAAGACATTCAATATCATTCAAACTATTTTCCAGATTTATCAGACAATCTATCAGATTTTTCAGTTCCATTAAGAAAATTTTACAGAGCAACCTCATATATCACCCCAGAAGGCAAAATATTTATAGACTCAATTCACGAGTTTCCTTTTGTAATTGAAGAACCCGTCATCGCCAAATTGCCACATACCATGCCAAAAATATGAATTACAAAGATTATGAAAATAGTACAAAAAACAGATAGCGAAGAACAGATAACTTGAAACTTGAAACCTGTAACTTGTAACTTAGAATTAGAGATTTTAACAGGTCGCACACATCAAATCAGATATCACCTTTCACATCACGGCTTACCTATCATAGGTGATTATCTCTACGGCGACCCAAAAGAAACCCAACCAATGCAATTGACAGCATACAAACTCATATTTAAAGATCCAAACAATGAAACAATCACCATTGAAATATAATTTTCAAAAAAAATTCTAGGCATAAAAGCCTAGAACTCATAGTTAATAATGAATGGTTTTCCCCTCAAAAAATTTTGTATAATTATCAATTATTGGTTTATACAGAGGGATAATTTTTGTTTTATCCAAGAGAATTGGGAATTCCCAAGCCTTGGTAGTATACACCGGATTCACAACAGAACTAGCAAGAATAACCATGCCTTTTTCTTCCGTAAGTACGGCGTAAAATTTGAACATAGGAGGAAGTGCTCCACCGTAATAGACAAGTAATCTCTCCGTGAGTTTTCTCTTTTTCTGGATAGACATATCATAAAGATATGAGAGCTTAGGATTCATACCACCAACATCAATATTATATTGATCAACAATCTCAGCAAGAGATCGTAATGGAGGTGTAACAATACCATCTACGACAACAAAAAGCGGTTCCCCAGTAGAACTAAACTCAAGGTTGTCTACATAATTGAATGCGTCATATGCAAATGCAGAGATTATTTCTTTGCTAATATCAGGGATCCTTCCTTCAATCGTAGGTTTCCCACACAAGTAACGAACCTCTGGATGTGCTGCAATTACTGAAGACATAATACTCATTAAAGCATTTGCACCCATCATATCAGGCACAACAAAGGTTTGCCCGATTTCAATAGTGTTTTGCATGTACTGCTTTACAAACATGTCGGTCGGATTGTATAATAAATGCATAGCACTCATATCAAAAGAAGGACAAGTAGATAAAGGCAAAAAACGCAATCCTGTCACAAAAGTTTTTTTTCTTTATCATAGACACCTGCCTGAATATAAGGATAATCCTTACGAAAATCATAATCAGACAAAGATCCATCCTTATAGGGAGAACCTCCACGAGCAAAAGAAAACATTTTCGTCCAATGAAAAAGCTCCGCTAAATTAGGATACTCGCAACTCTTAAAGAAATAGATAGGTTTTGCATCTCCAATAGATGTGTATGCAACAGGAAGTAGGTTTTGTAACTCTGCCTCCGCAGCATATTGATCAACACCCGACAATTTCACAAATACATTTAGAGGAATATCATCCTCAATAATCATTCGTATTGATTCCAAATACTCAATTGTAGCCATATATTTTATTTTTTATTAATATTTTGTTTGATTGACAAATTAAGAAAAAAATAGACAATTTCAATACAAAAAAATGCCGCAGTCTAGAAGAGCATACGACATTCTTTGAATTCAGAAATTCTAAACTCTGCATTCTAAATTCTGAATTTTTATTGTTTTTTAGTAGTTTTTTTTGCTGGAGTAGCTTTTTCATCCTTTTCTACTGTTTTTTTAGCTACTACTTTTTTTTCTTTTTCTACTACTTTGTCTTTTTTATCTGGATTTTTTTCAAGCTTATCAGTAATTCTTTTTGCTTTATCTTCTAGTTTTTCTTCAGAAAGCTTTTTGACTACACCAGCCAATCCTTTACCATCAAACTTTTTTGCTGGTTTTTTTTCTTCATCTGCTTGAGGTGCTTCAACTTCCAACAACTGAGCTTGTGCAGCTACAGGAGCAGATGTAACGACAGGTTTTTGAGCAGGAACTGGTTTGTCTTCTATATGTTTTTCATCAAGCAATCCTTTCATACTCAATCAGATTTTTCTATTTTTTGGATCAAGTAAGATAATTTTTGTCTTAACTATTTGACCAATTTTTACGACTTCATTTGGATTTTGGATAGATTTTTGTGAAAGTTCACTTAAATGCACCAAACCATTAATATCTTGAAACACCCTTACAAACACTCAATATGGTACAAATCTTACCACTTCTCATTCAATAAAATCACCAACCTTGTATTGTTTTGGCAATGCTGTCCATGGATCGTCCTTTAATTTTTTACTTGATAACGAGATCTTTCCATTTTCCAATCCAATAACTTTTACACTGATTTTATCTCCAATCTTTCCAAGTTTTTCTATATTATTGACATGTCCATACGTAATTTCTGAGATATGTACCAATCATTCAACAGTTCATCAAATAGTGACGAACAATCCGTATGAAGAAAGTCCACTCACTACTCCATCATATACTTTTCCAATTTCAAGATCTTTGAGAATACTTTCTCTTTCTTCTTTGAGTGCTTCTCTTTCTGAAAGAACAATCCTCTTTTCATCTTCATCAATATTGATAATTCTCACTCTAAGTTCTTTTCCAATAAGATCCAATAATTTATCAAAAATAATTTCCTGATCACCATCTTCTACTCTCGGATAATGAATAGGCGCCAATTGAGACAATGGAACAAACCCTTTGATTCCATGCATATCAACCAAAAGTCCTCCAAGATTTGCTTCGGTAGGTATCACAGTAATAATATCATCAGCTTCGAATTTTTTCATAATAGACTTCCAGATATCGTATTGGAGCAATTTAGTAATAGAAACTATGTAGTGACCATCTTCATGTCTGATAGCAGTATTTACTATTTCCAATTCGATTTCTCTTCCTGGATCCAAATCATATCCAGATCTTTCAAGTTCTTTGACCTCTTTGGACAAGATAACTCCAGTAAATGCATGATTATCGCAATCCACTAAAATACCATTTTCAATTTTTTTGAGTACGGTTCCTTTAATTTTTTGTCATTCCTTGATAATAGGCATGACTATTTTTCCAG
>CAYXTU010000042.1:0-9234 GCA_964468245.1 uncultured Candidatus Peribacteria bacterium | reverse complement strand
CCCCACAACAATCCCTACAGACATACTGATAGGATATTCTAAGGGAACCAATAATTTAGGATCGGTGGCAATAATATATAATATAGAATTTGTCATTACCACAAGTACAACACCTATAGCACCAAATATTCTTATAATTATGTTTTGTTTAATTATAAAAAGGGTGAAAAATAATGCTACCGTACATCCTAACACGAAAGACATAATCATTGTTGCAATCATAATTGTAATATTTTTTGGTTTATATTTATGTTTGTTTTGAGGCTCTGCTTCCTCTAGGCTCTTCCATTTATTTCCAAGTAAACGGGGACAAATTTGGAGGTTCTGCTCCCTCTAGGCTCTCCATTTTTTTATAAAAAACGGGGACAAAAAGTGGGTATTAGACAGAATATTCATCCATCCAATCTATCCATGCATTTAGCAAAGATATTGCGTCTGTGATTGATAAAAATGTATAGTTACCACTACCATCTAAACCAACACGTTCTGGTTCGTATCCATTTTTTTCAAGGAAATGAAACCAGCCGAGAACAAAGGGATGTCCTTCCATGCCACGATTACCTGTTGCAAGAAATGATGTGAAAATCCAGCATTCTGAACCACAAAAATAAAAATCAATTGCATCCGGAATGTTTGGAATTGAGCAGCCAACATGCAAAAAGAAAGCATATTTATTGTTGTCCGCCGGATTGAAATCTCTTTTTTTGATCTTAATCTCTTCCGACAAATTCCCCTTAAAGTTTTTGGGGTTAATGGTCAACGATATAGTACCAAATACGCCATAATTTTCTTTTTGAGAAATCTTTTTATAAAGATTTTCTATTAGTTTTTGTTTATTCATTGTCTCGTTTGTTCAGTATTAAACCCCTGTTCCCGGCGTTAAATTATTTTGTTTATATTTTTTTTAATGATCACTTGTGTCTTTTTATTGACATTTTCGATAATATACAAATGTAGTTAAATATCAATAGAGAACTGGTAAATACTGTTGTCGGAAAGTTACAACAAATACAATTATGATATATTTTCAATATTTATATGTAAAAAATTTTCAATAAACTCTATTGAATCGTCTATTGGGACGCCAGATAATTTTTGATAAAGAGCTTTTCAATTATTGAGTTGATAAAAATGGTATGAAGTTTTGTATCAAAAATGTTTTATTCTTTTTTCACAGGTAGAACAACTATAGCAGTCTGATGTTATTTGAAAATATGTTTCATTTTTTTCACGATCAATATAGAGCGTTCTTTCATTGCTCCATCATGGAATAGTAAGATATTTTATTGTTATATTTGGGGTCGGCGTTATAGTGATTTTTTCTTCATATATTTTGTACAGTACATCACGAGTTTGTCGACTTCTTCTACCTCGTGGTACATCAATATTATTAAGAGAACGAAAATCATTTTCAGTTAATCATGTAAATTTTGACATATTTCTCAAAATAGCATCTGCATTTCCCCATTCCATTATTTGATACGCTATTTCTTTATAATCTGATTCCTGCAGATTAAAATATTGTATACGATCTGAAAGCGAATGAGAAAAACCTCTTTTTGCTACAGCTATAGCGACTTCTTTATCCAATCAACTAAAATTTTCTATTTCATATGTTATCCAGCGATCTCAGCAATCTAATCTAGCAATCAAATCAAGAGCATCCTTTTTTGTTTTAGTTTTTATTGTCTCCAATACTTCTTTGGCATAATTTTGTTCTGATGTTTTGTTTTGATTTTCTCTACTTTCTGGAGTTGTGTTTTTTTTGTTGTTTTTTTCCATGGGCATATAATAAGAAAATAAAAAAAACTTTTTGAGTATCAAAAAAGGAGCCTAATGGCTCCTCTCTTTATTTGATCTATTAATATGTTTCAATTGTTTGGGTTTATAATATTTCTCTTTCATGGTATTACAATTATATGTAAAATATGATTATGAACATCACTATATATAAAAGCAGGTAAATATCAATAGAGAACTGGTAAATACTGTTGTCGGAAAGTTACAACAAGAAAGAAAAACCCCGCCGAAACGGGGATTTTTCTTTGAATATATTTTACAAATCTTTTGCTGATACTTCTTTTGTTTCCTTAACAGAAACTTTTATTCTATTTTTCAGATGGTGAACGATAATATTTGCTCCGTCAGACTGGTTCGTTTTAGAATTTATCTGATAGAAATAATCACAATCTGAACGCTGAGAACATGGAACATCGATAGAAGTTATGAGAGCTACTTCTGAATCTAATCATTTTTCCTTTACTACACTAGCAACTTGAGTTCCTGTCATATTATAGTTAAAATATTGTCAAACAAATACAATGTTTTTTCTATCAGACATAAGATGTTCTACTACCTTCGAAGGATCGCTGAGATATGTAACGTTTCCTAAAATTTCTGGTAACTGATTTTTTAATGCGCCCATATCATTCTGTTCGTCTTCATAATATCTACGACAGATAATTACGTTAGGTAATTCTAATTTTTCTTTTGATTCATCTTGGGTTTCTGAAATCAATGCAAATAAAATAATTGGTCATGTTTTTTGTTGGATTTCTTTTTGTTTTAATGATTCACCTTCTGAACCTTGTCATAGGGTTTTGATTATTTCTTCCATAATTATACATTTAAAAAATAAAAATATTATTTTTCTTCTATAAACTCAATATAGCGATCAAATATTTCTCAGATGTTCTCTAGAGTACGTACTCCTTCTGTCTTTATTTTATCATTGAACATAGAGACAAAAAAGTTTTTTTGTTGATCGTTAAAATGTGGCAACATAGATCTGAAGCTAATTCCATCTCATGTTTGCATTTTGTATATAACATTTATCAAATCTCTAAAATTATGTCCATAGCTATCGTATCTATCTCATTTTCCATAATATTCACCCCAGACTCCATCTATATACGCTCTATCATATCAAGTTATCTCTGCAAAATTCTGCAGCTGTGTATCTTCATCAAATCTCCTTGCAAACTCTTTTTTATCTACAGATAACAATCTTTTGAATTGTCGGAATTCTAGATCTGTCAATCCGTCTTCACATGCTTTTTGGTAGGTCTCTCAAATCTTTTTTCCATAAATACGATCTTCTTCTTCTAATTCTTTTTGAAGTTCTTTTTTTTGAAACGAAAGATCCTTATATTCATCAATAGCTGCTCTATTTTTTTCCTTAAAGTTTTTGACATTAAACTTTTTTGATTCGTATTTTTCTTTTTTGATGGCTTTTTCATCTTTATAGCTCAATACCTGTTGAATTTCTTGATTTTTTTTTGTTTGATACGACAAAAGATCTTCTATTTTCGTTTTTAGATCTTTTTTTATATCTTTATGCTCATCTGCGATAGTTTTCATTTTTTGTTTTTTGTTTTGGGGTTTTGCAAAAAATTCATCTTCCATTTCGTCAAGCAAATCACCCTTGTTTTCTAGTCCTTTTACTACTTCAGTCTCTGAAGTGCTTGGTAATTCGTTAGTTGTTTTTTCCATAATTATACATTTTAAAGATAAAAAGATTATTTTTTTTGTTGTTGTTTGTATTCTTGTTCTATAGTAGATACCAAAGATATCTTAGACTCACCTCATTGACTACTAGAAATCCCCACAATCTCTTTGATACGAGAAGTAGTACATTTGGGTGCATAATTGAAAGATTCTCCACATCTTACAACAGGATTTTCTATACCTACAATCTTTCTTGTTTTTGGATTGAATATACATCGCTGGGTTGGTCGAGAAAGTACTTCTTCGCAAGCTTCCGCATTTCCTCCTGTCATAGAATAGAGTTCTCCGTAATTTGGTTGAAATACTTTGTAAATATTTCCACTCTCCGTCTTCATTAAGAAGCTACTAGGATAGTCTCTAGATCATAATTGACCATATTCCTCATTCAGATCTACCTTGAAAAATGTCCATGCGATTTTACTTCATCAGATATTTACCTCTTTGAAGTTGAGTTCATCAAAGTTGCGTACTCCACCTTTGGGAGTATTTACATTACTTTGGGTGTTAATTTTTTTTTCCATGTTTTAATAATTTAATAATAAAAAATTATTGGTTATCTATGATCTCGACGAATCCGACACCGGTCTCTTTATCGTAGCCGATCTTGATTTCGGTTCCGTCAGAATCAAAATATATTTTTTTGTTTTTGAGATTTTGTTTTGGAACATTTAAAGAGACAGTCTTTTCGTCTTTTTTATATAATTGCGTATTGTCAGTCATTTCTAGATATTCTATGATATAAAATATTCGTATTATGCTGCTCGCATATTTTTGAGCTGTTGAATCTTCTCCTGCAACTCTTTTTCTTGTTGTTCCTTTATTTTTCTATTTTCCTCCCTCAGGATTCTTGTCTTATTATATCATCCCGTTTGTACAATTTGTTCATCTTGTATATCAGAACATACAACCTTTCCTATAACTTGGGATACTTCAGGATCAGCATAAAGAAGATCAGCTGCAGTTTTAAAATCTTTTCCATTCATAGTAGAAAGAATAGTTTGTAGATCTTTTCATTTTTCAGTTTCTTCTAAGATGATTTTTTTAATTGTTGATGAACTACGTTCTTTTACCGTATTAATGACTCTTTGTCATCCATTTCTATTGTATCTCATTTTTGCCATAGTAATGTATTAAGATATAAAACTTATTTACTTGACATTTTCGATAATATACAAAAGTAGTTTAATATCAATGGGTAACTGGCAAATACTGTTGTCGGAAGATTACAACATAGCAAAAAATCCGCTCGAAAGCGGATTTTTATATCTCTCTGATTTTCTATATTTTTATATACGATTCTGCTTTTATTCTTGTATTTGCATAAAACTTTTCTTGATTTTCATCATCGATCACTACTTCCGCCGTTCATCATTTATAATCTATTTTGCTTTTTACTGTGTATGGCAATCCTGCATCATCAAGTTGTTTTTGTTTAATTTCTACATTTCCCAAAGTCCGGATAGTTATTTCTTTACCTTGTCCTTCATACGCCTTGATCATATCTATTGTTTTCTGATTAAACTGTTTCTTCTCATTATCATATAAACATCAATCTCGGTCTACAAACACTCATTCGAATCTTGTACCTTCTGGTAATTCTTTTTGATTAATAAACTTATAAGTATCCAATATTCCTCAAAGATTTCTTTCTCTGGAAACTTTTTTGTAGCTCGGATGTTGGAACTGGAGAAGATTGATTAATTTATCTTCAAAGACTATACATTTTTCAGATTTTTCTTCTGTTGGTTGATTAAAAATATATTTTAATTTTTCTTCATATGTCATATTATATATTTCCTTTTTATCACCTATCTTATGTCATTCATCATGAAGAAAACGAGAAATTTCTCATTCAAGAATTTTTTGGAAAGCAATTTCTGATTCTATTACTGCTAACTGTTTGAATGTCTCTCATCACTCATTATTTTCTCCCGTTTTACTCTCTGAATATATATTGTCAAATTGTTTGAGTACTTCTTCTTTGGTCATACTATTGCCTCATGATGACTGGATAATTCTTACATTTTTTCCTTGCAATAATATTTTGAGATATTCTCCGGATTTTTTTCATTCGATCACTTTTTTATAAACATCTATGGGAATTAATGAACACAGAATTATTTTTGTATTAGGATGTTTTTGTAGTGTCTCGTACGCGATTTTTATTCCGTTTATATCATCCCATCATGCTTCTGGTCTTAAATCTACCACTATACTATTTTTGAGGTTAAACTTAGACAAATCCAATGTAGTAAAAAAATCCTTGAGATACGGATACCGATTTGTGGATTCATAGAATTGCATGGTATCCAAAATAGATTCGTTTGTTTCCTGATCTTCTTTGGGTTCTTTGAAAATATCCAACAGATCATTTGTAGTATAAGACATTTGGATGAATTTAACGTTCGGCTTTGAAAACATAAATTCCGCTCTAGGAAATTTATTACGAAAATATTCCTTCGGCATAAATGAGGTAAGTATCATAGGATGATCAGGGTATTTCATCAATAAATTGAAAGCTACTTCTACTCATTTGAAATCCGCCATAGTATCACTCTCACTAAATTTTCCTTCTAACACGACAAGATTTGCATTTTGTAGCGGCGTACAGTCTTTTGTAGATAAATCATTTTTGAATGTATTCCGATATCACTCATTCCCTGAGTCTGGAAAAAAACTTATCGTATCAACTATCTTCATAGTATCTACGAGATTTGTCTTTGTTGGCTGTGTGGTATCTTTGAGTTTTTTTTCTTCCACTTCATCTATCGGAGTTACTTTATCTATTTTTTTCTTTGTCATGATGATAATTAATATATAAAATAGTCTCGCTATATATAGTAAAAAAATAAGAATTATCAATTTAGACCTTACATTTACTGTCGTTATTTTTTAACAACAGGGATATATTTTTCTATGAGAACACCATCTGCACATACACCATCAATTCGACTAGCATAGGTAAGTTGAATATTGTCTGAATATTTTTTTTTGAGTTCTTCGAATATTTTGAGAATAGTATTTCTGCTTTTTTTGTATTTTGTTATGAAAACAAAACTTCATCAGCTCTTTCCTGAAGCTAAAGGCAGAATACCTAATACTTCATCATCATAAAATTTATTTCTTTCAAAGAGTTCTTTAATTTTTTTGATAAGCGTATTTTCTCATTCTACAAGAAGAGAAAAATGATGATAACTATTCATAATCTGTATTAATTTATTCATATATTCATCCTCGAAAGGATTTTGATAGGTGTTATAGAGTGCTAATAATATCTGTACTTTTAGTAGAGAAAATAAATTCATAAATCATTCATAGAATCACTCTGCCATCAAAAAAGGGAATATTTTATCTAATTTTCACTTTGTATATCATAAATCTGAAAGGATGCCTTGCATTTGTTCTTGGGTTTTTTCCATTAATTCCTTAAAATTGAGTCTGTCGTTAATAATCATCAATGCATCATATCCCACGCCAAGATAAAATACTCCATAATCAAAAGGATTTCAGTTAACAAATTCAGATTTTTCTCATACTGGTAAAGGAAGTATTTGAGATCATTTCAGATCTTTCTTTTTGGGAGTAGTGAAAACAAGCGGAGCTGCACTATTTATTAATATAGCATAAGGATTCGCTCCATAAGTATAGAGTGTACTCGTAAGTAGAGGTGACATAAGTTCTACCGACAAATCAAGCACGGATTGAAACGAGGCTGATTTCAAAAACGCACCATAGTTTTTTCAATAATCAGGTGAAAGTTGTTTAGTGATAATCTGAAGCGCTATAGCAAGATCTGTTATAACAACAGAAAGTCAGCCTAAGCCATGTGCTGGAGGTGTCTCCATCAAGAAAGAAATATCAAGTCATATCTTCTGTTTGTGAAGTTTCAAATAATTCTTTATCAATACGGTTAATTTATCCAGATTATAATTTGCCAATCCATTCTTTTTATCGAATGTTGTCCCATTAAACTCTATATTTTTTTTAAAAACAACATCTCATGTGGATGTATATTTTATCCCTACATATGATTTGGTGGGTATTTTCTGCTTAATATTGAAATTGCTGCTGATATGGATAGATCATCACCAGGTAAGGATATGGTTTCAACTAATTATTATATCATTGGTTTTTCGAAATTCTTCATATACTTTGGTATATTTTTCTTTGAGATACGTTGTATTGGTAGGTTCAATTGAAGAATCTATTACTTGTTTCTCTTTGGTAATATTTTTTTGAGCGAGAGTAGTTAATTCGGTTATATATTCCTTGAGCATATTATATTTTTCCTGGATTCTGTTCAATAATAATTCAGGATGGATTACAGAAAAATATTTAGCTTCATTCTTATTTTCTTCAGTAACAATTTCTTTTTCGACTAAATCTTTTAGTATCGAATAAATGGTAACTCTTTTTATTCCTGTATTTCTTGCAATCGTGCTTGCAGGGACAGCTCCCAATTCCAAAACCGTGAGATATACTCTCGCTTCTTTTTCAGATAGACCGTAGTTTTGTAGGGTAATAAGTAAGTTTGCGTCCATAATGATACGATAAAACGATAAAGCGATGAAATGCTCAAGCGATTGTTTTTTTTATTCGCTTAGGCGTTTAGTCTTTATAGTAATTATACTCAGAAACATAAAAAAAAGCAAATTTTTGCCCACTTTTTTAATCTTTAATATTTTTTATATATCGCAGAAAATAAGCTTAATATCTGCCTGTTGTAGAAACATTACAACATAATTTACTTATATAATATTGACTTTTGTTGTTTTTTGTGTATAATTGATTTCGTTATGATGAGATATAAAAATACCTTACATAGCAATAAAGAGGCAAGGCAGCAACGAGTATAGAAAACTATTGTTTATCATATTCTCTGCCTATCTACCTCTCCTTACAAAGATAAATAAAAAAATATATATATAAGACAATGATGAACACCTCTACCCTTGTGGTTGTTGATGGTGTAGTTATGACCGTGGCTGATGCTATCAGCCTAGATCGTAACTAGCCAACAATTTCACATTCTGCTACTTTAGGCAAGCGGGGATTGTATCCTGGCAACAGAAAACACGGGTGATTCCGAATCTATCAAGGGAACTTATCAACCCTACAGTAAATTGATAAGAAATTGGCATTTCTGATCCAAAAAACAAACGCCAAAAACGTTCTCATCAGAAAAAAAAATAACCATCGGTATCCCGGTTGGTTTTTTTTATAAAAAAAACGACCCCTTTTTAGAAAGTCATTTTTTAGCTGAAGGTTGAAAGTAGGAAGCTTAAAGCCGTAATATAGCTAATAAGCAGCTTTGAGCTTGAAGCTTTGTGCTATATGCTAAGTCTTCTTATTACCCTCTCCTTCCCCATCACCTGCATAACGGAATACAAATCTGGCGTTTGTGTTGCACAGCAGAGTTGGATACGCAAAAACATAGCGAGATCACCAATTTTACCAACATATCCTCCTTCTTTGAACTCTGCATTATTCCCTGCAAAACCATATTTTTTTCAGATTTCTTTTAACTGAGCGAACCACTCTTCCACACTCATACTCAAATCAATCACGGATATATATTCATCGACGAATTTTTGCATCAAAACTTTATCAGCTATGACATTTCCTTCTTTCAATGTCTCAATATTTCCCTGTAATTTAGTTCGTTCGTCGTCAAAGAAAAAGCGTAATTGTGTTTCCACGTCAGCGTAGGTGGTGAATCTCTTTGGA
>CAYXTU010000041.1:0-9293 GCA_964468245.1 uncultured Candidatus Peribacteria bacterium | reverse complement strand
AAAAATATAGAAAAATGTATATAAACAATATCAAGAAGTTCATTTGAACAGAGTTTGATTATTCCAAAAAAGATTTTTTGGAGATATTGGAATCATCAAATAGTTATAGATTTGACGCATATAAGCTCGAAAAAGACTTTCTGCTGACGGTTATTCTGATTTTCATCTGAAGACACTATAAAGAATTGGTTTTCAAAGGATGAACTTGTCTCAACAAGATTTATCTTGATTATTTCAGATTAAGCGAAGATTTGGATTTTGTAGTAATCAATACATGAAATAGGACAGAAAAAAAAGCGATATTAGAAGACTACAAACAAAGATTAACAAAAGATCTGGCTATACTCTGATTGAAAATCACCGATCAAAGGACGAAATACAACGAGGACAGACAGTGAATCTTCAATTTTTCTTATACTTCACTCATAGACAATTCGTCTCAGAATATCCAAATAGACATCACCATGAAAGAGAAATTAGAGATTGAACCGACAAGCAAACATATAAAATCGATTTTTATCAGTAAAATTATGGAAGAAAATATTTTCGTTGAACATACCATAACCTGTATGGAGTTTGATGAAATAGTAGCAGAAAAGACAAGAGCGAGTCTTACAAGAACTCAGCCAGCAATTAGGGACTTCTTTGATGTCTGGTATATCAAGAATTTCGCAAAATTCGATTTTGATAGAATTATGAATTTGATAGAGACAAAACTGGAAGAATCGAATCATGAATATACTATAGATGAAAGCTTTGATCTCCTCGAAAAACAGATTGAAACGGATTTGAAACCGGTATTGAAAAAGAATTTTGAATTTGATTTGAAAGAGATATTTGAATTCATCAAACAATTGAAAACAAAAAAATAATGAGCTGAATGTAAGCCACAAATGAGCAAAATAAATTTTAACTTTTCTTATTTTAATTTAGAAGAGCCCTTCCTTATAGTGATTATAGGTTTAATTACGGACTACGGATCTATAACAACTACTATCCTACACGCCTCCATATAAAATTCTAAGGAACGGCGGCCTGCATCGTTACAGAAGCAAACGTTATATAACATCCCAACTAGGACGATATCTCCACTCAATCCTAAAATTTTAATAGCCCGCCCGCGTTCCGCTCCGCTTCACTGCGCCTGGCTCACAAGGAAACCTTAATTATACTGATTTTTTCTTATACAAAAAAATACTCGGCTTACCTTTTTTGTTGGTAATTACCTTGTAGGGTTTATGGACTGCAAATTGAAATGAATTGGAAATAATTATTGCATCAGATTTTATATTTTGGAAAATTCGTGATTCAATATCCGCCATCTGATTGGGGAGAAGATAGACGTAAACGTAGTCATAACGTTTGAGATCTGCCTGAAGAAAATTTTGTTTATAAAGATGTATCTGAGGGTATCATAAAAACAGATTAAGCAGCTTCCCATAGCAGTAAGGAAATGAAAGAAGCTCATAGCCATCGCATTGCAGTCCAAACTGTTGAGTGAAAAATCTCATTGCTTTACCATCACCACATCACAAGTCCACCAGCTTTTTCCCACGAGTAAGTTTGAGCTGTTTCATCAGACGGATATGTCTATCAAACGAAGGGACATACATGGCTGATTTATCCTTCCTAAAAACAAAAGAGAATAATTCGTAAACCACTCGCAATGTAAAAGCCAAGACAACAACAAGCAAAATTCAGAGAAATATTTGCTTAACAAACATGAAATAAAACTAGTGAAAAACTAAAAACTAATAGTGGAAAACGATTGAAACTATTTATTAAAAAATGATTGAATGTTTTTTATCAAAAAATCCGACACTGTTCACTTTTCACTATTCACTAGATTTTATTTTGGGTTGATTACAATGCCTTTGCCCTTGCTTGTTCGTTCCAACCACTTTGCCTTGAGCAAAGCTCTATACTGCCAAGAATACTGAGCAACACTAAATGCAGTTGTAGTCACCATATACAAACCTACTCATGCTTGCATACTGTAAACAAACGAACCGATCATAAATACCAAGAATATATTCATAAATCACATCATTTTGCCCATATCAGGCACCTTTTGTCCAGGTATATTTGGTGTTTCAGGTTTTGCAAGTGTAGTGAGTTTAGTTTGCAAATACGTAAATATCGCTGCGAATATCGTAAGTGCAATATTTTTGGTAGCCAACAAATCCATACCAAGAAAATGCGTATTGATCACTCACGTAGTAAGCACATCAGCACCCACAAAACGCGCACCAAAACTTGTGAAAAAGCTATACAACCATTCCTGAGGAATAGTAGCTGCTGCCATATGTCTGATAACATAATACAATCATATAAAAACAGGAATCTGAATAAGCATCATGAGACATCCCTTAAACGTGCTTTTCCCGTCCGTTTTGAAAACCTTCATTGTTTCTGCAGACAATTTTTTTGGATCATCTTTGTATTTTTCTTGAATCTCATTGAGCTTTGGTTGCAAGGCTCCCATACCCTTTTGCATATCATTTCACGCAGAGGTTGTATTGATCATAAGCGCTCTAATAAGTACCGTCAAAAGTACTACAGCAATACCCAAATTTCCGCCAAAAATCGCCAAAAATATCACCAAAATATTGAAAATTGGACGATACAAAATTTCTGTAAACAACATTCAAAGCATAATTAAAAACTTTATCATATAAAAACAGCTTCAAGCTTTAAGCTTCAAGCCTTAAGCTAAGTTTATATAGTCATTACTTCTTCTGATTTGCTTTTTACCAACTCATCAACTTTTTCATTCATAGACTTTACCAAAGCATCAATTTCTTTTTCATTTCTCTTGCTTTCATCTTCACCAATTTCTTTGGCATCAAAAATTGCTTTGTTGTCTTTCATAGCTTCTTGCCTAGCCAATCTAATACGTCATTTTACGTCTTCACCCATAGCTTTGACCTGTTTAGTAATTTCCAATCTTCTTTCTTGGGTCAATGCAGGCACTCTGACGATAACATAACTTCCTTCATTTTGTGGAGTAAGTCACGCACCAGAATCATAAATAGCCTTTTCTACATGTTTCAATTCGTTTTTGTCTCGTGGTTCAATCTTGATAGTTTGTGCATCCATAAGCGTCACATGAGCGACTTGAGGAATTTTCATAGGTCCGTATGACGCCTCTACCGTAATGTTTTCTACTAAACCAGCAGAAGCTCTACCAACATGCAATGCTTTGAGCTCTCAGGCAAAATACTGAAGCGCTTTGTCCATTTGTTGACGATGTGGTGTCAGATCCATAAGTTTATTACATAAATGATAAATATCCTAAAGGATGATAAAATGATAAAAAATTAATCGCGAACGTAGTGAGCTTTCATCGCAAAGCTTTTATCACGAAGTGTTTATCTGTTTCTGAAAAATATAATAACAAATTACTTCGAATTTGCAACAATAAAAAAAGTGACCACCTACCACGATACCATTGAAAAAACGAAGGAAATCTTTATAGTTCAATTAGATTTATTATCTAATTTTAAAAAAATGGTAAACTTTACTGCACTTTACACCAAAGAGGTCGATGGGTGATATACCGTTGAAATAGTAGAATTGCCAGGTTGTGTGAGCTATGGTGAAACAATGGAAGAAGCACAAACTATGATCAAAGAAGCTGCTGCTGGATATCTAGAAGCACAAAAAAAGATAGGAACAAATATGAAAAGCTTTTTCAACAAAGAAACATTTATTTCTTCTGTTCCTGTAGCATATGAAACAGTATAAACCAGAAGAGGTAAAAAGATTTTTATTGCAACATGGACGACAAGAGACTCATCAAAAATGAAGTCACTATTATTTATATAATCCAGAAACCAAAAAAATAACGACAATTCCTATGCACACCAAAGACATAAAAACATGAACATTAATGGCAATTTTGAGACAAACAGGATTTACCAAAAACGATTTGGAATAATTCTCCATTGTAATTTCAAAGGATTTCCTTATTGTCTATGTGTTATTTCAAGCACAAAAAATATTTACAAAGCGTTCTCGCTCTTCATATGTCCTTACTCGCGTTCCTAGGACTCATCAAGAGTGACCTGGAATAGATAAACATCCCAACTAGGGAGGATAGGTATGAAGTAACATGAGAGCTTTTTTTTATAATATTTTTTTTTGACAAAAAGTTGCCAAAAAGTTGCCAAAAAATTGAGGAAAGGTTGACAAAACGCTACAAAACAGCCATATTTAGTCAATCATTTGTCGGCCCCGATGTTATCGAGGCCATTGAGCTATTGTTTGTCCAACCATTTTACCATTTCAACAATTTAACAACATGACTAATTTCGAAAGCTTATGAATCTGAGAAAAAACATTGGCCGCATTGACCAAAAAATGATTTGTCACTCCATCTCCGATCCAAGAAAAAGTTATTCCTCTCCTACTTCAAGGAGAAAAAAACGTGATAGGACAAGCAGCAACCGGTACCGGAAAAACTGCAGCTTTTGGTATTCCCTTGATCGAGAAACTTACTCCAGGTGGCAAAGTCCAAGCACTTATCCTAGCTCCTACGAGAGAGCTCGCGACACAAATCGCAGAAGAAATTGATTCACTTCAAGGAAACAAAGGCCTCAAAGTCATGGCGATTTATGGAAAACAATCCTATGAAATCCAACACAGAGCACTCAAAAGAGGGATAGATATCCTAGTCGGGACGCCAGGAAGAATCATGGATCATGTACATAGAAAAACATTGAATCTGAAGGATATTTCTTATTTCATTCTCGACGAAGCAGATGAAATGCTCGATATGGGATTTATCGACGATATCGAAACCATCTTCAAAGAAACAAATCCAGAAAAAAAAGTTTTGTTGTTTTCTGCAACCATGTCCAAAGATATTTTGAAAATTGCAAAAAAATATATCGGCGACTACGAACTTATAGAAGTAGAAAGCAAAGACACTACCTGAGAAAACACCGATCAAACATATTTTGAGGTACAAGAAAGAGATAAGTATGAATTACTTCGTAGAATCATGGATACCGAGACAGGATTTTATGGTATTATATTTTGTCATACAAAAGCTGATGTAGATGAGTTGGTTTCTAGATTAAATGACGAGTGATATAGCGCAGAAGGTCTCCACGGCGATCTCGCACAAAAACAAAGAGAACATTTTCTCCAACGTTTCAAAGACAAAAAAGTAAACATTTTGGTAGCGACAGATGTCGCAGCAAGAGGTATTGATATCAACGATGTGACACACGTCATCAACTATGCAATACCACAAAACGCAGAAAGATACACCCACAGAATTGGAAGGACAGGAAGAGCAGGCAAGACATGAACTGCAATTACCTTCATCACCCCAAAAGAATACAGCAAAATGTCCTACATCAAAAAAGTAAACAAAGTCGATATCAAAAAATGAGTTATCCCAGACATCAAATGAGTTATAGAAAAGAAAAAAGATAAGCTCAAAGAAAGTATTCAAGGTGTTTTGGAAAAAGAAAGCCACAAAAATTATGTAGAGATAGCAAACAAACTCATAGAAAATAGCGACCCTCGTGACGTAGTAGCTGCGCTTTTGAAGATGCACTACGAAACAGATTTTGATGAAAAAAAATATCGTGATATTGTAGAACAAAGCAGAGAAAGTAGATTTGCAAGCAAGTGAAATTGATGAGGACAAACAAGACTTTTCATAGCACTAGGAAGAAAAGAAGGATATACGGGACGTTCACTCTTGGAAATGATAACCAAAGAATCTTGAGTCGAAAGCAGAGAGATGGACGACTTGAAAATGATGGATGACTTTTCATTTATCAGTGTTTCATCAAGCAACGCAGAAAAAATCACCGGAGCTTTTGCCAACAAAACCATCAACGGAAAAAAAGCAATCATCAATAGGGCAAAAGAATCTGAATGATGAGGAAATAGATGAGGAAGAAGACCAGCAGACAGATGACCAAGAAGAGAATTTGGTGACAGACCAAGTTATCCTAGAAGAGACGGAGACAGACCATCATATCCTAGAAAAGATTTCTGATCTTCATCTACGAGCAGAGATTCATCTACGAGCAGAGAGAAAAAAACATTCGGACCCAAAAGAGAATTCTGACCTAGAAAAGAATTTGGAGCTAAGAAACCTTTTGGAGAGAAGAAAGACTTTTGAGCAAAAAAAAGTTTCTGAGATTATCCGCCTAGACGCAAATAAAAAATAAAGATATACCAAAAAACTCTGCCCATCAGCGGAGTTTTTTCTCATTGAAAAAATAGCCCAGCAGAATTGAACTATTTTACCAACCAGACCTGCCCTCGGCTTGTCGGGGTGCATGACAAGACACTCCCCATATTCGAAGTAGCTAATCATCAACGAACCGGAATGGGCCCCGCGGTAATTACCGTGGGTTGGAGGTGAGATATATAGTCCATTCATGATGAAACGACAGTTTGTTGGGTTTGCATCTGGAAAGCGTTTTTGGATACTGGCGCCTGTCCCGCATGAAGCTGCGGGAGGGCATTGCCAAAAGTATCCCCAGCGGAGCGTTTTTTTAGAAATATAAAAATAGTATTATAAACAAAATACACCAGTTTTTCTCATTGAAAAAATTTCCTAAATAACTACAACCAAAAAACAATGAAAAACGAAAAACTAATAGTGAATAACGAAAGGATTGTATACATACAAACTATCGTAATCCTACAATAGTCCATACCAAGACAAAATCCATCACTATTAACTTTTCACTTTTAACTATTCACTAAATTTTAATGTCTCTCGCTAACAAATATCGTCCACAAACCTTTGATACCATCATCGGACAAACACATATCACAGAAATCCTCAAAGCACAAATGGGCACCAGCAAAAATATGCATCATAATTATTTGCTTTTTTGACCAAGAGGAACAGGAAAAACAACTGCCGCAAGAATCCTAGCCAAAGCAATCAATTGTCTCAATCCTCATGACGGAAATCCGTGTAATGAATGTTTCAATTGTATGACGATAAACGAAGGGAAAACACTTGATTACGTAGAAATCGATGCAGCTTCACATACAGGAGTAGACAATATTAGAGAGGAAATTTTGGACAAAGCAGCGTATCCACCAGCAAATTTAAAGAAAAAAATATACGTGATAGATGAAGTCCATATGCTGAGTAAATGAGCATTCAATGCCCTTTTGAAAACCATCGAAGAACCAAGAGACAATGTTTGCTTTATCCTAGCAACGACCGAACTCCAAAAAGTCCCTGAAACTATTGTTTCTCGCTGTCAGGTATTCAATTTCAAAAAAGTAGGCAAAAAAGAAATGAAACAACAGCTCAAAATGATTTGTGAAAAAGAGTGATTGCAGGCGACAGATGAAGCAATAGATTTGATTGCAAAAATATCAGAATGATGTGTTCGTGACGCAGTCAAATACATAGATCAAGTGAGCGTTTTGGGAAATATTGATGAAGAACATATTACCAAATTTTTGGGAGTAGCATCAGAAATACTTATCAAAGAATTTCTCCAGCTCATCCAAGCATGAGACGCAAAATTAATTTTTGAAAAAGTAGATGACATTCACAATCAATGAATAGATCTCAACAATTTCGCGAAACAAACACTCATGTATATTGATCAAATATTCCTTGAAGATATACATTTTTCTACCAAAATATCTGAAACATTCACCGATATTATCGGAAACATTAGACATTATCCATATCCTACAATCATCTACAAAATCGCGATCAACAAACATTTAGCTAAAAACGAAAATAAATAATGATGAACGAAACCAACGAACTAGAAGCCTCCTTGATAAAGGAGGAAACGAAGGAGGATTTAAATAGCTTTGATACTATCCTTACAAAATTACTAGAAAAAATAGACATCCCTTCTATAAAAAACGCACTTCAAGACAGAATAATTATCAACAAAATAACCAATGATGGAGTATATATTATCACTATCAGCAAAGTCGCTCAGCTTATTTTCAACAACAAAGATCATAGACAATATATAGAATCCAAAATGAGCGAAACCATAGGAAAACCAGTAGCTATTCATCTAACATTTGAAAACAAAGACAATTATTTTGCGAGGAAACTTTGATTAGAAAACTAGATGATTAGGGGTATAGATGATTAGGGGCATAGGAAGGTCTAAACTTCTAAGCATCTAAACGTCTAAAGGTCTAATTATTGCTTTCACAATTCTGATATTAAAATGAAACGTTTTCACTTCTTCAAATTCCATCCTATCACCAAATTCCTGACGAAGAATATCTACCTGCCACGTCATCATCTCTAAGAACATAACAAAATTTTTCGGCTTTAAGCTTCAAGCTTTAAGCTTCAAGCTATCAATTTGATCAAACATTGTTCTATAATAATCTAATCAATCATCACCACCTACAAAAGCAGGCTTCGGCTCAAATTTTTTGACATTGTCCGCAGCATTCGCCTCAAACATTTCTTCAGGTATATACGGCAAATTCGCTACTAAAATAACATTTCCATCGTTCAATCGTTCCACCTGCCCTCGGTACGCCGGGGTCGTTCCATCGTTCAAAAATTGAAGTAAATCTGACTGAAAAAATTCAACCTTCAGATCACTATTCGCAGCAAGTATTTCCCCCTTATACGTCTCGTAATTTTTTTTCGCAATTTCCAACGCATTAGCAAAATAATCCGTAAGCGCAGCTTGTCTAAAATATCCAGGATTCTGCAACAAAACTGATATCCCCAATACTCCACATCCCGTTCCTATATCCAACAAAATATTTTTTTTGAGCTTCAAGCTTCAAGCTTCAAGCTTCAAGCTATTAATATATTCCGTCACCGCAGTGATCATATATTCAGTTTCCGGCCTAGGAATAAGCGTAGCTTCATTGACGAAAAATTCTCTACCAAAAAAATCTACATGACCAAGAATATATTCAATCGGCCTCTTATCTTCTACATATGACTTGTAAGCGACAAGCACTTTCTGTATAAGTTCGTCAGACAATTCTTTGTCCATATCTATTCGCAATTCCTCTCTAGAACAAGAAAGAAACGCACAAAGAAATTTTTGGAGAACAAACTTGTCTTTCAAATCCTCACGTCCAATCAATTCAGATAATTTCATTTTAAAATATATAATAAGAAATAAATATTTTATCATTTTATCGCGCAGCATTTATCATTTTATCGCGCAGCATTTATCGTTTTATCGCGCAGCATTTATCGTTTTATCAATTTATCATTTTATCATTTTATCATTTCATTGTGAAGTTCCTCAAAACCAAAACAGAACATCATATCCTACCAGAATTTCATAAAC
>CAYXTU010000040.1:3669-9308 GCA_964468245.1 uncultured Candidatus Peribacteria bacterium | reverse complement strand
CAAGACATAGACGATCAACTATATAACTATTAGAGAAACAATAGGTCACGGGCTAATACTTAAAACAAACTAAAGGAAAAACCAATATTATATAGTCCTTATGATAAAATGGTTGTTACATACTATACAACATTTTAAGAAAATAAGTAGATATATTCTCTAACAAAAAAAAACACTTTTACGTGTCCTTTTTTCAATGGGGCGGCTAACGAGATTCGAACTCGCGACATCCTGCGTCACAGGCAGGCGCTCTAACCAGCTGAGCTACAGCCGCCATGTATTTTCGTGCCCGTATATGTATGGTTTTCCTCAGCGAAATCAAGAAAAACTTATCTTCGATAACTTTTAGTCATTTTATTCGCTCCATTCTTCCAATACCAAAATCCTATCGACTCTAAAGACTCTTTCTTTTTGTGTAGTATGACAATATCACGATACTCCCAAAAATTTCTTTTGATTATACTCCATAGTACCAATAGCGCGTGGCTCAAATACTCTACGAGATTTTACGTCCATAGCTTTGAGATAGGTCATTTCAAGACGTCATTGAGCTTTGATAGTTTTTTTGATAAGCTTAACTTTATCATCCAACGACAACAAATTTTCTGACTGACCATATTGATATTTGGTGAGAAAATTGACGACACGATAATCCAACAACACATGAGAAGACGAGATAGCAGTAGTAAGCTGAATTCACTCAAGACTACGACAACGACTCAAAGCAACATAGGTCTGCCCATGAGCAAATATTCATGAACTTACATCGATAATCACCTTATCAAAAGTCTTTCACTGACTCTTGTGAATAGTCACAGCCCGAGCAAGTACAAGGGGTATTTGAGTAAAAGATCACACAGAAAACACATCCAATCTTTTTTTGCTAGGATTATATTCATACTGAGCAATCCTCCGCGTATGAGGTCAAACCTCGACTTCCTCTCCATCGTAGATCTGAACCAGAATATATTCTTTTTTGATTTTTTTGATTTTTCATAAGGTACCATTGACCCAGCGACCCTCAGGATCGTTGGCAACAAACATCACTTGCGCTCAGACTTTAAAGAGCAATTTTGGTTTGGCAGGAAACTGTTTTTGGGTAATATCTCATTTGGATTTTGCAGAAAAAGAAGTTGCCCTAAGAGGAATATTAGCGAGATAACGATCATTGATTTCATCTACTTTGGCGTTGGTGCCAGCAAGATAAATCATCCCTTCTTTGATGGTAGATACCGTAGGGACTACACGAGCATTGAGACGATTGAGATCTTTGAGCTGCAATGTTTTTGTCCTGATTGCGTTGAGGATATCTATAAATTTTTGATCGGTCTGACGATATATCTTTTCCAATACAACAAACACCATCTCAAATCACTTTTTTTGGATAACCTTGGAATCAAAAAAATAGGGACTCGGATATTCTTTGGAAAAAAACAGTTGTTCGTTGCTTGTAACTACAGGCGAGAGCTGGTACAAATCACCTATCATAATCATTTGCACACCACCAAATGGCTGTTTGCTATTTCTGACTATCTTGAGAAAAGCATCCATACAGTCCATCATATCTGCTCTAACCATAGATATTTCGTCAATCACGAGCGCATCTAGCTCAGTAAATTTTGGATCGTCAAGCTGAAATCTCGCTTCTTGTTGAGCTTTTTTGAGTGTAATAGTAGAAGGAAAACCAAAAAACGAATGAATAGTAGCTCATCAGATATTGAGTGCAGCTACTCCTGTAGGAGCAAGCACGGCAAGATTTTTGCTACTCGTTTCCAAAAAATACATCAATAAAGTTGATTTTCCTGTCCCAGCCTTTCCTGTCAAAAAGACATGTTTGGATGTATTTTCCATAAGATCAAGTGCTTTGGTTCCTATCGAATCAAAAGTAATTTTCATCATACAAAAAAAAATAAACACAATGTATATAAGAATATCCTCTGTATTGTCAAAACTATTTTTGACAAAAAAATATTTAATTTTTTTTACTATTTAGTAACCAATGAACCAGTAGTTATCTGTTTGTTATCTATGGTATTTTTGACCTTATGTATAGGCAAAGAAAATTTTTTTGCTTTCAAAACAAATTGTTTTGTAGAAACTTGTCCCTGAAGGAATGGTTTATTAATATTAATTTCTGTGGCTATTGCTATAGCACCCAATACCAAACCAGAAATAGAAAGTAAAGTAAAAATCTTTTTAATATACCAAAATAGATAATAAAAAAATTATTTCAATGCCTGAGTATAATGAGTCACCAAGTAATATTTGTTGCCAGAAGTAGCCACTCCAAGACCAATGTCTGCAAAATTTCCTACAATAGCATTGTAATGAGGTTTAGACTTTTTGTATTTTTCACTCATAAAAAATGATCGAGATTTTTTGATTGCTTTGATAAAATCATAGGTACAATCAGATTTTTTGCAGGTATACATATTTCGTCAGAGATTTTCGGTAAACAATGGTTGTCCACTTTTTTCTTTGGTAGCAAAAGTAATTCCCAAGTTAGCAAACCATGTTTTGATACTGGCATACGAATAATATCCATCAGTACTTTTTCTTTTGTGAGTAGTTCCATTTCTAGAAGCAAGATAATTTGCCCAATTGGAGGCAGTTCATTCAAGGGCAGAATTATACACAAAAGGAGTCAGTCATTGGTTTTTTCTTTCCGTATTGTGGAGAGATAACCAAACTTCCCTTACTTTGGCAACATCTATTTTTGGAATCTGCATTCAGGTAGCCTGCTGATTAACGGCCTTGATAGGCGCAACCGCACCAGACACATCAGCGAATGCAAAAGAAAACAACAAAGAACACAAACAAAATCACAACAAGGAACGTATCGATCACATACTAGTACAAAAAGAATAAATAGGATAAGTATACAAAAAACCCCCCTGAATTGCAACAGGAGGATTTCTAAGCTTCTAAGCATCTATTTCTAACTAAAAACAATATTTCATTTTGATTGAAATTCTCCGAGATCATCTTCATCATCGATAGCCTCCAAACGCTTGGCACATGCATCACAACGGAGAGCAAAAGGATCGTTGAGTAAAATAGCTTGGACAACCATATCTTCTATATTGATAAATTCAGACTTAGGATCTATAAAAAAGACTACTTCTTCTGTAGTATCATTTTCATTTTTTTTGAAATCTTCTTCAAAAGTAAATCTCGCAACATAAGAAGGAATTACAACTTTTCTTTCAAATGGGGCTCCACAACTATCACATGTTTCGTGAAAACAAGCAGAAACATCAGTAAGCGTACCCAACAACGAAGTTTTATCCAACGATTGGATAGTAAATGATCATGAGATACCGTTGTCATCAAGCTTAGTAAGTTGATCAGTGAATTTATTAGCAAAGACAATAGTGTCCTCACTTCATGCCTCATTGAGCAAATCAGCAATCTTGATTTTGAATGCTTTGTCACGAATCGGTTTTGTTACCGAGGTAGACGATGTAGGTTTTTTTGGATTTTTTTTGGTAGTTTTGGAAGATAAATCTTTCATTTGAAAAGAAAATGTATATATAAGTAAAAATACCCTACAAGTATAAAGTTTTACTAGGATTTTTCAAATCTGATCACCATGCAAAAACCATCAAAAAAAGCAGGTACTATAAGCAATATCAAAAACACTCACCTACCACAAGCACGACTTCACACCCACCAAGAATCACTCAAAAGCAAGGTGGAACCCACACAAAAGGTCATGGTAGCAGTAAGCGGAGGTGCAGACAGCATACTTACCGCAGTTTTGATGTACAATTTTTTTTTATACAACAAATATGATTTACAAAATCTATTTTTTATACATTGTAATCACCAAACTAGAGCAGGAAACCTTGCTGATCAAAAATTTATTAGCACATTTTTTGACGACACCCAGATCACTATTGTCACCAGAAAATGAACCAAAAAATGAAGCGAAACAGAGCTTAGAAAGCGAAGATACGATGAATTCAAAAAACAGGCAAAAAAATATGCTATCGATCAATTTGTTTTTGGTCACAACCTCACAGATCGCATAGAAAGCACATTTCTCAATCTTTTGCGCGGAGCCAATCTCAACGGATTCATCGCTATGCAATCCCAAGAACCCCATCACCTACTCTGAGATATACAAGTACTTAGGCCGATTCTAGAACTAACAAAACAAGAAATCACGCACATTTGCAAAACAAATCACATCCCATTTGTCACCGATCCCACAAACAACGACAGCACAACAAGTCTGAGAAACAAACTCAGAAACAAGGTTTTACCACAACTCTACAACCTCACACACAAGCAGACTCCAACAACCAATTCGTTTATCGAAAGCATGAAAAACATCTACACATCATTGGAAGAATCAAACAAAAAAATTCTAAATTCTAAATTTTGAACACTGAATGCTATTGAACAATCCCCGCATCGAAACGCCACATTTGCTTATCAACGAATCATAGACCCCAACGATATAACCAATGAATCAATCATCCAAATTATGAAAAAACTCAATATTTCCAACAACATAACTACCAGACTTCTCAAGGAACGAACTACGTTTTTGCAAAAAAACACTAGTGGCTACAAATATTTCAACAAGACCTATGTTTTCAAATCACACGGAAATATTTACCTGATCTCCGCACCAAAATTCTTCCGAGAAAAAACAATTGATAGCTCAAAAAAAATAGATACAACAACAGTAGAAAGATTCCCTCGCAAAGAAGATAAATACAAGGGAAAAACGCGAAATGAATGGTGTATCAATCAGAAAATACCACTCTTCCGAAGAAATTTCATCCCCATCGTCGTGAAGAAAAATCAGATTATAAAAGTAATAGATACAAGATGAAAATTTCAAGCATAAAGCTATTTATTAACTACAATAACGGCTTTGAACTTTAAGCTTTGAGCTTTAAGCCAATATTAATCTTTTAATCTTATTGTTTATCCATGGAAAACCTACTCACCAGCTTAGAAAACTTTCGAGCAAGCATAGTTCATATTATGGCAAACATCAGCGGACGAGAAAACACACAAGCAGAAATATTGCTTTTGTGTATCTTGTGATATATCGTTGTATTTTTTTTGCTGATAGGAATTCACCGCAAACTTTTGCGCAAACACAAAAAGATTCACGAAAATATCGTAACATTGTACGATACGATACGATACCAAGTTGCCAAAGCACAATACGGAAATGAAGCTATCCAAAATAGCAACGGAATCAAAAGCATCATCACCTCCGACCACAAAAATTATCTCACCAACGCAGCAACTATCAAGCAAGAACTCCTCACTATCGAGCAAACCCTTGGACAACAGATCATCACCCAAGATCAACGAAAAATCATCAACAAACAAACCAAAAAAAAACATTCTGTAAATATATTTGTCCAGGTGATTGGACGGTTTATTACGGTTATTACCGTAGGTATCTACAAGCTGTTTTGGTAGAAGTATGTCGCGAAAAGTAGCATTATCGCTTCTATGACGACATTTGAAGCCTGCACCGTACTCACTACGGGGTGATACAAAAACTAATTATCAAAAAAAAGTCCGCACATCGACGGACAATTTTATCATAGTTTATATTTTGAAGTATATTTTGAAGTATATTTTGAAGTATATTTTGAAGTATATTT
>CAYXTU010000040.1:0-3569 GCA_964468245.1 uncultured Candidatus Peribacteria bacterium | reverse complement strand
ATATTTTGAAGTATATTTTGAAGTATATTTTGAAGTATATTTTGAAGTATATTTTATTTCTAATCCTCTAATAGTCTAATTCTTAGCCTTGATTTTTCTATATCCAAAATACAAGACACTCGCAATAGCCAAAGCTACAAAAGCATTTTCTTTTGGCCCCGTAGCAGGGATTTTGCCGATAACAGGAGTAGTTTTTCCACCAGCGGTTGTAGTTGATCCTCCGGTAGGAGTAGTGACCGCAGTGATACCACTAGCAGTAAAGGTATAACGAAATTCAGTTCCTGCGTTGTTTGGCATAAAGTTGATAAGATATTCTCCGTTTCTTGTAAGTGTGAATTCGTACTTTTCATCAGACATATTTACACTAGAAAGTCTTTCAAAAACACCACTGGTTGGATTCCAAGAAAAAATATCAATTTTGTCAGAACCTGCAACAGCAGTCCATCTCAACGTTGCTTTGTTGTTAGTAATAGTATGCGTAATATTTGCCAAAGTCATATTTGCTCATGCAGCAGTATGTGCAGCAGGAGTCTGTGTAGGCGTTCCTTCACCAGAAGTTTGTGTCGCAAGTTTAAATCGGATTTCATTTGAGATTTCTCAAAGTATTCCATTTTGATCTTTTGGTATAATAGAAAGGTAATAAACAGAAGTTGGTGTGATACCATCCAAACTAGCAGTAAGTTCCATAGTAATATCAGTACCTACGGTAGTAAAATCAAAAGTTTTTTCTTTTGCCTGATCAAGCAATGCAGTATTGTCTAATATCTGAGACAATGGATACGTAGAAAACATTACCGTATATTTTTTGATTTTATTTCCGAGTTCATCCTGAATTACGGGTGATTTGATCACGATTTTATCAGTAGTTATTTGACTAACCGTAATTTTTTGACTTATGGTATATCCAAAAGGAATCTCATCATTGAGAGTATCCATCCAATTCCACAAATCACCTGTTGCAGCAGTAGTAATACCAACAACACCAGACAAAACAATCAAACTAAGTGCAATTTTTGAAAACAATTTCATTGATACTATTATAGAAGGTAAAAATGTATAGCTGTATTCATATACAATAATATACAATTATCTTTATTTTGCAAATTTTATATAGAACAAACCAAAATACCCACAAAATAAAAAACCATAAACGATTGTAATATGATAAAATAATTGACATATTATATATATACGATAAATAACATAATCAATCCAACAGATATTTTTTTTAAAAAAGAAATCGACCCTTTTGCAAGATACTATATGGGATAAAAAAAATATGTATATTTCTTGCCGAAGTTGGGAAAATAACAGAAAGAAATAAACAAATAAATTACTTTATTACAACGCCAGACTCGTGCTAGCCGAAAAGGAGACAAAACAAAAATGAAGCAAACAAACACTATGAGCCGAAATGGGAACCCAGTAATTCACTGGGGATTGCGGCGATTATACAGTAAATCCTATTTCGAAGTATTGAACGCAGGCGGATTGAGTCTGGCTAGATTTTTTGCTTACTGGCGCCTGTCCCGCATGAAGCTACGGGAAAGCATTGTCAAAAGTAAGCCCAGCGGAGCGTCTTTTTTAATAAATATTTTAAATTTTTATGTAGTGTGAATAATGTATAAACAAAAATTTGCATATTTTTAAAAAACCACTATACTTTACAACGATGAAATAAAAAAACGACTAAACGAAATAAAGAAATGATACCGTTTAACCGTTTAATCGTTTGATCGTTTACACCTTTTACATTCTTACACAAAAACAAAAATGACAGAAACCAAAGCAGCTCCAAAAGCTGAAGCAAAAGAAACTAAACCAGTAGCCAAAGGAGTAGCTGTTGAAAAACCAGCTAAACCCGCAGCTCCAAAAAAAGTTAACAAAGAGGAAATTATGCAAAAACACCAGCAAATGATCCAATTTGTACAAAACATGTTGGGAAACATGGAAAGTGATATGAAGAGAATCAAACTTGCACTCAATCAACTCGCAAAATTTGATCCAGAAAATCCTGAAAGTTTAGAACACAAGGACAGCGAAAAAACAACAACGAACGAAGATCTCAAGAGCTATTCAGAAGAAAACGCAGAAGTAGTTGAAGGAAAATTTGATGGATACTTTATGATCGGAGCAGATCAAAAAAAATATCCCGTACCTATGAACTACTCAAGCAAAACTAAGCTCGTACCAGGAGACTTACTCAAACTCAAAATATTAGAAGACGGAAAAATGATCTACAAATTGATCCAACCCGTCGAAAGAAAACATATCAGAGCAGTACTTTCCAAAACGGATGACAACAAATTTGTAGCCATCACCGATGATGGAAAAAATTACTTCCTCAATCAAGCAGCCGTAACATTTTTCAAAGGAAAATCAGGAGATGAATTATATATCTTGATCAACGACAAGGAAGAAATGGGATTCGCAGCCATCGAAGCTATCATAAAGAAATAAACAACAAAACATATTTTTGTAAAAAGAAGCCAATTGGCTTCTTTTTTTGTTTACACCCGGGTGAAAAATTTCACTCATTCACGTCATTCCCGCCCCGCCTTGCGGGATAAACTCCAGCGGGAATCCATCTTGCTAAATAGCCAACTGGATTCCCAATCAAGTTGGGAATGACGTAACCACAAATTTTTTGTCCTAACTTTGTCAGTTTTTTTCTTAAAATATTTTATTACCATTCCATTACTATCATTTTATCGCGTAGCTTTTATCATTTCATCATTTTATCATAAAAATCATAGATTTTTTCTTCCCCAGACACTGCATCAACTGCTCAAACCCATGAGCATACCTTTGTAAAAACTGCAAAAAACAACTCCAGCCCCATCCAGAAATCTGCCCAGTCTGCCACAGATTTTCCAAAGATTACCAAAAATGTCTCAACTGCAAAAGTGACAAAAACTTCGTCCTAGAAGGCATAATTATCCCATTCGCCTACACGGACATCCTCAAAAAACTCATCATGAAACTCAAATATTTTCACAAAAAAGACATCGGCGGCTTCCTCATTGACAGACTCGCCCTCGCCTTAGAAGCAAACGAAACTTTTCAAAAAGAATTCCATATTTGTTCTCCTTCTGTCCTCCTTTGTAAAGGAGGGGAACCACGAAGTGGTGGAGGATTTATGGAGGGGTGGTACGAAGTACCGGAGGATTTAAGTCATGAGACACAAAATCCCTCATCCGCATCGGCGGATACCTCTCCCTTTTTAAAAGGGAGACAAAACAGTAAATTAGTTATTTCGTTCGTTCCTACTCATCGATACAGACACTACTTTGTCAAAGGATACAATCAATCACAGCTCTTAGCCCAAAAATTAAGCGAAAAATTACAGGTCCCTCTAGTCGATATAGCCAAGAAGAAGAAACATACCAAAACCCAGGCAAGCCTTGATAGAAATGGCAGATTAAAAAATTTGAAAAATGCATTTTCTCTGATTCCCAATCTCACCCTCCTCGGCAACGAAACCATCCTCATCGTCGACGACATCACAACTACCTGATCCACAATAAACGAACTCGCCAAACTCATAAAATTCTATTACCCAAACATCA
>CAYXTU010000039.1:0-10212 GCA_964468245.1 uncultured Candidatus Peribacteria bacterium | reverse complement strand
AGTAAACTCCATATCTTGCATATCTCTATAATGTTTTTCTAGTCATTGATAAATTTCTACAAGCTGCTTGTAACAATCCGGCATTACTCTATCAAGTTCTGCAATTTCCATAGGAGTTCTGATACCCGCAACCACATCTTCACCTTGTGCATTCATCAAGAATTCTCCATAGAATTTGTGTTCTCCCGTAGATGGATTTCTTGTGAAACAAACTCCAGTTCCTGAAGTTTCTCCCATATTTCCAAAGACCATTGCTTGTACGTTTACCGCAGTTCCCAAAAGCCCTCTAATATCATTGATTCTTCTATACACAATAGCTCTCTCGTTATTCCAAGAACCAAATACCGCGTCGATAGACATCTGTAACTGTTGTCTTGGATTGCTTGGAAAATCTTTTCCTGTTGCCTTTTTGATTGCTTCTTTGTACAAAGAAACTACTTTCTGAAGATCAACAACATCTAGCTCGGTATCAAGTTTTACTCCTTTTGCATCTTTGACAGATTGCAACGCATGTTCAAAATCATGATGAGGAACTTCTAATACCACATCACCAAACATTTGCAAAAATCTTCTATAGCTATCTCGTACGAATCTTGGATTTCCTGTTTTTTCAATAAGTCCTTGTACAGATTCATCATTAAGTCCTAGATTCAAGATAGTATCCATCATTCCAGGCATAGAATCAGCAGCTCCAGATCTTACAGAAACCAACAATGGATCTTTTGCATCTCCAAGTTTTTTTCCCATAACGTGTTCGAGTTTTTGAAGTTTTTCTTCAATTTGATCCAACACTATTTGTGGATAGGTTTTGTTGCTTTTGTAGTACAAATCACATGTTTCTGTCGTGATAGTAAATCCACTTGGAATAGGCAATCCCATTTCCACCATTTCAGACAAATTTTTTCCTTTACCTCCTAGGATATCTTTCCCGAGGCCCTTTGTTTCACCAAAAAAGTACACGTACTTTTTTTTCTTACTTCCAAATAAACACATAGCATAAATAATTATATAATAAAAAAATTAGTTATTCACAAAAAACAGCATACAGTATTTCATTTTTTTTTCAAGATTAAAAAGAAGAAATGTTTTATTTTAATGTTTTTTAGCAACCTCACCCCCACCTCTCAGTATTTTTCCTCATCCCCGCCTTCTCCTTCAGAGAAGGAGTGTAAACATACCCCTCTCAGAAGGAGAGGGGAAGGGGTGAGGATATCGCTACAAAACAAAGAGGGTCGGGGGTTATCTAAAAATTATTTAGTTTGAATTCACCACCAATATAGTTATGATATTTTTCGTTTATTTATTTACTACTATTTATGAACCAATCAAAGAAAAAAATTAAAATCTGACGCCGAATACTACTCATTCTCCTCATCCTTGGCATCTACCTGTTCACGAAAAAGATCACCCTCGACACCAAAGTCACGATAGAATCATGAGAAAATATTTCTAAGATATTCAACGAGCTCAGCACGATAGAAAAAATAAGGATGAAACTCTATCTCTTCACGCACAAAGATATTTCATTCGCAAAACTCGAAGCAGGAAATTATTCGTTCAGCGGAAACTATACCAAATCAGAATTAGTCCAACAGATATTGAAAGGGTCAGAAAAAGATTATCTTCGTCTTACTATTTTGGAAGGACGATCTATCTACGATATTGATCAAGCGCTAGCAAGAAAATGATATATCACCGGCGGCGATTTCATAGACTACGTCACCGATTACGGAACAATTTCTAAACTCATGCAATGATACGAATTCCTTCGTCAGATGCCGACAAAAGTTTCCACGCTCGAAGGATTCCTCTACCCCGATACCTATAATGTAGACAAAAATAAACCATTGGTTCCCCAGTTAGTTAACAAACAATTACAAACATTCCAATCGAGAGTACGAAGCAAACTCAGTAATCCGACAGATTTTTACAAGACAATGATCCTCGCAAGTGTTGTAGAAAAAGAAGAAAGGAATACAGTGAATAAACCAACCGTTGCAGGAATATTTTTGAAAAGATTAGAAATTTGAATGAAGATCGACGCAGACATCACGCTTTGCTATGGATTGAAAACTTCATATACCAACTGCACCCCCGCAGTCATCGGAAGAAATGTAAATGATGCAAACAACAAATACAACACGAGAGCTGTTCGCGGACTTCCACCGACAATTATTTGCAATCCAACTCGAGAAAGCATCAACGCAGTTTTGAATCCGCAAAGCTCTGATTACTTATATTATCTCCATGATATGGAAGGAAATATCCATTACGGAAGTAGTTTAGAAGAGCATAATGCAAATAAAAATAAATATTTGAATTAATTTTTTCTGAACTCTGAACTCTGAATTCTTTTGGAAGAGCATAATGCAAACAAAGCGAAGTATTTATAAAATAAAAAAATCTATGGAACTAATCAAAGAATTCATCATTTCCGAAGACTATAGAAAACGAGATACTCTCATTACCAGAGAAGCTTGCAGAGCAGTAATTTTTGATGAAAAAAATATGATACCACTATTGTTTGCATCCAAAGAAAAATATCACAAACTTCCTGGATGATGAATAGAACCAGGAGAAGATAAAACAACAGCATTAGCGAGAGAACTTCTGGAAGAAACATGATGTGAAACAGAAATTACGAAAGAGATAGGCATAACCATTGAATCCAATTCTACACGAAAACAGACATCATATTGTTATATAGGAAAAGTCATAAAAAAATCAGAACCTAATTTCACTGACGGAGAAAAAGAAAAATGATATGAATTACAACGAGTGACTATTGACGATGCAATTACATTGATACAATCAGAGAAACGAGAAAATGAAACAGCAAAAAGAATTCAACAAAGAGATCTAGCGATTTTAGAAAAAGCAAAAAAAATGATATAATTTTTTATTTTCTCTATCCCCATGAACAATACAAAAGAAAAAATAAAATATGCTGACGACAATTACGAACCGATAAAAACATTGTTCAGATTAAGATTACCGTCACTAATTATCGGATTGGGACTAGGTATAGGTATTTCATTTGTGACATCGAGTTTTGAAGAAGTCCTTTCACAAAATGTCCAAGTAGCGTTTTTTATGCCATTTGTTGTATATATAGCAGATGCTATAGGCACACAAACAGAAACAATTTATTCTAGAAATCTAAAAACAGGAAAAACAAAATTAGGACGTTATTTACGCAAAGAGTCTTTATTGGGTATGACATTCTGAGTAGTTTTTGGCATAATTTCGGGTGCAATTGCATTTTTACGACTAAAAAACGAACTGCTTGCTATAAGTGTTTGTGTAGCTACATTTTTAGCTATTACCATAGCACCTATTGTAGCATTAGTAATAACTCATATTTCTCAAACAATTCACAAAGATCCTGCAGCAAATTCATGACCAATCACTACGGTAATACAAGATATGATAAGCGTAATTATTTATGGTATGGTTTGCAGTCTTATTATTTTACAATAAAAATTTTTTATTTTTTTTATTATATCATTATGCCAGCAAAAAAAACACCAGCAAAAAAGACTACTAAAGTCACCGCTAATTTTACCGCAAACGTCCCTGAAGAAGTAATCGAATGCTGCAAATGAGGAAACTGTGGAGCAAACAAAAAACGACACAAAAGAAGCAGTACAGGAAGTCTCTATTTTTTCTGAATGATAGGTGCAGCCATCTACTTCATAGGCGCAGCAACAACATTCCGAATAGGTGTGCTGGGACTTTTGAAAGCATTTGTCCGACCCGTATTCCTCGTACACGGATTGCTGAAATTCTTAGGAATATAATAGGCAACAAAAAAGCTTGGAAGTTTAGAAATCCGCAATTCGTAATTCGCAATCAATTAATCTTTTAATTTTTTTTATAAAAAGCAATGAAACTCACCTTCTGCTGAGCAGCCAAAATCGTTACCGGATCATGCTACCTTATTGAGACCGATGAGAGTAAATTTCTTGTAGACTGCGGAATGTTTCAGTGACCCAAAGAGATTATGAGACTCAACTACGAACCATTTTTGTTTGATCCCAAAGAGATCGATTTTGTACTCCTCACCCATGCACACATCGACCACTGCGGATTGATTCCTAAACTCTATAAACAAGGCTTCAAGGGTAAAATCTATGCAACATCGGCGACGATAGATTTGTGTAAAATCATGCTGGAAGACAGTGCAAATATCCAAGAAAAAAACATTGAGGAAGAAAACAATAGAAGACAGCAACAACATCTTCCACCCAGACTGCCTATGTATACCGTACAGGAAGCTATTGATTGTATGAAATTATTTTCTCCTGTAGAATACACCAAAACAATTATTCTGAATGAACAAATGCAAGCGAGATTCCAAGACGCCGGACATATCATGGGTTCTGCGAGCATAGAACTTTTCGTAGCAGAAAATGACAAGCAAAAAAAACTCGTATTTTCGGGAGATATAGGACAATGGAATACGCCAATAATCGAGGATCCGACTACTATTCAGGAAGCAGATTATTTGTTTATGGAATCTACCTACGGAGATAGACTGCACGAAGACACCGCAGGCAAAGAAGAATTATTGACTAAACATATAAAAGAAACCTTTGCGAAATGAGGAAAACTTTTGATTCCCTCGTTTTCGGTAGAAAGAACACAAGAACTCCTCTACATCTTCAATATTATTATAAAAAACGGAAACTTTCCCGATGAAAAAATATTTTTGGATAGTCCATTATCTATCAAAGCAACAGAAATATTCAAAAAACGTACAGAATATTTTGATGAAGAAGCAACAAAAAAATATCCTCATGCATTTGAGTTTCCTCAGTTGGAATGTACATCAAATATTGAAGATTCTATCAAATTAAATACCTACGACCAGCCATGTATCATCATTGCAGGAAACGGAATGTGTACTGCGGGAAGAATTACTCATCACTTACTTCACGGATTAAATAATCCAAAAAATACCATACTTTTTGTAGGATTCCAAGCAGAAGGAACACTCGGAAGACGTATTTTGGAAAAAGAAAAAAAAGTCCGATTGATGGGAGAAACCGTAGCTGTAAATGCAGCCGTAGAAAAAATAAATGGCTTCTCTGGTCACGCAGATGCCGACCAACTTATGAGACGAGCAAAGTGATTTACGAATCCGCCAAGAAAAACTTTTATCGTTCATGGTGAATGAACAGCACAAACAGCATTACAATCCAAACTCGAAGAGATAGGTTTCACCTGCGAAATTCCAAGCATAAAAGACCAAATCGAACTATAAAAATATAGTTACCTCACCAGACAGCTTTGAGCTTGTAGCTTTCAGCTTTTAGCTAATTTATAGTTGATTTTCACCTCCAAAAAAATACTTACTATATAACAACGTTTTATCGTTTTATCGTTTTATCGTTTTATCGTTTCGTCGTTTTCTAATGGCCAAAAAAATATTTCTTATGATGAAAAAAAATAGCATGACACTGCTCGGAGCAGCGATTTTGGCTTCATGAATTTTTTACGTCGTCAACAATCCTGAGTCATTTACTGCAAGTATTCTTTCTTTACAAGAACAAAATTTCATCACGGAAAAATGACGAGATATAGCATACAAAACCAATAGCGGATATGTAGATATTTTTATAGGAGAAAATAGACAAACACCAGAAAATATAGAGTTTACTATTAGTTTCGACAAAGATACCGTCACCGTAGATCCCCAAAATAGTAGCGGACAGGGAACACGAACAATAAATAGTCCGGATGAAAATAGCATTATTATAGAGTCAATACCAGGGGAAAACGTCGACAAAAGTCAGAGTGTATTTATGTTGCCTTTTACTGGAGAGCAAAAAGATATTCTTCTTAGCGAAGCAGTAGCAGAGTTCAAAACCAACAAAAAACAAGACCTATCTATCGGTTCACTCAACGAAATAACAACCCATTCCAAATAATTTTATTTTTCATTTTGTGTACAATGAAAATTTCCCTTACATTAAAAAAAATTGGAATATTGACAATAAGTGTATTAGCAATAGGATTTTTGAGCAACCATACCTACGCAGTGACACCAGAAACATTTATCGTTGAAGTATCTCCAAGCTCATTTGAAGTCAATGAAGCAGTAGATCTTACCATAAAAGCAGCAAAAGCCAACGGAGAAATCATAAAAGACTACCAAGGCGATGTGTTTATCGAAATAGAAGGTATTGTAGATACTGCAGATTATACAGTACCAAGCGACGGACTCTACACATTTGTAGCTGAAAATCAGTGAGTAAAATTATTTTCCAAATGACTGAGTATCAAAAAATCATGAACATTTACCATCAAAGTTTCAGATATTGTTGATGATAGCATTATAGGAAAAAAAACAGTTATTGTAGGGAAAACAACAAGTGCAACAAGCACACAAACCATATCAATAATTTCTCCAATAGCAGGAGGGATTGAAAAAAATAATATTGCTAATGTGATGGCAGCAGCACCCACACTACCCAATGCACCGTACCAAGTATATGTAAACAATGCTATGGTTTCAGAAGGAATGACAAATGCCAACTGAGATGTAAATGCGTATGTCAATGGAATAAATGAATGAGACAATATCCTTCAAATAAAAATTCTGAATGCAAACAACGAAATAATCGGACAATCAGAAACAGTTTCATTCACTTACCAACCGATAAAAGACGGAGTATTCAACGGAATTACTATTGAACCGACAGGAAAAATAAAACAATGACAAAAAGCAACATTTACTGTCAAAACCAGTGAAAGCGTAACCTCCGCACAAATCAAATTAGGCGATACAAAAGCAGTTCCTATGGACAAAAAAAGTGCTTGAGTATTTACCAAACAAATACTGATTGATCAAGAAAGTAATCTCAAAGTAGATGTAGATCTTATAGTACTTTGACAAACAAAAAATTATACAAATGTAGCGACCGTCATAGTAGAAAAATGAAACGCTATAGGAAAAGTTAGACTATATTCTGATAGTATAGACAAAACAAAACTCAATGTTACACGAGAAGTCATAGGTGGTGCAGCACAATACAAAATAGATTATGGTACAAGCCAAGACTATCTCGATTTTACAACAACTGTACAAACCAACGAAATAATAATAGAAAATTTATCTATTGGTGATATATACTATTTTCAAATAACACCACTAGATAGTGCAGGAGTTCCTTCTGGATCACCATCAGAAATTACTCAAGCCAAAATAGGTGAAGATATAAGTTGTGTTGTAGTGGGCATTACGATAAGCACGGGACAAATAGGAGAAAAATATTATCTCATGCGAAGTGGTGTTGCCAACATAGAAAAATATATCATATATAGATCAGAATTTGAAACTAGCGATAGAGAAAAAATGCAAAAAGTAGGAGAGACAACAGGCACTATGTTTGAATATCCATTCAATAAACTATCCAAAACAGAAAAATATGCATATTACCTTATAGAAGGAGTTTGCAAAGATGGAACTACGCTCAAAATAGACAATGTCAAAAAAATTGTTGTTGGTCCGGTAGAAAACATTTTACTTATTATTTTGATAAGTATGTTTAGCTATACCATCTACAAACTCTATGGCTACTCCAAAAATTAGTGACTTGTCCTCGAAGGGGGAAAACTAACAGTGTCGGAAATTTTTTGATAAAAAATACCATCGTTTAGTCGTTTCAACGTTTTATCGTTTAGTCGTTTTAGTATGTCAGATATCAAAAAAAAATATAATCATACTGCAATAGAAGCAGAATTCCTGAAAAAAAAATATTTTCAAAAGCTCTATACCAACAAAAAAAACACCCCATCAAAAACAATAATAACACAATTGCCGATAGAGATAACAAAGGATACATACCTAGAAACTATGCGTGGACTGATTCAAGAGGATATAATAGCAACATATCAAACGATGAAGTGAATCAAGACAAATGTATTGCCTATTTTTGATACACAACAAAAAAATCTCAGTGTAGAAAACTACAAAGCCCTGATGACCAAAGCAGGAATATTTTTTGATATAGATATCGACAATATCACTTATTCAGAAAGAAATACAAATTTTGTCAGAAATGTATTTGTAGACCTTGTAGAAGAATGAAAGATTTACGAAGATTGTTCTATAAATTATCGAAGCATAAACGAACAAAAGACATTGGGTAATGAAGAAGTAGAAACAAAAACAATCAAGACCAAACAATATAACCTTAGATATTTTGTAGACACCAAAAACATATCTATAATTCTGCCTACATTATGGCCAGAAACAATTTTTGCTGATGTTGCACTTGCCGTACACCCCGACGACAAGAGATACAAAAAACTAATAAAAAACAAAGTAATTATACCAATTATAAACAAATCTATTCCTATCATTACCGACGATTCAGTAGATCCTACAAAAGGAACAGGAATCATTAGAATAACACCTGGACACGACAAACAATCACTTATGATAGCACAAAAAAACCAGCTTAAAATAGATAGTTTTGCTATAGACAAAACAGGATGTTTTACAAAATTAGCAGGTGATTTTTGTGGAAAAAATGCAAAAGAATTTACAAAAAATATTATAAAAAACTTGGATGATATTCACAATTTAGAAAGCACAAAGATCGTAGAAGTTCCTATGACAATAGAAAAAAAAACATGAGAAAAAGCTTGGCCTTTATTGTGTAATCAGTTATTCATAATAAATGAAAATACCACTACAATACAAACAAATATACAAGAAAAAAAAATCAGTATACTACCAGAAGAATATAAAGAAAAAATCATACAAACAATTGAATCAATACATCATCGACCTGTCACCAAAGAGGATTCAAGGTGATATTCTTTACCTGTTTGGAAAAATAAAAGCGGAAAAAAATATTTTATTTCTGACAACAATTTTCTTAATCTTCCCACAAAAAAGACCAAGAACAAATTGACAGTACTCTCACTCATCATATTCAATCTTATCGTCGATGGACGCCTCAAAGAGCAATTTAGTATAGAAGAATGTATTGATATTCTCCTCAGTAAAAGTCGCACGGGACAACAAAGTACACTTGAAGTATACTTAGAGCTTTTTACAGAGACACTACCAAGATGATATAGCAAAGAATTTGCAGAGATCAAAAAAATACTAGAACAAGTAGAAAAACTCAAAATAGAAAAAACAAAAATACAAACAAAGAAAAAATGACTACCTCAATTTGAAAAACTTTGTACTATACTCACTAATATTTTAGAAAAATCTATTGCCATCGTCAACAACAAAAAATGATATTATTGATTTGATATACATACACTAACCAATGACGATCAATGAGCTACCCAACAAAAAGAAAAAATAGAAGAGACGATAGGAAATGCACTGATTTTGGTAAAAATTATGGAAGCATTTGATACCAACAAAAAACAACTAAACAAAAAAATATATATTCAAGATAACAAAATATTTGAACGAACAAAAACGATGAGCATCTGAGAAAGTATAAACAATAAGGTGCTTTTCGATACATGTTGTATACAAACACATCAAGACAAAAAAAACAACAACGAATCATTCAATAAACTAATACAAGAATTTGGAATAGATACCACAAGATTATATGCAATAGATACTACACATACTATTGGAGAATATGAACAATTTATCAACAAACTTCGAAATGCATCTAGATTTGTATATCAACATCTTTATCAAAAAAAATGAACTAGAAAAATAACAGAATTTGAGCAATTAACAAAATATATAACAAAAAAAATACAAGAACTAAATGAATTTGAGTTTTGGATGATATACAACATTAATCAGCTCCAAAAAGAATATGATGATGCTATAGAAAAAAATACACTTCAAGAAATACAACAAAAAATCATCAAGACAATAAAAGAAGATTTCTGTGACAAATATTTGGAAATTCAAAAACATCAAGACACAGAACATGGAGAAAAAATTACCTTACGATGTCTAGGAAGTTTATTAAAAACTCTCCATCCATTTACGCCATTTGTAACACAAAAAATACGAGAAACAATAGGTCTTGATTGACCAATATTGACACAAACTACACAAAACATAGGAGAAAATATTAGCAAAAATTACAAAACACAATTATTTATGGATATTGTCGATAAATTTTTGACCATGAAAAAAACATACAATTATGCAAAACATGAAGAAATAAATGTTTGATTTTTTGCTCCATTAGAGTTTTTGCAATACCT
>CAYXTU010000038.1:0-10332 GCA_964468245.1 uncultured Candidatus Peribacteria bacterium | reverse complement strand
CATTTTTCTGAATTCTCAAATCATGTTCCCCTGTGAAATAATGAGTGGTTTGATTATCTTCTTTCAATAACTTTGCATGTTGATTAAAATATTTTATCAGCTCAGCATATTTTTCTTCGCTCACAAAAGATCTAAGCTCTACTTCTATATTTTTCATTGCTATTGGGGGATAATTACATATAAAATAATGTATATTTATATATACTAAAAACCAATAAGTATGCAAAAGGAAATACTCATCAAAACACCCAAACAGATTGAAAATATTAGACAATCAGGGAAATATCTGACCGAACTATTACATCTTTTGTATACCAAAGCAAAAGCAGGGATTTTACTTATAGAGCTAGAATTTATTGCAGAGCAGTATATCAAACAACATAATCTCAAAGGAGCATTTAAGTGATACCAATGATTCCCAGCAAATCTGTGTCTCTCTATCAATGACTGCGTCGTCCATGGAATCCCCGATGAATATATATTAAAAAACGGTGATGTACTCAAAATTGATTGTGGAATTACCTATCAATGAGGGATTACGGATTCTGCAATCAGTATAGTTATCTGAGGAGAGCTAGCAAATCCACTATGATTCGCCTTGGTAAAAGCCACAAAAAAATGACTTGATGAAGCTATAAAACATATTTGACCAGGCAAAGCGATATACGAATATTCACATCGCGTCCATCAAATTATCACCAACGAATGATTTTCTATCTTAGCAAAACTCACCGGACACGGCGTAGGCAACAAAGTTCATGAAAGACCATATATCTACAATGTCCCAAATGCAGAGATGAAAAAAATCACTTTTCAACCAGGCATGGTATTGGCATTCGAACCGATTACTGCGGTAAACTCTACAGACTTTGTCTCCAAACCGTGAAATGACCGAAATCTCTACTGCAAAAAATGAGACCTCTGAGCGCAGCGAGAATACACCATTTTGATTACAGAAAATGGCTACGAAATACTTTCGTGAATAACTGAAGACTTATTTTAACCGTGAATACGTCATTCCCATTTCTCGTCTCTCACGTCATTCCCATTTCTCGTCTCTCACGTCATTCCCGCGAAAGCGGGAATCCACCTTGTTAAATAGACAATTGGATTCCCGATCAGGTCGGGAATGACGTGGTATAGTATTGTTTAATCCTTAATCTTATTATTATGATCCTCTGAATCGATCCATGAGTGAGAAAATTAGGGTATGCGTTGATAAAACAGAACCTCGAAGTTGTAGATTCAGGAATTTTATTATTAGAAAAAAAATCTCCCACCAGAGAAGATCAATTCAATAGAATGAGAGAAATAGAGGAGTATTTTATCAAACTCATCAAAAAAAATAAGATTCAGACCATGTGTATGGAAAAATTATTCTTCACGAAATTCAACCAAAACAACGCAGAATTCGTTTTCGGTATCAGAGCAATTTTGATTACTTTATGTCTCAAAAATAAGATTGCTGTCAAAGAATATACACCAATAGAGCTCAAAAAATTCATCACCGGAAACGGTAAAGCAGAAAAACAATTAGTACAAAAATGTATTATGAAAATATACAATCTCAAGGATTTTCCAGAATTTAACGACGCAGCTGATGCACTAGCACTAGCCTATATCGCATCCAAAACACATTAATTATTTATGAGAAATTTTATCTATTTCTTTTTGCTCTTTTTTGAGTTCTTTTTGATTTTCCAAAGCAAGTGCCTCAGCTTCTTTGACTTCTTTGTGATAAGCATGGATACTGTGTTTTATTATTTTTTGAAATTTTGATTGAAAAAATATTCAGGTAAGTCCTATAAAGAGAGGAGCTCACATAAATCCATAGATCATCGCCAAAATTTTACCTCCATACGTCACCGGAACCATATCACCATATCCTACCGTTGCCATAGTTATTGTAGTAAAATAGAAAGAATGGAAAAGATCCCAACCTTCAATAAAATGAAAACAAACAGTACCTATAAGTACAATAAAAACAATAATAGAGCCAAAAAAAAGGAAAGAATGGTTGGCCAACATATGATTGATAAATTTTCTAAATGTAGTCATAATGATAATCAAATGAAATAAATATAGTCTAATTATATTGGGAATCAAAAAAAAAGCAAATTTTGATGAATGTATACATTATTCCAACAAAAATTACTAAAACATATTTTTGGAATATAATATACATTTTTTTAATATATTTTTATTTACAAGCCATTTTGCAAAATGTACTAAATAAGCACAAAAAACACCCACTCTCCCGGGAGCCAAAAAAGTCCTTCAAAATTTGACAAAAAAAATTTTCTGACTATACTTATACTACAGATGAAACAAATACCCCTTTTTATTTTTTACCCAACACACCATGTCTTTAGAAAACACACCAATTTTAAATAAAAATCAAATCATTGAAAGTATTAATGATAAAATTAGTAACGGACTTAACGTTATAAAAAATTCACCCATCAATATTATAAAAAATACTATTAAAAAAAATGAAAATATAAATAAAGCTGCTAAGATTATAAATGCTCAATCAGTAAAAATTACAGGAGAAGTCCCAACGGAAGAAGATGTGGTTGATGATATTACTACTAGTACAAATTCTACAAATAATTTTACCAATTCTACAGAAACAACAACAGAAAAACAACCAAAAGCCAAAGAAACATACCAAGGGATGGCGATCGCTGACGTATTTACCAAATATGGAGTAACAAAACAAGAAATAAACGATGCAATGATGCCATTAAGATTCAAAAATCCTGATTTAGCAAATGAACTTACTTCATATTTCAAAGCTTGAGCTGTAAACTCAGTACAATGGTTTCTTGGCATAAGATGACAAGAATATGACGGTAAATTTGGACCAAAAACATTGAAAAAACTTCAAGAAGCTGGTGGGTTTAATACAGATACAGCATTAGATAATATAACCAAAACTCCTGACACACTAGACTCATTTAAAAATGAAAGAGCAGTAGTAGAAGCTGAATATAAAAGAATAAATGAAAATACAAAAATGGGCTCATATGTAAAAAAACTAGAAATTGATAAGCTTACAAAAAAACTAGAAGATATTCAAACCAGATATCTAGCAAATACACGAATAGACAAAAAACCTGGTTTTGAAATATGAATAAAGAAGGAAATTAGCGCATACAAAGAAAAAAGCGATGAATATATGAGAAAATATATTTTTGAAAGAATCACTAATTTTACTACAAAAGCAACGCCAGAAATACAAACACCAACACAAGCAAGAATTAATACATTAAAAAAAGAAACAGAAGAACTACCAAAAATTATCACATTATTAAACAAAAACAAAAACCTATACAAAAACTCAGATGATTTTAATAAATTATTAAATGTAGTGACAGCACAAAACAAAAACAATAAAGCTGAAATAGCGTATTTAAATGCAAAACTTTCTAATATAAATGCAATAAATGACATCAAAAAACAATATGTAAAAGAAAAAAGAGAACAAAGAATAACATGACTTAAAAATAATCTAGAAGTATATAAAACATATTATATCAACTATCTATGAGCAACCAAAGGAAACCAAGATTTTTGATCAGTAAATGCTGAGTATATCAATTAAATCCAAGATAAATCAACAAAAATGAGCCACTATCACTCCAGATAGTGGTTTTTTGTTTACTATAATATATGTACCATAATATATCTTTTACTTAAAAACCACTACTTAAGACTAATTTTAAAGGTATTATTATATTGCATTCCTATATTCAATATATATACTAAACATAGAATATTTAGTATTTTTTTATGATACATGAATACCGTATTATTTCGGGACAAAGAAGGGAAAATAGACAAAATTCGTGACAAAGAATACGTAATAGAAAGGGTGCTAAGATTCGGTAGTCAGAAAGATTTTGATATATTAAAAGAATGGTATTCTGACAAAGTAATCATCCAAATAGCTAGACAAAAATACTGTAATCTCGATGATCTTACCAGAAACTATCTGAATATCATGTATGATCTCCATTTACCACTTACCAAATCAAGGAATGAACTTACATCTCGCTACAGTCTTAGATTCAAAAAGAAGGTCTTTACTGGATAAATTATCTTGGACCAAAAAATATTGACGATATCTTGCATGAGGAACAGCACTCGCTCTTCAATATAATCACAGAAAAAGTGTGGATTTTGATTTTTTCAAAGAGGGGAATATTGATATCAATGGACTCAAAAAGGTTTTGGACAAGGAATTTGGAAAATATGATATCATTTATGAGGTTCCCAATACGTTGTATATCACAGTAAACAAGGTCAAAATAAGCTTTATTGCAGTAGAACAGTTGAAATTAATAAAAGAACCTTATGAGACTCCGTATTTTTTTCTTGCACATGAATATGATGTCGGTGTGATGAAATTAGCTACTATTATCCAGAGAGCAGAGTTCAAAGATTATGTGGACCTCTATTATATCCTGCAAAAATATACTTTGGATCAATTGCTGTCAGGTGTATACCAAAAATACCATCATACCATAAACGACCTTCTTATCAAAAAAACATTACTTTATTTAGAAGATATCAAAGAAAATGTAGATTTTATTGGAAAACCAATTAGCAAAAAAACTATTAAATCCTATTTCCAAAAAATAATTAAACAATAATCAACTTACCATAGTCCATAATAAGACAATTCTCTCATCATTCATCATTCATTTTTAATTATTCATTAGTTTTTTTGTATGAATCTCGAAAAACTCTTTGGTAGTAAGACAAAGGTTGATATCCTCAAATATCTCTTGTTCAAAAGACAGGGGATTTCTATGAGAGCACTCGAAAGTGAAATCAACCGAACATTTCCTGCTATCAAAAAACAGGTAGATTCTCTCAACGAATCCAACGTCATCAACGTCAACAAAGACAACCAATGACGAGCAATATCTATCAAACCAGAGTTTCATGATACCCTAAAAAACGTATTTTATTTCTGATTGCAAAACGACCTTATCACCCTTTTCAAAACGTATGAGGTAATGATCGACCAATATTACTTCGGCAAAAAATTTAATATAGATCTAGAAATGGATCTCGTTGTCGTCTACAAAAACTGTGAAAAACCACAGATAGATATGATCAAAGACAATATCAATGAAATATTTAGAGCATATTTTATCGAGCTCGTCTCAGTAGTCTTTATGCACAACGAAGAATGGCAAAAACGTGATAGATTGGCAGATAGATTTGTTATTCAGATCAAAAAAAGTTTAATTAAAAAATAAAGCTAAAAGCTAAAAGCTCAAAGCCGCAATATAGCTAATAAGCAGCTTTATGCTTAAAGCTTAAAGCTTGAAGTTAAAATTTATCATTTATCATTTCTCATTTATCATTGTGATATTACCTCCAGAAGTCATAGCAGAGCAGGTAATGGGATACGCGATTTGAGCATCAGAGCTCATTCCGACCTTACAGCCTGCAGCAAAAAATACATACAATATAGCAATACTTCCCCAAGGTCCGCATTTTTATACCTGATTGCTTCAGGCAGCTGGATATCTTTTACTCAACGGACAAAAGAAAAAATTACTTATCATTTCTCAGCAATCTGACGACCCAAAAACAGTACTTGTCGATACAACCATATACGGACCTATGTTTTGACAAACACGAGCAACCCCAATGCCGATACTATCCAAGATAAAAACACAGATAGGAGCCAAACTTTCTACCAAAGACCACCAAACAGTAGGAGATAGCTTACAATTTCAAATGCCGTTTTTTAGGACAATTACCGACACCCAGGAATTAATCCATATCGGAATAGGAGAAAAAACACCCCAGATTCAGATCAAAAAATTATTATCCTGGATACACAAAAACGTAGACCAATACAACGTTGTCTGTATTGCCAATATCGAGTTGCCTCCCATCAAAAAACCTACCAAAACCACAACCGATGAATACAAATTTATACGCACACACATCCAAAAATCATCATCAACAACATCATTAGTCACTATATTCCAACAATTAGTCACCACGCAAAAGAAAAAAATAGAAATCATTGCCTACGTCAATCCAGGAGACTTTGGCAAAACCAAGTCATTAAGCACAAGATATATCTGCGCCGTCGGATAAAAACAATTAAAAATTAAGAATTAAAAATGATTGAATTGTAAGCTTATTACCTATAATAATCTACAATAGTCTATAAAAAAAACAAACACCAACATTATTCATTTTTCACTATTCACTATTCATTAAAAATTATTGCTATTTCTACTTGAAAAACTATTACACTTTAGTAATATGGTGGCACCAAACTTTTTTTTTATTGTTAAAAAAAAGCATTATGATGAAATTTATCTATGATAGCCTAGAAACTGTCAAAAAACTCAAACATCCTACAAAAAAAGATTTTATCAATCTTACAATCGCAATTTTGGTCGCAATTCTTTTTGCTGGCATCTATTTTATCGCTGCAGATACCGTATTTTCTGGGATTTACAAACGATTTTACAGTATAATGATATCATAATATAATCCGTTTCATCGTTTAATCGTTTAATCGTTTTATCGTTTTATCGTTTCGTATGCAAAAAGCAGAAACAAATACAGGAGAAATCAAAAGACAAATCGAAGACAATGAATTCAAATGGTATGTACTGAGTGTAGTTTCAGGACAAGAAGAATTGGTAATAGAAAATCTCAAAGAAAGAGTAAAAAAACAAGAATTGGAATCTACAGTAGAGGACTATATGTCCCCTATGGTCAACGAATCTTCTCTCAAAAAATGAGAAAAAATAATTAAACAAAGAAAACTCTATCCATGATACGTGTTTGTTAAGTCAAAGATGAACGACAAAATCTGGTATGTAATCAGAAATACTCCAGGAGTAAGATTGATTGTAGGAGCAGAAACACGCCCCATTCCATTGACAGACGAAGAATATACCAAAATGATAGAACAAATACAAAAATCACAAGAAAGATCACAACTCAAAATACCATTCAAAGAAGGTGATCTTGTTCTCCTCAAGACAGGAGATTTCAAAGGTATGAAGGGTAGCGTAAGAAATATAGACGCAGAATAGTGAACAGCAGTAGTAAATATCGAAATGTTAGGAAGACTTACACCAGTAGTTATTGATTTAGACAAAGTTGAGCTCATGAGTTAATCACATATAATATCTACAGTACACAAACAATAATGCTAAATGTTGAGTTCTAAATGCTTAATGAAAGTATTTGTTTTAATATGAACTATGATAAATTACAATAGTCTGTTTTATAACGAATCATTCATTCAACATTCAACATTTAAAATTTAGCATTAAAGTTGTTGTGTTGCTTCTCTGTAGAAAATCCTTTTATTTACTGATTACTAGGATGCACAATAAAGAGCAAAAAATCCTCAGATATTCGATGATATTACTCTTTTTGGCACTAATAATCGTATATGTTGTATGGTACCAAGTACAAGGAAATCAAACTACCCCTACAGCACAAACAAACTCATGACCTATACAAATCCTTAGCAAAAGCTGAGATGTACTACCAACAATTAGCGCAATAGATGATCAAGATGTATATTCAAGAGACCTATGATTTACTCCAAATACCGGAGAAATACTACCAACCAATACAGGTATTACTAACACAACAACCGGTACTACCAACAAAAAAACAAATATACATATATTATCTGGGACAAGTATCTACTATGGACCAATATCGATCATAGAAAAATTGGGGATAAAATACCAATATGCACTTACCGATCAGTCCTGAAGTCGATATATCTATCTCGGAACACCAAGTTATGACTTTGCAAGTATAGCAAGAGCCCTCAAAGGCACAACATATACTATGGCTACAGAACAAGAGTTGATCCAAAACAAACTATTTGGAAACAAAGTAGTCTATCTCAATCTTCCAGAATACAAAGACAAACAAGTAATTATGCTTGTATATATGGATGATGGCATTCGGCTAATACAGATAGAATACGCATTGTATCACAAGTCCAAAGCCTATCTCAAATCTTTATTTATTGATTAATATTATCATGGCAGGAAAAATTACCAATATCCTTAGTTTAGAAGTTATTGCAGGAAAAGCACAACCAGCTCCACCACTTGGGCCTATGCTCGGTGCAAACGGAGTAAATATCGGACAATTCATCAAAGAATTCAACGACAAAACCATGGACATCATGAAACAATTTAGTGGTGCAGACGTCAAAGTCAAAGCTAAACTCACTATCTACGCAGATAGATCTTTTGATCTCCAAATCGGAAGTCCAGTCACTTCAAGTCTAATTCTTTGGAAACTCAACCAAAAATCTGGATCAGGAGAACCAAACAAGACAAAAATCTGAAAACTATCAAAAAAAGATCTCGAAGAAATCGCTACCCTCAAAAAATGAGATATGAATTCTGAAAACATAGAATCTATGATCAAATCTATCGCGGGTACTGCAAAAAATATGGGAGTAGAAACTGAATCACTTTAAAACAGAAAATCCGTAATTCGAAATTCGTAATATATTAATTCGTTAATCATACTTTATACGGGAGAGCTTTTGCTCATTATGACCGTTTTTATTATTTATACTATTTAGAAAATGGCAACACATGGAAAAAAGTATCGTGAATCTGCAAAATTAGTGGATTCTACAAAAGTGTATCCACTTAGTGAAGCAGTAGCTTTACTCAAAAAAACTGGATATTCAAAATTTGACGGATCAGTAGAAATCGCAGTCAAAACCAATGCAGACGCAAAGTACAATGATCAGATGATGAGAGGAACAACCATTCTTCCTCATGGTACAGGAAAAACAATAAGAATAGCGGTATTTAGTGCTGAAGAAGCTGAAGCAAAAAAAGCTTGAGCAGATATTGTAGGTATAGAAACATTACTCGCTGACATCAAAGCAGGAAAATTTGATTTTGATGTATTACTTACTACACCAGAACACATTAGAGATTTGGCGCCTGTTGCAAAACAACTTGGACCAAAAGGACTTATGCCATCTCCAAAAGCAGGAACTGTGATAGTAAATATCCCACAAGCTATTGAAGAATTCAAAAAAGGAAAGATAGAGTTCAAACTTGATAAAACAGGAAATATCAATGCTGGTATAGGTAAAATATCATTTACCGAGACACAGATCGAAGAAAATATCAAATCATTTATCAAAGCATTGGAAGACAACAAACCTACAGGAGTAAAAGGAAAACTTATCAAAAAAATATATATAGCTCCTACAATGGGACCTGGAATACAGATAGAAGCTTAGACACTATTTTCTGTCCTCCTTTTTGCAAAGGAGGGAAACCGCTTGCGGTGGAGGATTTAAACTAAAAAACAGACAAGCAATCACGCAAGTCTGTTTTTTGTATTTTTACTCGTTCACGTCATTCCCGCCCCGCTTTGCGGGATAAACTCCAGTGGGAATCTATACAAAATCTTAACTAAAGTTTTTTGTTCAAAGCACGAGCAAAATAGTAAGAAAAACCAATTCCAGCTCAAGTCACTACAACAATCTCTCCAACAAATACAGCAAGCAACAACAACATATTGTTAAATATACTCCAAATAGTCATATCAAACAATGTAGAAATATAATAATTAATAGTAATTCCACTCACGAGCAATAGCGCTAAACAAATCAAAAATGAAAATCAAAGTACATTTACCGTCAATGATACAAATCATTGGATAATCTGTTGATAGGTAGCTCACAATATCTTTTTAATTTCCAACTCTCTATAAAAAGTATGGAAAATAGTCTTGAGTAAAAATCACAAAAATGCCAAAATAATAGATAGAAGAACAATAACAATAAAGTATGCCAATCCTACAACAAAATTACTAAGATTGATAATGGTAAGTACCCTATTTTCCTGTTGTTTGAGCGTAGATCACGCTTCTACATCTTTGGTATTGAGGATAATATCTTTGTTTTTGAGAATAATAGTTTTGAGTGCTTTATAACCACGATCATTATCAAACATTACATACAGTGTAGCAGGCAATGGATTATCGATACCAAATTTTTGAAAGTTACTTACCACATCAGGAAGTTTTTTTTGGAGAAATGCCAAGGCATCATCTTTTGAAGAAAACATAACTTTGAGCCCTTCAGATTCCAATTCATCTTTGAGTGCAATCACTTTTTTGTATGTTTCGTTGGTTTGATCGGGTAGTTCTTTGATGTAAAAATACATACCAAGTCTATCTTTAAGCTCTCCCGTAAATTGCTGAGTATAAAGCGATGCTCACAAAAACATATTGAGGAGAAACTATTCGCAGAGATCAATAGTAAAAGGACGCCTG
>CAYXTU010000037.1:8122-10794 GCA_964468245.1 uncultured Candidatus Peribacteria bacterium | reverse complement strand
CAAACATCTCGCTCACGACAAAAGATTTGAAGTAGTTTGAGTAGTTACCCAATGTGACAAACCATCTTGAAGAGGGTTGGAAATATGTGAAAACATTATAAAAGAAGAAGCCACCAAATTACATAATTCTGAATTTTGAACTCTGCATTCTGAATTTGTAGTCACGCCCACGAAACTCAATCCCGAGAAATCCGAAGAAGGACGCCAATTCGCAGCACGACTCAGAGAAAAAAAACCAGATTTTTTGGTTGTTATTGCTTATGGAAAGATAATTCCACAAGCGATTCTCGACATCCCAAACATTGCTCCAATCAACATCCATGGTTCACTATTACCAAAGTATCGCGGTGCTTCACCCATTCAATCGACACTTTTGAATAACGATAAAGAAACCGGAATCACTATCATGAAAATGGATGCAACGATGGACACCGGGAATATGATCGATATTTTGAGGTTTACCATACCATTTTCTCGAACAACCAAAGAACTTATCAATGAGATGAAAAGAATCTGACCAAAGTTTTTGAACGATACGCTTTGGAAATATGGAAAAAAATTACTTGGAGAAGTACAACAAAACGAAGATAAAGCAACCTATTGTGGCAAAATAGAAAAAGAATCCTGATTGATTGATCCACGAAAAGACTCCATCGAAACGATTTATAACAAATACCGTGCATTCGCGCTTCGACCAAAAATATATTTTATATTTGAAGACAAGAGAGTAATCATCGAGACATTACAGCTCAATGAGCCACTCTACAATAGCAATGATGAAGTGCCATTATTCAAAAAAAACGAATTGCACCCAGCAGTAATTAACATTAGTTTGAAGCCAGAAGGAAAGAAAGCAATGTCACGAAAAGAATTCTTGAATTGATATATAAAATAGTTATAAGTTGATTGATTCAGATAATAAATTTTATTATTTATCCCAACAAAAATGCTCTTCGACTTTCAAGCATTTATTGAAGAACTCAGAGAAAAAGCTGAAAAAAAACAGATCGTAGAAAAATACGAAACACTTTTTTGACCTATCCAATGAGACATCAAAGATCAAATTTGGTATACAGAATATCTCACAAAGTTTGATCCACTTCCTTATGAAACACCAGAGGAACTCAAAAACGACTTTGACCGAGACCTTTTACAACAACTCGTTGTCTGATCTTTTAGTAGCGATTATGAACTCAAAAAAGAAGAAAAAAAGGCAGAAAAAGAACTTTACATAGCAGTAAAAAGCGGAGAACAAAGTGTAGTAAAAACAGTTTCAGAACTTCGATCTTTTCAAATCCTCAGACTCTACGAAATTTACATAGAAGAACAGATGAATCTTCATTCCCTCAAAGCAGAAGATGAAGCAGAAAAAAATACCATAGACGCCGAAAGAGAAATGAGACTCAAGAGACGAGAAGCAGTCAGATCAACTATCGATAGAGAAGAAATCGCAGGCAAAGCAAAAGAAGAACAAGCAGGAAAATTAGATGACTTGATGGGAAAACTATAAAAAGAATTCAGAATGTAGAATGTATAATTCAGAATAAATAAATATATTTTCTTCCGGTAGCAATACCGGATTTTTTTTATAATGAATATTTTTTAATAACTACTATACGCACCAAACAAAAACCCTGGTATTGGCTGAGCATACGAGGCATCTAACCCAACACGCTGATCACCAAACGAAGCCTGACTCTGAAGAAAAAAGGTGTCAGTAGGCAAAATAGTTGCCACAGTAAGTGGGCTTGTTTGGACTGTTTGTATACAAAATTCTTTTTCTGATGAAGTACTATTTGAGATCATAAAATATAGAGTAAATCATTTTTCTATGAGCTGGCTTGTACCATAATAATTGGCAAGATCCCTATCCACTTCAGTCATATACGCTTCAAAATCACTCCTAAATTGACTCAACGATTCCGCATCCAATGTTCATTTTTTAAAAAAGATACCATTTTCATACAGATCTTGTCCAGACAAAATAAGAATACCAAAAGTAACATCCTTGTCCAATCCAGACAAAACAAAATTAATCTGATTATCTTTAAAAAGATTAGCGAGATTTTCATATTTTACTCATGATGAAAACATATCAATCACTTTTCACGGCGTAGTATCTCTAAACAAAGGAACAATCAAGGAATCACCACCACTAAGGATATAGGGAGATTCACAACCACTACCCTGCCAAAACTTTTGAGAAAGCAACGATGCTGTTCATGAAATATTCATCGCCAAAGAAAAATTGTATCCAGAAAAGAAATTATCACGGACAATAGCATCACCAGTATGAAGTATATATTCGAATCCTACTCAACGATATGTGATTGCAGAAAGTCAGAGCTCTATACCAGCCTTTGAAAGATAATATGCCTTATAATAATTTTGTACCGTAGCAGATTGCTTCATCATTTGCTGGACATAATTTAACGACAAAACCCCCAAGAGCGATGACGCCAAGAGAACAAAAATAACAAGGATACTAATATTACCTGATTTTTTTTTCATATACGAATTGATAAACGATAGATAAAATGATAAATGTGCTTAGAGTGATAAATTGATAAATGCCCTTCGGGCGATAAATTGATAAATATTTTATCACACAGTATTTATCGCGAAGCTTTTATCGTGAACGTAGTGAACTTTTATCGTGAATGTAGTGAACT
>CAYXTU010000037.1:0-8022 GCA_964468245.1 uncultured Candidatus Peribacteria bacterium | reverse complement strand
TTTATCGTGAACGTAGTGAACTTTTATCGTGAACGTAGTGAACTTTTATCGTGAACGTAGTGAACTTTTATCGTGAATGTAGTGAACTAAAAGAATTGTTGAAAAGCCCTCGTTACATGGTTCGCCCACTGTCTTCCATAATTGACACTATATGCTTGAAACAACACTCGAAATCCAGGAGTATTGATGCAATGAAGATAATTTCATTCCGTACACAAGTCATCAGAATCCAAATATTGTTGTTGAGAAGCAAAAGGAATGACCTTAAATATCACCTTACTGATAGTAATTTTTTTTGTATTTATAAGCTCCACAGGTGTCGCATCATTTTTTTGCAGAAAGAGAGAACATCCAGATCATAAAGCATCTCAAGTCAAACTATATTCGATAGCAGGGTCATTACAGTCACCACGAGTAAAAAAACTTAAGGCCCCATCTTGTCAGCTCAGATACAAAACATCAGTTATTCACTGAGTTTTTGACAATCAACCCGTCCCAACATATTTTGTATAATCAATCGTATTTCTATCAGAAAAGTTTTGGAATAATTGAGAAATTTGAAGTATCTCTTGCGACACTTCTTTTTCTTGTTGAACACGAAACACCATAGTAGATATCCGATTGTAGGTATTGAGCAACATCACAAAAAGAATACCGAGAATCGCCATCACAATCAACAACTCCAACAACGTAAATCATTTTTTCTTCATGTACAAATTTACAAACTAAATACTATCACATCACAACCAAAAAGCAGCTTTGAGCTTTATGCTTTGAGCCTTGAGCTAATTAGTATTTTCCAATAAAACTTTCCAGAACAACTTCTCATGTTTTGGATCACTTACTATACAAGACATGCGACTCTACTTTTACAATACTTTCACGTGGCAATATTTTATCTCACTCATATACACCAGTAAACAAAATATATCTTGAAAAAAACGTAGGCGTACTTTGTTCTCTAGGAGAGGAAGAATACCAAAACAATTCATATCATCCAAGTGTTCCTGTAGTAAAATAGAGAGTATTTTCTTTCCAAAGCGAAGGAAAGTCTAATCACATATCCACCGCATGTGTATACATATATCACGAGTCTTCAAAAGAAATTTGCAATAATTTATCTATAAATCATGTAGAAAAATTCCAAGCACATACCGCATCAGGATCCATAGTTCCAAAATCATCTATAACAAATCATGTTTTCAAAATACAATCCCACGGCAGTGATTTTTGCAAGTTAGAATCTCTTAAATTGTATACCAACTCAATTCATTCTTTTGCCAAAAACGTAGCAGTCGTACGAATTTGTGTAGTATCTAGTAGAGCAAGATTTTGAGTAACCAAACGCAAAACAGCAAGCACACCGACAGCAAACACCGCAATAGCTATAATCACTTCAATAAACGTAAACGCTGACTTTTTTTTCATATACAAACTTACAAACTAAATTTTTCAACCTTTTAACCTTCAACCTTTTAACATTTTAGTCTATACATCTTGTTTCTATGAGTTTACACGTTTCTGCCTTAATTTCAAAACAATATTGTTTACCATTTTCTGGAACAAAAAGATCAAAATACAAAACAGCTCCTGTAGTAGCAGCAGTAGTTATCGTACATCACAAGGAATAAGGGACAAATGACAATGATGCAACAGAAACCAAAACGGATTCCTGATCAAAACGCATATTTTGGATACGGATATCTGACAATGTAGAATCAAGAGGAATCGGTAATTTATCCACAAGATAATATGCTCATGTCGTAAATACTACAGTTAATTGTTGATATTTTTTACCATCACGAAAACTAGACGTCATATTTTGACTATACAATTCATTGTACCATCCGACAAATTGTTCCTTGAGCGATTGTGCTTTAAGATCGGCAATACGCCCAGAACCAAACCTCATCGTAGCAGCCATAAGTATCCCAATAACCAAGATAACTATAGCCATCTCTATAAGAGTAAATCCTTTTTTCATATATACAAACAAGTAAAAATTACTCTATATGTAGTGATTATACAAAAGCTTTCAACAAAAAAAAACTATACGAAAAAAGGCGAATACTATTCGCCCCTACAACTTCTTTCCATCACTTTTCACTTTTAACTATTCACTAAAGTTTACATTCCCGCTCCTTCCATAATTTGCAAAATCAAACCAAAGATACCAAGAGCGATTACTACTACTATTCATCCCACAAAAATTAGCATAATAGGCTCAATTACTTTGGAAGAACGCATAATGATAGTATTGAGATCTTCTTCATACATATTGAGAACATTTTCCAAAGAATTGGAGAGATTCGCTGTTTCTTCACCTACTTTGATCATCACGGATACGTCAGAAGGGATCAGATCTGTTTCATATTGTAAGGTATGATAAATAGTTTCTCATTTTCCCAAGCCAGTAATCACACGTTCAATCATATATTGATACGCAGGAATACCAAGAATATCTCTCAGCAAACTAAAGGTCTGAATATAGTTCATACCAGCAGCCATCATGAGTTTCATATATCTACAAAACTTAACCAAATAGAAATATTTAGTCATTTTACCCACCAGTGGAATACTCAATAATAGAGTAAATCGGCTTCTTTTACCTAGTTCCGTAGAAAAAAACACTCATCAAACAAGTCATAATCATGCCATAGTTCAGAGAATTACCTTCCATTGCGTCTGAAAAAATACAGAAATACTTTGCAACGCTCTCGTCACAAACGGCAACTGAAGATTATCAAATCATTCTGCGATAGAGAATATACCAGGCAAAACCAACAAAAACAAAGCAAATACCGCCACTATAGAAATAACAATAAGAATAGATGGATAAATCAACGCACCTACATATTTGTTTTTGATATCTTTGACATACATATATTCACTTGCGAGTGACTGAAGAATCATAGGCAAGTTACCGGACATTTCACCAGATTTGACAATAGTATAATCTCACTGATCAAAATAATCAGGCAGTCTATTGAGCGCATACGAAAAGCTTTTTCACTTACGAAGAAATGCCAAAACATTTCTTGCAATTTCTTTGAGCGCATAGTTATCGGAACTACTACCTATAATATTCATAGCATCGACAAGAGAAACACCACCATTGAGAAGATAGGAAACTTCTTTAAAAAACAAAATTTTGTCCTTGGATCAAAAACTTCATCTATCCATAGACTGCAAAACAGACACAATCGTTTCATCGATCGGCCCAGCTGTATATTCTTGTGTTTTATCTTCCGTTTCTACCATTTGTTTTCTAAATTTTAAATTCTAAATTAATTCAAAAGGGTACCAACATTATTCATTATTCATTTTTCATTATTTTTTTAGTCTGTATAATAGTAAGCATTCATATCTACATCTACTTGTTGTTGAGTTGTATAATTTGCTATATCATAATTTACTTTATCAATCTTATACAAAACACGATAATTGACATCAGAAAGCACCCTCTTTTCTATATTATCAATAAAAGAAAGTAATGCGTCCTTGGTATCAAAGGTAATGTTGAGCTTGAGCGGAACGTAAAATAAGTTTCAGAAAAATTGTTTTGGTTCTCCAATCGCAATTTTATTTACCAAACCATTTTTGACCTTATTGGCATCCCTAAGCAGATACTCATTGATATTTGCGAGCAAGATTTTTTCGTTGATAAACATCTTGGGATCAGTGAGATTGTTGAGCTGAATATATGATCTCGCAAACGAAAAATTATTTCTCAATGCCGCATCTATAGCAGCACAATTTGTTCTGGTATTGAGACATGAGATAATATTATTTTGCTGACTTTCAATTTTTTGAATCAGTTTTTTGTCAGATTCTGACTGCAATCTCCTTGTTTCAAAAGTAGAAATCTGAAAATCAATATCGCTGACTTCCGTTTTGACGTTTTGATATTTGTCCCATGAAGGCAAAAGAATATTGTTGCCAAAAATCACAAGTACCAAAAGCAATACAATAAAATAAATCTTGTATCTGATACTTACCACTCTCGAAGTAGTAATCAATATTTGGCTATCTTCCGCGAATGTATCGACATCAGCAGATTTTTGTTGCTGTTGTTCACCAAGCAATCTATCGATTACCTGATTATTTTGTAATGGTTCCTGTTCCTGCATCGTTGATAACGTTAGCTTCTAAAACAAACTCATAATAATTGTTGTCACCTACCCTATCGTAGGTTTGGATACGAATATTTTTGACAAAATCCAAACTAGAGAATCTATCGATAAGTGATTGTATACCTTTTGCTGGACTCGTATAATAGAGAAGCAATAGGTTGGAAACCTGGCCCTTGAGCGTAATCTTGTCCATACTGACATTGAAATCAGAAAGTACAATAGTATCTGTTGTTGTCGTATCAATCTGTTTCATATCTTCGAGCATAGCGATCATTTTGGCAATATGTTCTGACCACGGCATCGTCACTTGTTTTTCTTCAAGAATTTTGACCGCTTGCAACTTATTGTACCCCGTAAGAAGCTTGTACGAATCAAGTTGTTGTGTTTGATCCTCAAGCGTCACACGCTTATCGGTAATCTTCTGATTTTTCAAAAATATATCTACTTTGAGATATCCAAAAACAAGTAATGAAAGCCCAAAAATGACCAACAACACTTGAAAATATATTTTCCATCTAGAATGAAATCTACTGACTGCCATCACGGATTGACTAAAGAACTAAAAGTTTGGTTGACTACATTATTATATCCCTCATTCACGAATTTATCAAATACAAAGCAAATCTTATCATTTCTTATTAGCCAAAAACAAAGAAAAAAGCAATTATAGTTGACATAATAGAGTAAATAAGTATAAAAAAGAAAAAATACAAACCTAAAAAAACAAAATATGAAAAAACTATTTATTGTAACAGTAATGATTTTACTCGGAGCATTTGGAGTAAAAGCTCAAAATGAGATGATCGATATCAACTTCGAAATAGCAAATGCCGAAGCTACACTCGATGAATTAAAACTCGAAAAAGACAGTATCGACAAAGCATACTGGGATGAATTGAGAACAGAATGGAAAACACTCAAAACAAATGAGTGTATTATTACTAGGGTCTGGAATACAAGAACCTTGGGATATACTGATATGCACATAACCTACAGTTCCATATTGGGTTATGTTACAATAATTGTATATCACGATGACGTTGTTGTCAAAAGAGAAAAATATGAGGGTGGAATCGTAAACATCCCTCCTTTGTACACAACAGGGATCATAAGCTTTGGGGTTGAAGACCCAGACGGAAAAGCAATTACAATAATAAGAATGAGTAATAATTAAAAAAAAACCTAAAAAAACAAAAAACCATGAAAAAAATTATTTTTAGTATGGCACTTATAGCTATGATAGCTAGCGCCAACGGACAAGTTAACTCCAACAATAACCAGGAAGCGTTGTATATTGAACAACATCAAAAAGCGTTGGAAAAAATAAAAGAAAAAATTACTGTTTGGCAGAATACACTCCAAACAAACGAATTGACAAAGGAGGAACAAACATTGATTTTAAAGACATTTTCAGCTCTTACAGAAATCGATGAAAGTCTGCTTGAAATATATAAAAAAACAGTGATTTTTAAGAACGAAACACTGGATGAATATAGTGGCTTACTCAAAACATCTGAGAAAATAATGACAGAATACAATAAATTAGTTGAGGAACATAATATATTAATTAATAAAAATACTGAATTAAAAGCCGAAATAAAACGGCTAAAAAACCAATAAATCTAGCAGTTTCTGCGAGATAAAAACCTCTGACTCCAGTCAGAGGATTTTTTTATTTATTTCTAAGCTTTAAGCTCTTTTTTTATCATTTTATCGACCGAAGGTCATTTATCATTTTATCATTATATTCAAATCGTTTCCACCTCCGCCCCATACAATTCCCCCATCTTAGCAAGCACATCGCCCACTTTATACCTAGGATCCTGCTGCGCAGCGTAATATCGCTTGTGGGGATCGACAAAAATTATTTTTTTTAGATTGTTAAAATCTTGAAATATCTCTGCATACGTACAAACAATGACTGATTTCATTCACTTTTTGATCTCCCACCAATGCACATCCTTCTGCTTCTCCGTATCACTCGATAACAAAGTAACAACGTTTTGTCATTTAGTCGTTTCATCGTTTATTCGTTGATTAGTCATCGTCCACAAGTCAGGAAACACAATCAACGTCTGCCCTTCGCTCGCCAAAGAGAATCAGTCGATTTTTGGCAATCTTTGTCAATTTTCGTCGCGAGCGGAGCGAGCTTTTGTCAATTTATTTTCACGTTCCAACAATTTCTCTATAGCATTCGTAGCAAAAAGCCTCATCACAGATTTGTAGGTCGTATAATACGTCTCCACCATCCAATGAAGAAGATTCAGATTTGATTTTGTAAAGAATTTTGGATGTATCGTTTCAACGTTTGTTCGTTTCATCGTTTCAACGTTCGTATATTGTTCAGAAAATGAAAGTGTTTCTCCCAATGCCAAAAAGTATTGATTACCAAAAATCAATAAATCTCATGCCTTTATTTTCTTTTTACTAGCATTTTCAGCCAAAATACATACCTTATCAAAGCCGAAAAAACGATCAAAACTATACAAATACACGCAAATTGATTAATAATTAAAGATGAACAATGAACAATGTAGGTAAAAAACATTTTTATTCAATACCAGCTCGGAATAATTAACTTTTTTTTATTTTAATTTAATGTATTTTAAGTTTTTCAAACCTACCATCCACATCGACGGATACCCTAAAACTTTACTGAGGACTATAACCTTCTTCTTTATCAAAAAAGCCCAATTACTTTGTAATGAGGGTCTCCTGACAAGGAGAAGGGTCCCCGGTGGTCCGGGGTAGAGGTTTGAACCCCTCCCCCTTGGGGAGGTGGGGTGGGGCAACTTATTCAAACAAATACTTGCTTTTTATCCAAAAATACATATAATAACAATATACAACAAAAAATCAGTTTCAACTGTATCTCCTTTGGAACTTTACCTTATTATAAACAAAATGCTAAAACACGCGGAAAAGTTAGGCAAAATGTTGGCTTGAACAAATTCGAGACAAAAATCAAATACCAAAAACACATTACCATCACCTTCCGGAGAACATACCAAAGGCTATGTTTTTTTTCATATAAAACCATTTAAAGACAACGATCGTGGAGTCAATCATCGAGATACGGTAAGCAAAAACATTATCAGCATCAAAAAAAAGAAGATAATTTTTATAATTAGTGGAAATGCTGCAGACATTAAGCTCTATGTGGGAGTACCAGGAGATTTCAAAAACTATTTCGAAAATACATTTTATGCAAGTTATCCTACATCAGATCTAGTGGAACTCGAACAACCACTAACTATTCCTCAGAGTAGAGATTGGCTCCTTTTTTCCAAAGAAGGAACACTTCTGAGCAAAGATGAATTTACTAGAGGATGAACATATATGGATCCTATGAATGGAGTTTTTGCTTTATATGGATTGGTAGATCTACAATCCAAACTCGACATATATTTCACTTACACCTTCAAACTCAAAAAAAACTTTTTGGACTATATGGATAGTATTTTCAAATGGATCCGAGAGCCAAAAAAGAAAAATGAAGACGGGACACCGATAGAAAAAAAAATAGAAATAAAGCCAGAAATATTTGGTTCTTTTAGTTATAAAATTACCACAAAAGACAAGTATCTCAGAGAAAATATCAAAAAAAATATCATAGCAGCATACGCCCCCTTCATTTCCAACGGAAAAATAAAAATCAAAACATCTGAAAAATTTCACGAAATGACTCATGCACAAGCAGGAAATTTTTTTCACATACCAACTATGGAAAATTTCAACAAAGGACTAGAATATACCTTATACAGAAAACTTCCCTATCCAACAAACCTTCCTACTACAGACAATACAGACAAAAAAGAATTAACTATCATAGGAAACACTGATTATAGAGGCGACAAAGTCTTATTTGGAATCAAACAAGAAGATAAAT
>CAYXTU010000036.1:0-11142 GCA_964468245.1 uncultured Candidatus Peribacteria bacterium | reverse complement strand
AAAAAGAGTTGCAACTGAAATGAGAACAGACGCTCGAGGACTACATTCGCAGAGGTATTCATTATCTGGCGAACTATTATGACAAGTATAGTCCGTTTGAAAATATCAGTGTCGTAGCCACGGAAGCGTCGATAGTTTTTGAGCTAAATCCTCCATCCGCATCGGCGGATACCTCCTCCTTTGAAAAAAAGGAGGTAAATAGTTGAATAAAGTTTCGTGGATTCATCGATAGATTGGACAAAGAAGGAGAGACGTTTGTCATCAATGATTATAAAACGAACAAGAATCTGCCGCCGGAAAGTAAAGAAGAATATAGAGAACAACTTACCCTTTACGGTCTTTGAGTTCAACAGAATTATGCGAAGTACTTTAAAAACATCAAAGCCAGACTTCATTATCTTCATTTTGACTTGATGGATGAATGGGAGATCACTCCTGAACTTTTGGCTACGGTCACGAAAAAATATGCTGACACTATCGCTGAAATCGAAGCGAAAAAATTTGCGTACAATATGGGTGACAGAAAATGTTTCGAACCGAAAGAAAATACCTATTGTAAATACTGCGAATATTATTCGCTGTGTCCACTGTTTGCGCATCTGAAATTTGATGATGAGGTGATTGGATGAGAGTTGGGAGAAAAAACCGTGAAAGGATTGGTCGATGAGTATGTCGAATTGAGTAAGCAGGAATCCCAGGCGAAACACGACAAAGATCTGATAAAAAATATTTTGGTAGAATATATAGAGGAGCATAATTTGTTGAAGTTGTTTTGAAATACCGGTAAAATATCCGCTTCGCAGGCAGAAAATATCAGCATCGAAGACAAAGAAAAAGTAAAAGAAATTTTGGGCGAATTGGGATTATTGAATGAAGCGATGGAAGTCGATAGGTTTAAATTACAAAAACTCGTCAAAGAACAAAAAGTCTCACTCGAGCAACTTGGTGATGCTGCGGTAAAAAATGTAAGTCGAACATTGAGAAGTGGATCAAAGAAAGAGGGCGAATAAAAAAAAACGTGACCTAGTACAGATCACGCATCAATAGCTTTTGTAATAGCTTTTTCTATTTCATTCAATAATTTTTCATCAGATACATATATACCTGAGCTAAATGATCCATCGTCTGGCGAAGAAACAAAAGAGTAATTTTTTATAAGTAATAATTCAATTACTCGTTTGAATGTACTATTAGACAAATCTTTGAAAGCATCAGGATGATATCCTGAGCATTCTTTAGCAAACTCTTGTATTGCTTTTGTTTGTGCTGTAATAGACATGTTTTTGTGTTTTCTCATTTTGTCTATAAATGCAACAAGAGCTTTGTGTTGATTTTTTATTTTTTGCTCTGTTTCCATATAAAAATAGGTAACAAAACAACCAACTGCAAAACCAACTACCAAGGGTATAATAACGTATACAATAGGGATAAATTTTTCCATAATTTTTGTTTTTAGGGGTTTAATTTATCTTATATATTTACCTCGTAAAGTCAAGCTCTCTAGCGTTCTTGTGATTGTAAAATTTTGATAAATAATTACACTGACGGTCATCTATTTTTTTTGTATGTAAAAAACAAAAACCTATATGAGCAAAATATTTTCCTCACTTCATATATCTTTGCGCACGACACCATTTTATGGAAGAACACTTGTGGTACTTTCATTTTTTTTCCTTGTCGTCAAACAACTATTTATCTTTTTGGCGTATGGAGAAGCATTCCAAGAACTGACTTTGTCAGCGACTCTTGTACATTATTTTGGATTTTTTGTGAGCGATTTTTTGGTGTGTATAGTCTTGTTGGCTATCGTAGGAGTGAATATGTTGTTTAAAAAAACACGAATAAAAATCATCAACAATAGTATTTTATCTGCTATCTTTTTGGTGTTTGTGCTCGACATCTTTACTATGTATTTTTTTCAGAGCAGAATCTCGATCATAGACATGGGACAATTTATCGATCCATCGTTGGGGAATTTTGCGTGAATGATCATCAGCATTATTGTTGTTTTGTGAGTGTTGAGTAGTATAGCATTTTTGTTTGTCCAGAGTCAAAATTTTCAAAAAAATCAAAAAACATTTTTTGCTTTCTACGTTGTCTTGTTTACTATCGCTTGTTTTGGTTTTGCTACCTATTCTCCTCAGTGATTTGCTGCATTACCAAAAAATATCATATCACTCAACATCTGAGCCGTGACAGAAGATAAACAAGAAGCAACACGATCTACAAGCTCTACAAATTATCAAAGTTTTTTTAAGGATATCAAGTGATCCAACAAACATCCAAATATTATTATCGTATTTGCAGAATCTTTGTCGCCTATAGATTCTCTGATGATTGGTGGCGTGAATAATAGGCTACCATACTTTGATATCATCCAAAAACAATGACTTACATTTACCAACTTCATCACCAATGGGGGAACTTCTGATACTGCACATATAGGTCTTTTGCTAGGTGTGGAGCCACTTAAACTTATGTGACGACAAATATCATCCTACTATGGATACAAGACTGCTACGGAAACATTGCCCAGCTTTTTTGCTAAACAATGATACAATCCCATCTTTATAAGTGCTGCTGGATTAGATTTTCTCAACCAAAGATCGTTTCTTACCGGGGTATGATTTACTACTATTGTAGGTGAAGAAAGTTTTGTAAACAAAAAAAAATATACCTTTGATTCTGCACCTGATCACGATCTCTACAACAAAACATTGGAAACTATCAAGACACAAACTGGTCCATATCTTGCTGTATTGCAAACGATATCATTTCACAAACCGTACGATACCCCTTACGGAAAGACAGAAGAAGATGCACTCAGATATTCTGATAAAACATTGTTTTATTTTTATCTCCAGCTCAAAAAAGCAAAATTTTTTGATAATGGTCTCTTGGTGATTGTGAGTGATCATAGAAAAATGACACCATTAGAGCCAAAAGAAAAAGATGCGTTGTGAGAATTTTGGTATGTAAGATGATTGGCTACCATTGTAGGAACTGGTATCACTCCTTGAAGTGTAAACCCAAATATTATCCAACATACCGACATATTTTATGGACTCAAAAAACTTGTAGGTACATCAACCGTGACGGTATCCAAAATCTACAACGATATTTTTTCACTCACCAAGAGAAGAACTCGATGACTTTCTAGCTCTCGTTATTACAACAATACTTATACGATTGTGTCTTGACTGAGCTGATCCAAGGGCAAAACATTCGATACTATTTCAGAAATAATTTCTACTGATCCGCTTGTGTACAAATACCTTTCTTCGTATATGTCGTTTCAATATGGCTCATGATCACAGTCTTCAGGCAACAATGATATGGTAATTATAGCCCATAGATGATCACCACTTCAAACAACAGAAAATTCTTTGTCATGATTTATACTTGCGAAAAAAAATGGTGCGGATGGAATAGAGTTTGATGTTTCCTATACCAAAGACAATCAAAATATAGTCCTTCACTGAGATACCACATATTCAACAATCTGTGGAAATAATATAAAAATCAGAACACATACCTTTGAATGGCTTGAAAAAAATTGTCCGCTAACCAATGGCGAACCGATACTCACCCTTGAAGAAATGTTGAAAGGTGTCGATGGTCTGTTTAATTATTATTTTGTAGAAATCAAAGTATCTGATCCACAATATGCAGAACAACAAACTATAGAAGCAATCAAGACGGTACAAAAATTGTGAATGCAGGATAGAGTTATCTTCACTAGTTATGACAAGACCGCAACCTACGTTTTGTGATCATATAAAAATATTACCGCTGGACGAGATACGTTTAATATAGAAGAACTCACCACATTGCCAAACATGAATCACCAATACTACCTCATGCCAAAACATTTAATCACAAGCACTATGGCGCAAGAAGTCCACGATATTGGTAAAAAACTAGTTGTCTATACCATAGATACCACCTGAGAAATAGCAAGCCTTTATCATCAAGGTGTACGCATGATTATGACGGACAATGTCCCATTGATCAAAGAATGGTCCGATGGAAATTTGAGTAAATAACGAGTATATAACAAAAAATCCTCTCACACTATCGAGAGGATTTTTTTATGGTTAGTCATTTCGAGCCCGACTTCTCGGGCGAGAAATCTACGCTTTATCACTATGATGCTTTAGTACTGTTCGCACTTCACTACATAATAGTTTGCTTCGTGGTCACATGATGGACATTTTTCTGGTGGTGTTTTTCCTTTGTGAACGTAGCCACATTTGGTACACATCCACTCGATGTCTTCAGCTTTTGCTGCTAATGTACCTGCGGATAATTGATCATGAACTGCTTTATATCTTGCTTCATGATGTTTTTCTGCGTGAGCAATAGAGCGAATTCTGGCAGCGATTTCTGGAAATCATTCTTCGTCAGCGATCTTTGCAAACTCAGGATACAATACTTCGTGTTCGTGATTTTCTCCGTTGATAGCAAATTGTAAATTTTCTAAGGTCGTTCATTTTTTGACGAATGCAGCAGTATCTACAACTACCTCATCCATATCTTCTCCCATTTTCTCCTTGACGGTTTGAATCATTTTGAAAAATCGAGATGCATGTTCACGTTCTTGTTCTGCTGTTTGTTCGAAAATGTCTGCGATCTGCAACAGTCATTCTTTTCTTGCAGCACTTGCGTAGATGGCGTAGCGATTCCTTGCTTGGGATTCTCCCACGAATGCCTTAGTCAGATTTTCTAATGTTTTTCTCATAGGGATAAGTCTTTATAAAAATAAAATTGTATATTTTGGTTGATATATAGTAATAAAGCATTGTTTGTTTTCAAATACATTTTTGACTACTATATATAGTAGTAAATTCTGACTGAACTACGTCAGGTTTTTTGCTTGAATATTTTGTCGACATTGCTACAGTCAGCTGCGCTGAATAGCTATAGCATGTAATAAAGATAATTCAATCACTGTTAGTTATTCACTGTTAGTTGTTAGTTGTTTTATATAGTATATATAGTAGTATGAAAAAAATCTTTTTGATCTGAATATTCTCTATAGTATTTTTTGCTGGATGTACTCAGCAAACTCCTGCTAATAATTTAGATGAATTTGCTCAGTGTTTGACTAGTAAATGAGCGATTATGTATGGTAGCAAGACCTGTCCACATTGTCTAAAACAAAAAGAAATGTTTGGAGAAAGCTTCCAATATATAACCTATGTGGAATGTACACAGGAGGCTGAGCGTTGTGGAAATGAATTGAAATGAAGTGTGCCTGCTTGGAAATTTGCTGATGGGACACTCGTTGAATGACTTCAAGAATTTTCTGTTCTTGCAACCAAAACAAATTGTGTACTTCCCCAATAAATACTGACTATTTATTCTTTGAATATGCCTAAATTATGGAGCAAGAATTTCTTAAAGCCAAAATTATCAATCGTCAAATGTTGACAGATGATGTTCTTGAGCTTACTATTGAAACATATAAAGAGGTTTCTGTAATTCCAGGACAATGGGCTTTGCTTGTATTTAATGATGAACAAGGTCAATTTCAGAGGGCATATTCTATCGTAGATCAAGATACTGATAATGAAAAAACTATGCTGATTTTTGCTATCAAACTCATAGAAAATGGCAGATGATCTACCGCTCTCAAACACACAGCTATTGGTGATGAAATTAGTCTCAAAGGAATATTTTGACATTTTATGCTGCAAAATACGCCAAATCCAAAGGTGTTTATTGGTACATGAGTAGGTATTGTTCCTTTACTGAATATGGCTAAATACTGTACAACACCTAAACAATTATTTTTTTCTGTACAATACAAAAAAGATCTTTTTTATGAGCAAAGAATCAAGAAAATAAAAGATTTATCCTACAAAATCCATTTTTCTAGAGAATATATATCTGATTCTCCGATTGAGGGGTCAGGATATTTTTGATGAAGGATTGATATTCTCCAACATCATTTTGACTCTAATACAGAATTTTATCTCTGTGGCAAACCCGCAGTAGTCGAAGATATCATCGCAAAACTCAGTAGTCAATGATATACTAATATATATTTTGAAAAATTTTAGCACAAATGTCTAGTTTTGTCTATATATGTTTTTGTCCTAAATAAAAATAATAAAAAAACGCTTGATTTTGTGACATATATCTATATATACATCCCACGAAGTTTTTTTTGTTGTCGCTTAAGTTACGGATATGCGGATATGATGTAATTGGTGTAGCATAGCAGACTTCAGCTCTGTTCGTACGGGTTCGAGTCCCGTTATCCGCTACTTATTTCTTCAGCAAAATTATGGCAAAACAAATAATCATAGGATTAGTTGTTGCAGGATTGGGATGATTTATCATATATTTTTCTGGATACTTAGCAGAAATGTTTGGTAATATTGCTCGATTTGATAAGAACCTATGAGGAACAAAAAGTGGTTTTGTTATAAGTGGTTTTGGTATTATGCTTATAGGATTCCTTATACTCTTTGGCGTTATACCTACTAGTTCACCTACAGAAAATCTTGGTGGATTTACTACCACACCAACACTTCAATAAGTACATATTGCCCGTCTTGGGCCCTTAGCTCATTTGGCTAGAGCGCCTGCCTTGCACGCAGGAGGTGATCGGTTCGACCCCGATAGGGTCCAAATTACATTCAGAATTCAAAATTTTTAATGGGGAGATGACACCCCGACACTTCGGGGCTCGTTTCACTCGGAGCAAAGGTCAATTGCACCCGCGGTAAACCGGGGCGCCTCACGGCTACGCTATAAACTTATCGCACATTCAATTAAAACATTACTCTTTTTATGGGGAGATGGCAGAGCGGTCAATTGCATCAGACTGTAAATCTGACGCCTCACGGCTACAAAGGTTCAAATCCTTTTCTCCCCAAATTTATTATCAATGTAACCATTATGGTAGGTTGATTTGTCTATGTACTTTCCATGAATAATTGAAAGTATTATGTTGGAAGCACTACTGATCTAGAAAGAAGAGTTATTCAACATCAAAAATGACATGTCAAATCCACTAAACTATTTATTCCTATTTGATTATTGTATTCTAGAATATATGATACAATAAAAGAAGCAAGACAAATAGAGTATCGATTAAAAAAACAAAAAGACAGAAAACAAATCGAAACTTTTATGCAATGATTTTAATTGCGGTCAATTGCACCCGCGGTAAACCGGGGCGCCTCACGGCTACAAAGATTCAAATCCTTTTCTCCCCAAATTTATTATCAATGTAACCATTATGGTAGGTTGATTTGTCTATGTACTTTCCATGAATAATTGAAAGTATTATGTTGGAAGCACTACTGATCTAGAAAGAAGAGTTATTCAACATCAAAAATGACATGTCAAATCCACTAAACTATTTATTCCTATTTGATTATTGTATTCTAGAATATATGATACAATAAAAGAAGCAAGACAAATAGAGTATCGATTAAAAAAACAAAAAGACAGAAAACAAATCGAAACTTTTATGCAATGATTTTAGTTGCGGTCAATTGCACCCGCGGTAAACCGGGGCGCCTCACGGCTACAAAGGTTCAAATCCTTTTCTCCCCAAATTAAAAAACAATAAAAAATAGCCGAAGGTTGCGCTCCCGTAGTTCAATGGATAGAACAACAGCCTTCTAAGCTGTGGATCTAAGTTCGATTCTTAGCGGGGGTAAATAAAAACAATTACGAATTACGAATTATGAATTACCTCTACCCCTCAATTTGTAATTTATAATTGGTCATTGAATTGTTAAAAAAATCCTGCTCTCGTCGTCTAGTGGTTTAGGACATCACCCTCTCACGGTGGAGATCGCGGGTTCGACTCCCGCCGGGAGCGAATATATCTTTTAGTTTTGTAGTATTGTATGAATATACAACCAAAAAATACTTTCAACAAAGATAGAGTGTTTATGGTATACCTTAACGAACAGATTAAGGCGCCAAACATCATTATTCTTGATGAAGCTGGTGGTAATTTATGAACCTTTCCTAGAAAAAGAGCACTAGAAATGGCAGATGAACAAGGTATGGATTTGGTTCAAATGAGATATGATGCAGAAACTATGACATCAACCGTAAAGCTTATTGATTATGGAAAATATATGTATCAAAAGGGAAAAGATGAAAAAGAAAAAAGAAAAACACAAAAACCTACTGTTCTCAAAGAAATAAAAATCAATTATGCTATTTGAGAAAACGATTTACAAATGAAAATAAAAAAAGCAATAGAGTTTTTGAAAGAAAGATATAATGTGAAATTTTTTATCAAACTCAAATGAAGAGAAAAAATATATGCAAACAAAGCTATAGAAAAGCTTATCAAAATAAAAAGCGACTTGTCGGAGTATGGAAAATCTCAATTTGAAACACCCAAACAAGAAGCGCAAGGATATAGTATCATTTTATTCAGTAAATAAGTTTTATGGGAAAAGGATTAAAGACTCATTCGTGAGCAAAAAAAAGATTTAAGATTACTTGATCTGGAAAGGTCTTATTCAAAAAATCTTGCAACAATCATCTTTTGACAAACAAAGGAAAAAACAACAAAAGCGATGGATATGGTGTAACACTATCCGAAACATATGTAAAAAAAGTAAAAACTTTATTTCCTTATAACCAATAGTTCAGATGGTAAGAGTAACAAATGGTCTTCAAAGACAAAGAAGACATAAAAAATTTATACAACTTGCAAAATGATTTAGACTTGGAAGAAGCAAAGTATATAAACAGGTAAGATTGGCATTGGTAAAACAATGACAACATGCTTATGTAGGTAGAAAAGAAAAAAAGAGAGATTTTAGAAAGCTTCGAATCGAAAGATTATCTGCTTCTGTCAAAGAAAAAGGAAATAAATACAGCACATTCATTGGAAGTATGACAAAGAAAAACATCATCCTTGATAGAAAAATTCTCTCCAATATTGCTATCGCATTCCCAGAAACATTTGATAAAATATATGCAGAAGTTGTAAAATAAACAACCGTAAAGGTTGTTTTTTTGGCTCAATGTGTTAATTTTAGTCAAATAAAATGATTTTGATTATTGTAAGATTGGGTGTCCCGTATAACGAGAGGATAAATTAGTAGTTGTATCTAACACAAAAGATAACAATAACTAATGATACCTGCCCGGATGGTGAAATTGGTAGACACAAGGGACTTAAAATCCCTCGGTAGCAATACCTTGCCGGTTCGATTCCGGCTCCGGGCAACTAGTATTACTTTATAGTATTTAACCTATTGTTAGATAGAGCGTGCCTTGGCTCAGATATTCTAGGCAAATACAAATATCACAAAAAAAACTAAAACCTCGTAGCCAATAACGAACCCACCCAGGGTATAAAAATACCTTATGTGACGGCCTGCCCTAATAAACTAGGGTTTTATTCCAGCTCCGAGCAAACCCCTTTAGACGTCGAAATGAATGACGAGGAAAACACATTTGATGTATACCTCAGCATGACTTTGTTACCATCAAAATATTATATTTTATTTTGGAGGTATCTTATACAAAAAGGTCTTGCATTTTGATGGAATATTTGTATATTCACACGGCTAAAAAATTTTTTTAATTTGTCAAATTTTTATTCATGGGATTTACTATACGAAGAACCTGAGATCTCAATACCAATGAAAGAATAATTTCTTTCTACAAAAAAGAACTTTGGGCATCTCATATCTTAGATAAAGCAAAAAAACAAAAACACTACAATACCAAACGATATAGAAAGTTTATTTCGTTTAAATTTCCTGGTGCAAAAAGATATCAGAGAATCAAGGCAATAGTTTCTAGCGCATATAGAGCAAACAAGAAAAAATACAATACACTTGCTCAATTGGGGAAGATTGTATAAAATAGGAATTCTAAATTCTAAATTTTAAATTTTAAATTTTGAAGATATGTATGCTGTTATAGAACTCAAATGACATCAATATATTGTACAAGAAGGCGACACTATCACCGTTGATAATGTAAATTTGGAAGAATGAGCAAAAATGACTATCGACAAGATTCTTTTGACCTTTGATACAAAAGGAGAAAAAGTAGTTGTAGGTACTCCATATATTGCAAAAGCAACTGTTGATGCTGAAGTAAGCAAAAATCAAAAATGAGAAAAAATAAGAATTATTAAATTTAAAAGAAAAAATAGATACCAAAGAACGATTGGTTTTAGACCATACCAATCTCTTTTAACTATTAAAAAAATACATATTAATGAGTAAAGAATGAGTTTTGGAACGAGATGGTGAGGTTCTTGAAGTATTGCCTGCGTGATTTTTTAAGATAAAACTCAAAGATGTAGATACATTGGTTCGTTGCAAAAAATCATGAAGAATGAGCCAATCAAATATATCTATTATTACATGAGATTGGGTAAAACTCGAAATAAATCAGTATGATATGAGTCAATGACGTATAGTGTTTAGATATAATGATTATAATAAAACCACAAATCCAAATACACCTTTGCAACCAAACAACACGAGACCAACACATAATACATACAAAAAATAATCAGCTTTATTTATCATAAATTAGTAAAAATGAAAGTTAAATCTTCTCTTCATAAAAGATGTATGTACTGTCAAATAATAAAAAGAAAGGGCGTACTTTATGTTGTTTGCAAAAAAAATCCTAGACACAAACAAAGACCAGGATAATTTTATTTATTTGTTTCAAAACTCGCATGTTTAGATTATCAGGACACGTTTTACCAGAAAATAAATCTATCTGGATCTGACTCACTTCTGTATATGGTATTGGACTCAAAAGATCCAAGACTATTTTGGAAAACGCAAAAATTGATTACCTCAAAAAGGTAAAAGACATCACAGAAGATGAACAAAAAAAAATTCTCGAACAAATTCAAAAATATATTTTGGAAAATGATCTCAAAAGAGAAATAGCATTTGCTATCAAGAGGCTCAAAGAAATTAAGTGTTATAGATGAATGAGACATAATCTATGATTACCCGTAAGAGGACAATTGACAAGAAAAAATGGAAAAACTGCAAAAAAATTACTTGGAAGATCAAGAGTAAGACCCGTACTTAAGAAATAGACTATAGAACGATAGATTTTAATATCTTTCCATCGTTCAATCGTTCAATCGTTCTATCGTTCCAAATTAGTTAT
>CAYXTU010000035.1:0-11169 GCA_964468245.1 uncultured Candidatus Peribacteria bacterium | reverse complement strand
ATGGTAAACCGATGTTTACGGTGGAGCTTTTTGGTAAAAAATATTTTTGATCTATCAAAGAAAAAAAAATCTGACCGTTCAATCTGAGCCGATATCAGATCATGGGGATCGAGCTTCCCGAGGACCAAAAATATGCCCAAAAAGAAATAGCACACCTCCAAAAAACATTCAGAAAAAAATGATTTTTCTTGCAATTAGGAATCATCAACGAGATAGTCTATTTCCAAAATAGCATGAAAAGATGTCCAGAATTTGATCAAGATATGCATGATTTCAGACTATGACTACAAAAAACACTTCATCGCAATTACGGCATTACGCCTGCATTTAGAGAAAATATGCCGACCGCTGCTATTACCTATGATACAACCAAGTCTGACGAAGAACTCCTTCACGATATGCACGAAAGCTGCCGCAAACGCACCAAAAAAGCAATTGCTTGATGAATACAATATCACATCGTCGACAAAAAAGACTACGAAATATTTTTTGCAAAACGACAAAAAACCGCAGATAGCAAGGGGTTCAATACGATCTCAAAAAAACAATATGAATGACTGCTCAAATATATTTCCACAGGTAAATGAATGCTTATCGGCGCATTTCTCGACGGCGAAATGATTGCAGGAACCATTTGTTTATTTGCCGACAAAATGATTTATTGTCCGTACGGATTTTTTGATAGAAAGTTTAGTAACATAGGAGTCCAGCATTTTCTCAAGTTCAAACTCTTTTCACGAGCGAGAGATAACGGGTTCACTACCGTAGATACCGGTGGAGGAGCACCGACAGGCTTTCCCAAACATCCACTTGCAAGTGTCAGCGCATTCAAAGAATCATTGGGATGAACCAAGACCGAACTATACGGAAACTACGATATTGTCCTCAACAAGTTTCTTTACTGGGTATTCAAACTGCGATATACCTTGAGAGGGTAAAAATTGGGTAAATATATTGCTATATACTACCAAATAATTACATACTAGCCAAACAAAAAAAGTAAAAACGAAAAAAAATAAATATGAAAAAAATAAAAAAGTTTCTAAAAGGCTTAAAAGTCTTTTTCAAGGTCTTTTGCCTAATTGTGGCAATACTTAGTTTCTTTGGTGGTATCTTTGTTTTGCTCCAATTTGATGAACAAAATATCAAAATTGCAGAATACTTAGGATTACCCGCATACCAAAAGTATGAAGTAGCTAAATTAGCTTTTGAAAAAGCCGAAGCAACAAAAAACATTTCTGTGGATTCCAAACTGAGATATTCGGAAAAACATGAAAAATTAAAATGCTGTTTTTTAGTCTCAAAAGATAATATCAACAAAGAAATGTTGATGATCTGCGCTATGGTTTTCATTGTTACCTTAATACTTTCTTGTGTTTTGTGCTGGGAAAGTATACTATCTTTTTATTATGATGAATAAAAAAATTATTTAGAATTAAGAGCAGTTGTACTGCTCTTTTTTTTTATTTTTCTCCCGGGTGCATACTTTTTTCCAATTTTGTCAACCTAAAATAACTGAGAATAGCTCTATATTTGGTTTTCAACGACATTGTGAGTATACTATATATGAATCAATTTATTCCCCAAATACCGTATGACACAACCAACAGAAAACGAAACCATAGCCACACCAAATAGCAATGCTCCAGCATCATCTGGACTAGATTTTTCAAATATATCAAATCTAAAACTCAACGATTTAGAAGCTACCGTACCTGCACAAAGTCTGATTTCTCAGGCAAATGTACTAGATGACGCTAGACCGGTGGTGGAGGATGTAAAAATAGAAAACCTTTGAATACAAGCAGCTCAGCAACCTGTCCAGGCAAGCCATATTTCTTTGGGCGATAGCGGAATCTTTACCGGAGCAAAATCAAAGTATCACAATCAGTATCGAAGATTGTTTTTATTGTCATTTTTTGTTATTCTCGTATGTGGCTTAGCGTCTATTGTTTTGCGTTTGTATAGTCGTTATATGTATTTTGCAACACAAGCGATACCTGATCCTATGTATCAAACCTATATAGATATCTATAAACAGGGACAACAATTTGTAGACAAAACACTTCGTTTGAGTACATATCAACAGTATGCGGGTATGTCGATATCTGGTAGTGGAGAAGACAAAAATATAGACAAAGTTATCAACGACCAACGCTTGAGCTATATCCAAAAAAAAGATATTATTCAGAATGCTCTTTCTACATTTTCATCGCTATTCATTAGCAACATACAAAACCTTACCACCCTCAAAGAAGATGTTTCCAAATATGGATTTTTTTCTCAGGAGATTTATACCTTATTAGAAGACCAAACATATACAACTTCTATCAAAAAATATTTGCTTTCACTAGAGATTATCAAGTTTAGCAGTGCAATCAAGGTATTTAGTTATTTGGATACCTTTGTTTCAAATTTGGCAAATGTACTTCAAATGCCTATAAGTATTGTACAAGATACGATGCAAAATTTTGCAGGAAGAGGAGAAAAAGATATCCTTGTCTATCTCAACAACTGTTATCTCAATCCCTATGAAGTAGATTATGACTGCAATCTCGTAGGAGATTTTGATAGATATTATACACTGGTCGACAAGGAAACTCCAGCACCAGACACCAAGTTTTTCAAAAAAATGATGCAGTACGTAGATGCAAAATTGGAACAATCAGACCTACCAAGCTTCTCTATAAATTTCAAAAAATATGATCCGACACAAAAACAAATTAGCTTTACCGTCGAGGTCAATACGTTCAAACAAGATGAATTAGCGCTTATCAAAAAAGGAATTATCAATCCACATATATTTATTATCAGCAATATGCTCAATCTTATCAAACAAAGTATCTTCGTAGTTTCAGAAAATATCAATGCCAAATCTATCAAGATAGTGCCAAAGATTATCAAGATAGGAAGCTCAGTATTCAACGTCAACAATTCGACAATGGATTTTGTTTTACCTATCCAAAAATGATCAGAAAGAGAAATAAGTGATTATATAGATCCAATTTTTACTTCTTCGCAATAATGCAGATATGCTAGACAACACGAACCAAAAGACAGACAATCAAACTATAAAAATTGATCTTAAAAAACTCAAAGCGTTTTTTGCTACCGTCAAAATATATGCGAGCAAGATTTATAATTTTTTCAAAGACAACAAAAACAATATCAAGATAATGCTTTTAATTGCACTTATAACCTTTGGTATCGCAGTATATTTTACAGTCCAAGTAATTACAGAAATTCGTGATCTCAATGCAAAAACATTTACTCTCAGTGACTTGTCTACGTACGATATTCGTTCACTTCAGTCCAATGAAACTATCCAGCCTATTCTCAAAAATGCAGATACGGTCCAAGATCTTGTCCAGGAAAATGCTCGTATACAGTCAGAGATAATAAAATATACGGACTATATTTCTTCATTGCAAGTCCCTTATACCTATCTCCTTCAATATATTTATCTCCCATCACTCAACGTACGAAAACAAAAATACACCAACAAAATTGACACAAATTTAATCTGAATAAAATTCCTCGAAAAAAACCCTTTCAACGATATTACCTTACTTCAGCAGCGAGGAAATTTTTTCAAAAATCTTGGTGATAACAACGAGTCCAATGATATTGTTGATATGCAGATTGGTGAATTTGTAGAAGACAATACATGATATTTTAGTATGCCAATTACCGTATCGTTTATAGCAAATTCCAAACGTGCATTTCTTCTTCTTGCAGACAAACTTTCTACGACATCCAACAAAGAAAATATTTCTTTGATCAACGAATTCTTTTATTATCTTCGAGGAGAAATCAAAAAGGGCAAAGAAAAAGAGATTGTCTCTCTCCAAAAGGAGTATGCAAATGTTTTCTGATCAGGTGAAAAAGTAAATCAGGATCAAGTTATTTGATATCATCTCTACAACTGGATATTCAACAACAAAGAAAATACATTGATAGACAACACGATTATCGACAAGACTATCAAGAGTATTGTCTCTTGCAACAACGATACCAACGAAGCATGTTATTATAAATTTAGAGAAAGATACAGAAACATTCCTACATTTGGATACCTCTTGGGGACTGAACTTGGAAACAACGGTGCAGACAATCTCAAGAAATTTATTCTTCAGCTTCCTCCTATATTTTCTATCAAAGAATTTGAATTCAACAAAATAAAATCACCAACATTTGCTGATGCGGCCAATAGCAAATACCAGGGAAAGATTACTATCCTCGTATATGGAAGAAGTGCGTCTTCACAAGAAGTACAGCAAATCGCAGATGTTTTGGGTCAAAAATGTTTAGGAGAAAACAAGCCACTTACTCCACAAGATGGACTCACCATCATCCAAAGTGCTATAGTAAAACTTTCTGATCTCAGCAAGGTAGACAAAACATATGGAGACAATTTACGAGAACTCAAATGACTTATAGAAACCATAGATACCACTTTCCCATCTCTCAGCAATTACAAAAAAACTATAAAACTTTTTGAGCTTTATAGAATGCTTTCTGATGCAGGACTCTGTAAATAAACTAACAACTAACAGTGAACAACTAACAACAAAGGAATATTTTTTATATTCAATAATTGTTAGTTATTAGTTGTTAGTTATTAGTTGGATAGGTTATGTCGTACATGATCTACATCTTCGTCATCATCTAATGCTTCAAGCAAAGCATAGAGTTTGTTGGTATTTTCTTCATCAAGTTTCACCGTATTTTCTGGGATAAATTGAATATCTGATTCGAGCATATGATAATGAAATGCTTCGAGTCATTTTTGTACAATAGAAAAATTTGCCTTATCTACATAGATGACTACAACATCATCTTCTCTTTCGATATCAGATATAGGAAGCTCCATTGCGCGTTCTTCGAGTTCGTCTTTATTCAACGGTAAAACTTTTTCTATCGTTTTTCATTTATCGTGAACAATTTCACTGACACCATCAATCACGATAACTCCCTGCTCTTTAAACTGCCAAGCTACAGAGCCAATAGCTCACATAGTTCACCCATGTTTCTGCATGATTTGTTTGATACTGGAAGCGCTTCTATTGGTATTTGAAGTCAACGCTTTTATCAGCAAAGCAACTCATTCTGGCCCATATCATTCATAAAATATTTCTTCGAGGTTTTCTCCTTCGAGCTGTCCAGATCACTTCAATATCGCCTTTTCTACTACTTCTTTGGGAAGGTTATATTGCTTCGCTTTGCTGAGCGCAAGTTCAAGCGATGGATTCATTTTTGGATCTGATCATTTTCTTGCAGCTATTTGGATAATCTTCCCTACTTTTGCATAGGCTTGTGATTTCTTCGCATCTCATGACGCTTTTTTGGCTGCGATACTGTGTCGTCTTCACATTACTTTATTACTTATAAATTAAAATTAACCGATTAAAGGATTACGGATTAACGGATTTTTATGTAATTCGAAATTCGCAATTCGCAATTGAAAAATTATCTAATTATTTATTTTCAATGACACGTTTTATATCATCCAACTTATATCCCTTCCTCATCAATTTTTGAATAATATCAAATCCGTCTATATTTTTCTTTTTGTATGCTTTGATTTCTTTCTTGATTTTTTCATGGATTCCCTCTACCATATCGTTTTCATATTTTTTCAAAACTGCTTTGATAATTTCTTGGGGAACTCATTTTTGATAGAGCTTTTGAAGTATTTTAATAGCTGGTTTTCCTTTGTTCACTATCTCACTTCTGATATAACTTTCTGCAAACATCTCATCATTCACGTAATTTTTTTTCTTCAATTCTGCTATCGTTCGATCGACATCAACGGTATTGTATCCTTTGGTAAAAAGCTGGATCTTCAGCTCTTTTTCCGTCTTGGGATAACGATAGATATATTTTAGCGCATAATCAAAACACTGCATAACTTCTAAACAAAAAATTAAAAACTAGTATGGACGTCATTCTCGAATCTGATCGGGAATCCAGTTGGCTATATAGCAAGATAGATTCCCTCTGGAGTTTATCCCGCAAAGCGGGGCGGGAATGACGTTGACACGGGTAAAAATTACTTTTTCAATGCGAAGTTAATTGTCGATTCGCCGCTTGTGAAAAGCGCAACGATATCTCCTTCGGGATTATCCGTCGATTGTATGTCAGAAATTAATGCTTCATGTTTAAAAAAGTCTTTGAATTCTTTTACGATATTCATTAAATTTTTATTCGTTGTCGAGTACATCATCACGACTTTTGTATCTACCGTATAATCAGCATCTTTTCTCATCTGATTCAAAAATCTTGAAATCTCACGAGCCACTCATTCTCTTTGCAATTCCGGAGTGAGCTCAATATCTAGCTTTGCGATGATATTTTGATCGACTGCAGTCGTATCTCCTTCCAAACCTTCATAGGCAATTTCATATTCATTATGTTCCAATGTTCGTTCGTTTCCTTCATGGTCGAAGATAATTACTTTTCCATCGCCCGCATCTCTGATATTTCCCTGTTTTCCATACTGGATAATCTTTCCCGTGTCTTTGCCAAATTTGGCAGAAAGCTGAGATCAAATAGGCTTGAAAACCTTTTGTATTTTGAGTGAATCATCCATTGCTTCAATAGATTTTACATTCACCTCTTCCTTGATAATGTCTCCATATTTCTTCAATATGTCCTGTGTTGATATAGCCATAGCAGAGTAGTACAAGCAAATAAATATCTCCATATACATACAAATCTACAACAAAAAAGCAATTGAAGTTTTTATGTATTGAAAATATTTACTAAAAAACTAACCTTTCATCGTTCCAAACCTTTTAACGTTTTAACGATTAAATATGCAAATCAATATGATCGCCGCTATGGCATCCAATAGAATTGTAGGAAAAAACAACCAACTTCCTTGGCAGTATTCCCAGGACCTCCAACATTTCAAAAAAATTACGTCCGGGCATATTGTGGTGATGGGCTACAATACTTTCCTTTCCATAGGAAAACCACTTCCCAATAGGAGAAATATCATCCTTTCCCAATTGCCAGTCGAAGGAGTAGAACGGTATGACAGTATCCAAAATATGATGAAACAATTAACATCAGAAAAAATAGATCAGATTTTTATCATCGGATGAGCCAGCATTTATCGCCAATTTCTTCCTATCGCGGATGTCATATATTTGACGGAAATAAAAAAAGCTTATGAATGAGACACAAGCTTTCCTCAGTTTGAATCTGACTTTGTCGAGGTAGAAAGAACACCGGATAAATCAGATGAAATGGATTTTGTAGTATATAAGAGAAAAAAAATTAAAACAATGGCATAGAGCAAGATTTTCAAATAATAATTTCTTTGGTGATAGTAGATGGATCTTCTGTGTTATAGAGATAAAAAACTATTTCAGGATAATTAAATTTAAGTGTTTCGTTGATGTAGTCTTTTATCGCATCTATATTTTTTTTGCTATCATCACTAAATCAAATGCTTATTTTTTTGTGCTTCATAAATGATGCACCATAATATTTGGCAAAATTATGTATGGTTTTTTTTATGCATTTTTCAAAAGCTAGAGCTTTTCTCTGGTATCAGGATATATTCTCTCGATGGAGCTTTTTGATAAGATCAGGATTTGAACAAGGGATATAAAGATTGTTTTTAAGATATTCAGACACAAGCCTGTCAAATTGATATGGCATATGTTTGCTTTTGTTTGACATATTTATAGCCATTTCTTCTTTTTCTGCTTGAGTAAAAACTTCATAAATGATTTTTTTGTGCATATCCAAAAAATCAGATACGGGATTTCCACGAGCAGTAATGATATGTGTAGGATCAGCATCAATAGTAGCTTTTTTAAATTCATTTCGAATTGGTCAGCGTCATTTTTCATCATAAACCACATCAAAAACATCTTGGATAAGTTTACCATATCATCTAAAATCTCTCATAGAAAATTCTATATCATCATGCAATTTTGTATTTTCTTTGTCTTGGAGTTTTTTTTCAAAATCAGCATTGGGAATAGCTTCTTCTTTTCGAGAATTATCTGCTTGTTTTGTGAGAAGATAAATAGGTGTTTTTGTATGAAAAATGTTTTGATCAAGATCAAAGGCATAGGATTTTAGCATAACAAAAAAGAAAAATATAAATCATATAGCAAATTAGTGCTCATTGATATCATTAAATGTAGTATCTTTGTATTCTTTGTTGTTTCTTTGTCTATAGGTGTTTGACTGTATTCTACCTACGGTAGTGGCGTAGTCCTTTGCATCTTCTATATGTTCTTTGCAGCATTCCAAAACCATACTAATTCTTGCTGCACCTGCAGCAGCGACTCATCGAGTTCATTTTTTTTTGACGAGATAAAGATTGTCTAGATGTCAGGCATAGTTCTGGCTTTCGGGAATATGTATAGCTTGCTCAAATCCATGTTGGTCCACAAGTTTGTTTTCGTAATTGATGTAAGTTTTCATACAAAAAAGTAATAATATAAAACATACACAAACATATAAACATTTAGAAGTAAATGTCAATAGATAGAAGTATTGCTCCCGGGAGCAATGGTATTTACTATAGGTACAAAGCCCAACAAAAAAACAGTCAGTAATATACCAACTGTTTTTTATTTGTGATGTATGATACTTATTTTATTAAATAGTAAGCTAAAATTATATCCAAACCATTCCACCAAAAATCTATTCTATCATAAAACGATGGGGTATGCATTTGTGATGTTTTAGCGCCAGTTTTCATAAGTGATACAACTTTGTTAACATAATAACAGAGATCATTTTGTAGGTCTTTATCATCCATTTTTTTTACGCTATATGGTAAGTAATCACTTAGAATATAGAGTAATGCTTCAATATTTTTTTCAAATATTTTTTGTGTAGCGGGATTGTCAGAAATTACTTTTGGTGATTTTTTGTACAAATAATATTGTTTAACAAATTTTTTTTGTGTATTTTTTATCGATGCAGGTATTTTGGTAAGCGTATCCCTTGGTAGATTATCCAAGACAATAGGATCCCGATCATTACCATAATATTCATAGATAAAAAAATAATGTTTTTTTGTCTGACCTACTGTTACTAGTGTAGTAATCAATAGTAAAAAAAAGATAATAATTTTTTTCATACTGGTGTTTTTTGGTGTATATATGTTTTTTGTTTCAAAATATTATTATGTATTTAAGCTAAAAAGTCAATACAAAAAAACATATTAAAAAAACCACGCTCATTTAGCGTGGTAAATCTCTATTAATTGATAGAATATATTCTTTTTTTGCCGGTGATTGTATCACAAACATAAAGACTATGTCCATCAAATCCATAGAAATAGTATTCTCGTCCATCAATAATGAACTTTTCTTTTTCCATGGATTTACCTATGTCTAGATATTCTGGATCAAAACCTTTGTGATACCACTCATATTGTTTTAGAATAGGTACCAATTTCCTTTTGAAATTTGTCGGTGGTGTAGTTATTGTCTCCAAAAAAGAAACAATATCATCAGCGTATACCGTTGTTGCAAATTGGGTTGCATATTTTTCCAAATAATGTTTTCGGTATTTGGCTTTTTTGTCTAAGAGGAAAAGACAAAAGGTAAAAATAAGTGATCCAACCAAAAATGCGAATAATAATTCAAAATCAATAAATGTTTTTGTATATGTATTTACATTAAGTGGTTCTTGGTCTTTAATGCAAACATAGGTAATCATAATCATATACATCACACACAGTGCAATCAAAAAATCTTTGATTCTATTAAAAATTTTTCTTCTTTTTTTTGATTTTTGATATGCATCAATTTGCTTTTTGTACTGTTCTTCAAACAGTTGTTTGTAATTTGTCATAACTTATTGTTTTTAGTTTTATTTTGTTTTAAAATCTTCAAATATATATCCCAATGTCTCATCGAGATAGTCAAATGTAAGGTCTAGATCGCTATATCGTTCTAGAGTGTAGGTTCCATCCATAAAGGTTTGTATTTCATACACGTAGTCACAGAAATTGCGTTCTGTTTGTCCAAAAATCTTGTTTCCATAGATGAGAAGATTTTTGGTGAAGATAGTGTTGATAACTCTCATATTGTTTTCAAATGCTTGCTGCTGTGCAGGATCGCTAGAAATCTTTATGGGAGCTTTTGCAAATGCTTTATATGCCTTTACAAAACTATCTTTGGTGCTCAAGACATTTTTTGTTAGGATATTTTTTTTGGTACGTTGAATGTTTTCAACGGCAATTGGCTTCCTATTATTCATATCATAATGATAGAACAAAAAGAATTGCTTCGTGTAGGGAGAAGTGGTTGTCTCAGTTTTTTGGGCAAAACCACTTACACAAACAAGTAAGAATACTATAACAATTTTTATTGTTTTCATGTTTTTTATTTTTTGTTAATATTTTTTAGTTTATTGACAGGAATATAACTATTTATCAAAAAAAGTCAAATAAAAAAAGACTGATGGGTGAGATCAGTCTATTAAGAAATACATAGATATTATTTCAAATACTGATGCAAAAACACATCAATATTGTTGTACACACCATAGAGTGTATACAAAAACTCCTTCTCATCCATTGTTTTTTTCTTGTTATTTTTAACAGCGTTCTTACCGACTTTGAGCAGACAAGTTAGACTATTGATGCTTATGGCAAGATTTTTGTTTACTTCTCCATCGTATGTTCGACGATAGGACAAAATATCTTGTCGCAAAAGCTCGTACAATCGATCAATATTTCTATTAAACGATTCTTGCACCGTAGTGTCTGTAGAGATAACTACCGGAGCTGTTTTGTTTTTAACATATGCAGCAAAAAAGTTTTTTTGTGCTTTTTTAAGCTGGAGCGGCAACATTTTTCTTTTTCTATCTGCTGTTTTGATGTCAGATATATCAAGAAATTGTTTGGTTGCATGTTGCTCGATCACTGCTTTCGTAAGATTAACATTATTGTTTGCTGCATACCATACTTGATTATCACTGCTGCTTGTTGTTGTATATGAAGCAACATTATTGTATTGGTCTTGAGCTTGAGTTTTGATATTAGCTGTAGCAATTACTAATACTACTATACTAAAAATTACTTTTTTCATATTTTTTTGTTTTAGATTGTTTACTTATATATACATATTTATACATAAATGTCAAGATTAAGTTAGATGAATTATAATCCAAAAATATAACACCCTT
>CAYXTU010000034.1:7189-11187 GCA_964468245.1 uncultured Candidatus Peribacteria bacterium | reverse complement strand
AAGATATGATGATTCTTCAAAGACCTCTTCTAAAAAACAATGAATAATTAATAATTAACAATGAATGATGTTGGTTTTGTTTTGTATGAACTATTATAGATTACGATAGTATATAATTAAACAATTCCATCATTATTCATCTTTCATCATTCATCACCTTTTTAATTTGTAATTTAAGTAAAAATGGTACTTCACGAAATTAACCCAGAATTTATCCCAGGAGCAAAAATCAAAGTTTTAGGTGTGGGTGGTTGTGGAAACAAAGCACTCAACAGAATGATATCTGAAGGACTAGAAGGAGTAGGTTTTGTAGCTATCAATACTGATGCACAAGATCTTGCTACCAATTTGGCCGAGAAAAAAATAAATATCGGACTCAATCTCACCAAAGGACTTGGTGCTTGAGCTAATCCTGAAATAGGAAGAAAAGCTGCTGAAGAAAGCGAAACAGAGATCAAAGCTATGCTTCAAGACACTGACATGGTATTCATTACCTGTGGAATGTGAGGAGGAACAGGAACAGGAGCTGCTCCCGTTATCGCAAACATAGCAAGAGGAATGGGAATATTGACTGTTGGTATCATTACAAAACCATTTAGTTTTGAAGGAAATAGAAGAACAGGAAATGCCGAAGAAGGTGTCAAAAAAATCAAAGAAGCAGTAGACACACTTATTGTCATACCAAACGACAAAATCTTCAACGTAATAGACAAAAAAACTAGCTTCAAACAAGCATTTACTATGATAGACAAAATATTGTTTTTGGGAGTACAAGGAATATCTGACCTTATCATCAAACCAGGAGATATCAATATCGATTTTGCAGATGTAAAAGCCGTTATGACAAACTCTGGAAATGCATTGCTCGGTATTGGATATGGAGCAGGAGAAAAGAGAGCAGTAGAAGCAGCTCGCAAAGCAATTGAAAACCCATTGTTAGAAGAAAATCTTGATGGAGCAAAGAGCATCATCTTCGCAGTATCTGGTGGACACGACCTTACACCAGCTGAAGTGAGAGAAGCTGCAGCAGTAGTTGAAGAAATTATTGATCCAGATGTAAACTTCTTCTGGTGAATGACCCTAGACGATAGCATGGAAGACGAAGTAAAAGTTACTATCATCGCTACAGGATTTGAAGAACAAAGCAAAGAAGCTATACTCAAACAACCACAGAGAGATATTCTTGGAAGACCAACTGCAAGAAGAGAATCAGAAAATTTTATTATGAGAGGAATCAAAAAAGATATACCAGCACAAGAAGCAGTTGTAGAAGAAACTCCAGCTGAAGACTTAGAAACTCCAGCATTTATCAGAAGATCACTCAATAAAAAAACTAACTAATAACGAAAAACTAATAGTGAAAAACGATGGAATGAATACGTACAAACTATTGTAAAAGACAATAGTTCACATCAGACAATTCCTACACTATTCACTTTTCACTATTAACTATTCACTGAATTTATAATTTGTCAAGTAAATATAGTGTTTTGAAGCCAGAAATTTTGTTTTCTAGGCATATACGGATAAAATTATAATGGTAACTTTATACCATAACACAACCAAATGAAACTCAAAATCTCGACACCAAGCAAAGTAATCTTTCAAGGTGATATCCAAAAAATATCACTCCCTACAGAAAATGGTAATCTCAAAGTCATGGCAGGAAACGCGCCTATGGTAACCACCATAAAACCTGGAATTATCAAGGTTTGGCCTATGGAAAACCACATCAAAGTAGGACCTGAAATGTACATCAGTACATCAAAAGGCATGGTATTTATCGACGGAAAAATCGTCCGCATAGTAAGTACTGAAGCAACAACTAGACCAGAAGAATCAGAAAATAATTTATTGCAAAATAGAAAAACACTTGAAGACAAAATCAAAAGACTCAAATCTGAATGAAGCATCGAAGAAATAGAAAAAAACATGATCAGACTAGAAAAAATTAATGCAGACCTTGAACTCAAAAAAATGCTTCAAACAGCGTAATTAGAACGATAGACAAATAGAACGATTGAACGATAGAAAGATAAGCCCATCGTTCCAACACCCATCGTTCCATCATTCCAAAATAGCCGAGTATATACTAAGAGATATAGTGTCAGAATGTATGTAATATGTGTTTAGCAACTTCATATTAGATACAGCAATGACTAGGAAGACAAAAGTCTAGCCAACTCAGCTAGGCTTTTTCTTTTATTGTTTTTATCAACGATTTTACTATAGTCCATACCAAGACAATACCATCACTGTTAGTTGTTAGTTTTTAGTTGTTAGTTATAAAAAATGTATTTCGCAGTCCTAGGAAAAAATCCAGAAATAAGCATAGCAGAACTCGAATTGGTTCAGGCAAAAGAAATTTCTTATCCAAAAAAGGGGATAATAATTTTTGATACAAAATATTCTGAGTTACTACCACAATTATGAGGATGTATCAAGATCGGTACCGTAGTCAAAGAAAAGGATTTGCAAGAATTGTTGACCGATGTCAAAATAATCGGGATTCAAAACGAAGCGAACGGGAAACACCTCAAGAGAACGGTCTGAATTAGAAGATACAAGTTGGTAGATGTTTTTCATACCGACAAAGAAATCAAAAATAAAGGAAAAGAAATAATTAATCTCGAAAACGGTCTCTACGGAGTAGTGGAGTGGTACCAAAATATAGAACTCTATGAAGCAGTAGATTTTGGCAAACCAGGACGCAGCATGCAAATGGGTATGATGCCAGCAAAACTCGCCCACATTATGATCAACATCTGACTAAAAAATATAATTGAAAATTGAAAATTTGAAATTGAAAACTGCGTAATTTACGACCCCTTCGTGTGATCAGGGACTACGGGAATGTTGGCCAATTACTTATGATATGACTTTATATGATCAGATATAAACATCAGCTATGCAGAGCAAAACGCTCTTTGGCGAGCAACCAACAAATTTCACACACCAAACAAACAATTCGAAATTTTCCATCACGACATAACACAAAAAATCTGAGAAATCAGAAAAAAATCAGAAAAATCAGAAAAAAAACAAATAATAGATAATGAAAAAATTAAAAAAATACTCAAAATAGTAACAGAAATACATATCAAATACGGAAATACATTAACTGAAAAACAATATGGTAAATTAATAGAAGTTAAAATAAAAAAAGAATGAATAGCTGCCGAAAGAGAGAAAAGCATTATTATCAAAGATGATGGCATTGTAATTTGAACCAAATATATTGATTTAATTATTGATAATCAGATTGTTATTGAACTAAAAAACACACCATATATACACAAACAGGATTTAAAACAAACTAGAGCATACCTTGATTTATGAAATTATCAAACATGATTACTGATTAATTTTGGAGAATCAAAAATACATATAGCTAGACTCGAAAAAGACTATCAAAAAACCAAAAAAACACCAACACCTTCCTCAGAAAATTTTTCAGATTTATCAGAACATTTCTCAGATTTATCCGATATATTAATCATCACCGAATGACGACTCTGACCTATAGTCACCAAAACAACAGCACCACAAGACATACAAAAATTCCAAGAACAAGTACTCCAACTCTACAAAAGCTTTTTGGATAGAATCAAAGAAACCTGAAGTATCGCAGTTTTCACGATACCATACTACGCGCAACAAAACAACTCATTAGAAAAAAATATTTCTGAATATGCAACCAAGATCAACCTCCAGATCAAAGGAATCCCCGAAATCTATGGAAGAGAAGGACAACAGGTTGGGAGAAAGATATTAATTTCAACCTAGTACTTTAGTGTAGGCCACAACCAACCTAGTACTTTAGTGTAGGCCACAACCAACCTAGTACTTTAGTGTAGGCCACAACCAACCTAGTACTTTACACCGACAAATATTGCCCAATATCAGCTAATTTTAGGCAACTTTTCGTCTATCATTCGGCAATTTTTCATCTATCTTTCGGCAACTTTTCGTCTATCATTCGGCAACTTTTCATCTAT
>CAYXTU010000034.1:0-7089 GCA_964468245.1 uncultured Candidatus Peribacteria bacterium | reverse complement strand
AACTTTTCGTCTATCATTCGGCAACTTTTCATCTATCTTTCGGCAACTTTTCGTCCAAAAACAAATACTACATACACTTAATACAAAATGTAAACACTCCTAAAAAGAAAATGGGGTGTTTTTTTGTATTTTCAACTCTTTTTAGTTACAATAATACTACAAAAACAATTCTCTGAAATTCTCCGCATTTTATTCTCTGAAATTCTCTGCTTATGACCAAAAAAGACTACATACTCAAAGTACTAGAAGCGCTTATCAATATCTGGCCACTCGCTAGAGGACTCAAAATACTGGTAGAAGGCAATGCACTAGACGACGTAGCTATTGATAACATAGTCGATATACTCAGCAAAACGATTGACACTATACAAGACGATGAAGCCAAAACAAAACTCCAAAACTCCAAAGACTTCCTCCAAAAATTGAAGACCATAGAAGAGGAGTCACACCTTAGAGACGAGTCATCAATACAGTTATTGGACGATATGATCAAAGAAATATAAGAGAGCAACACAAGCAAGATAACTTTATTTAACTTACAACAAACAAATGGTAGAAACACTAAAAACACCAGAACTACAAGTAACGAAGAATACATTCAAAAACATCGACGAAAAAACTCAAAAAACATGAGAAGATTTTGTCAAAGCTATAAAAGCAGAAAAAGAAAAAGAAAAAATTAAAACAGCTTTTGAAGAACAAAGTACAGCAGTACTCACCAGTATCTGCGATAGCATGCTCACTAGCTTCGAAACGATAGACGCGACCAAACTCCAGACCTACAAAAACGCAAAAATAGCCTTCGAAGAAGATATGAAGACATTGCAAATTGACCCAACCCAAAATCAACAACTCAAAAACCTCCAAGACCTTATCGACCTCAAACAGATCAACACTATCACCGATAAAGTTAGATTAGAAGCATTAAAAACAATTGCTGAAGAAAAAAAAGAAAAAAAGACAGAAGAAATAAAAAAAGAAAATAAAATCATTAAAAATGATATAATTGACCCAAACAACGAAATCAAGAAAACAAACGCAGAAATAGATCAAAAAAACGCCAAACGAGAAACTGTAATTACAGAAATAGAGAAACAAATTAAAGTACTCGACGAACAAGAAGAAAGCAAAATCAACACATTCAAAAATATGAACATAACCAAAGAAAACGCAAAAACATTTTTCGAAGGTAACCAAACTACCTACAACGCTTTTTTAGAACAAGTTTTCAAAGAGACAAATACACCACCAAGTACCGAAAACAAAATCACCATCAAAAATGATTCAAAAGGTAATGCAAACACGCTTTACGAACGAGTAAAAACATATACAGAAATAACAGACTTATGAGATATTACTGTTGGTAAAGCAGGAGCTTTTGATAATAAAGACGGAATAAACGCTAGATTCTGAAAGGAAGAACGAGTCATACAGTATACAAAATGAACAGAAAAAAAATTCCTCGTACAAGGAAGCTACAAAGAAATGCAAGAAAGAATTGCAGAAAACAACAAAGAAAGAATTAAATCAATAGACCGAACAACACAATACCGAAAAATAAAAACAGGAGAAATATTTAATACAGAAGATGAAGCAAAAGCAAAAGCAAAAAAATGAGAAGAAGTTAAACAAGTAAAATCTTCCCTCAATGTCTTTGATGATATCGGAAACTTTGCAGCCTTCAAGCTCTATCTCAACAACAAAGCCAACGCAGAAGAAATCACCAGCAATCTCGGACAAATACTCAAACAAATCACCACCTATACACCATCAACAGATACCGCAGATTACAAAGATGATAAAACAACTGAGCTAAAAAATGGATATGCAAACGCAATGACCGACTACATTATCAACAACGTAACAGATGCAAACATGTTGGAAGTGTATATGAGTTATATCTCTGTAAATAACCTCAACCTTTTGTGAGCTGACCAACAAACGAGAAGCGCAAACTATACCAAACTATTTTTTAGTGACGCAAACAAAGGCACTATCAGACCACAAATAGAAAACCTAATGAAAACCAAAGGAGACTCCTACAAAATGGATCTTCTCCAAAAAATTGCCAATGTAAAAAACGCTATTGAATGACCAAAAGTCAAATGATTTGATAGTCTGATACAAGCGTTTGGGCCTATGGTAATAAGCATTCTCAAACTCTTAGGCTTTGGCAAATCATCACTTCTCAAAATCTTTCCACAAGCCAAAGACAAAATCAACGAGCAATTCAAAAAAGAATACGAACTAAATAAAAAGCAGAAAGAATTTATAGATGACATAAATAAAAATGATAATTTCCCCAAAAATTCAAATCCAGACAACAAAGTTAGACTAGACACCTGAGACGAACTCAAAAAACACTTTACAGAAGAAAAAATAAAAGCATACAAAACACTAATAGAAGCAAAAGAAAATATCAAAAACATCAATGTAAATGTCTTCCAAAAAGGATTAAACATCTACAACAAAAAACAAAAAGAAGAAAAAGCTGATCATATCGACATCAATATCAACGACATTGTAACCATCGAAACCAAAAAAGTAGACGGAAGAGAAAAGAAATTTATCACAGCAATAAAAGACACAAAAGCATATGAGAATGTACTCAATACTATCATTGATGCAGACGAAACGCGAACAAGAATCGCATCAGCCAACACTGCTATCCAAACACCTAGCAAAGAAAATCCCAACATAAACGAGCAATGAATAGACAATCAAGCCAAAACAAAATACAAAATCAGCAACCAAAATGACATAGCCAGATATCTCACTGCGTCACTCTTCTCCGACAAAGACCTAGACTACGTCATGACAGAAAACTACCTCGACAACGGCGAAATCATAACAAACTCAACAGCAAATAGTAGTTCAGTGGAAGTTGAAACTACTGAAAAAAACATTATTAAAACAAACTATATTGATACTGACAAAACAACACTAAAAAACATTACAAGTAACACAAAAATACAAGATATATTTGAGTGAGAGAAAGAAAGACGACCAAAGAAAATAAAAGTAAACGATGCTATAGCAATCAAAAAAGATATAGGTTGAACAACAACCTACGTCCCAGAAACAACAACAACAACACCCCTCACAATGAATAATAGAGTAAAAATAAAAAATTGAGACAAGATAGAAGAAGTTAAACCAGAAGTTGAAACGACAAATACAGCACCAGCAGTACCAACACCAGCTACGGGAACAGAACAAAAGCCAGTAGTACCAGCAACAACAGAAACAGAAACAACAGCAGAAGCTACAACTACAACACAACCAACAAAGACAAAATCGACAACCTAAATAACACAGAAAATTCCTCCCCATCAGGGGAGTTTTTTTATTTTTATTTTATCTTTATTTTTCGAGCAAAATCTATATACTATCAACCAATAGAGATTTTAGCATCTCACCCAAACACCATGACAAATTCTTTCAATCTCATCACTCGACAAGAAGGAAAATATTTTGTAGGCAAAATACTTGAAAACAACGTAAGTAGTTTTGGTAAAACAGAAAAAGAATGTATCGAAAAAACAAAAGAAGCATTAGATTTGTATTTAGAAAATACTTCAGCGAAAGAGTATGTAGCCATAAAATCACCTCGTTTACTTCAGTTTGAACATAACTATGCCTAAAATATACAAGGCAAAAATCTTGTTAAACTTTTTTATCAAAGAAGGTTTTTCAAAAATAGGACAAAAATGATCTCATCTCAAACTAGAAAACAAAAAATGAAATACAATTATCATACCAATTCACAACAAAGATATCCCTTATGGAACATTTAGAGCAATAGTAGAGCAAAGTTGATTAGATCTCGATTATATAGTTTCAAATCTCTAAATAATCTTTCCAATCCTTTCAGCTATTCCGGTACCAAACCTATAAATTGGCTTCCACATAAGTACAAGAGGAACAATGATTCCCACAAGACTTCCTCAGATGATATCAGTAGGTCGATGTACACCAGAAGTCACTCTCGCAAACGAAGTTATCAACGAAAATATCAGTAAGATTCCTCCAAATCGGAGGAATTTTTTGTCTTTATTTTTTATCCCTCGTAGCAATGAAATCACCGCAATACTCATACTGACAGCAGCATGATCAGAAGGAAAACTCGCACTTGGCAGAAACTGATGAAGCACGGTTTCTTTTTTGAGATCAGCCAATCCAAGAACTACGTTTGGCCTCGCTTTATCTACGAAAAATTGAATTCATACATTTACCAAGACACTAAATCCGACTCCCGCAGCAATATACATCGCCGCCACTTTATGATACAATCAACGTTTAAGCGTTTCAACGTTTGAGCGTTTGAGCGTTTGAACGATTCAGTATCAGTACAATAAGATCAAATACACAGGATAGGTAAATACAAATATATCAGCCAAAACAGGAATTCGATGTGCCCAAAAAACACTAGCTTGCATCCATGCAAACAACATTTTAGACAAACCAACTCACCACTGTGGCTCTACTAATGTAAACATAATTATCATACAAAAAAACTAAAATTTTAACCTTTTAACCTGCAACATTTTAACCTTTTAACCCATAATATACACATATCTTCTTCAATTTACACGCTTCACATTTAGGATTTTTTGCTGTACAATAATAACGACCAAACAATACCAACGAATGATGTGCATGATCTTTGTACTCATCGGGAATCAATTTTTCAAGCAATTCTGACGTCTTTTCTGGACTAAATATTTTTGTCCCCTCTATTTTAGAGGGGGTATGGGGGAATAAAATTCACAACCTATTACTCACTCTATGAATATGCGTATCTACAGCAATATACGGTTTATCATACAATACATGAGCGACTAATTTCGCAGTTTTTATACCAATTCCCGGCAACTTCACCAATTCTTCAATACTATCCGGAATTCAATCTTTATATTTTTTCTTACCAACATTATTCATTATTCATTTTTCATTATTCATTAATATTTTTGCAGTAGCAAAAATATTCTTCGCCTTCGTCTTGTAATAATTTATCGAAGATATAGCACGTTCAAAATTTGCAAATCCCATCGTCAAAATATCTTCAGAATGTTTTATTTTTTCAAATAATGTATCCGTCACCTTATTTACCTGAATATCCGTCGCCTGCGCAGACAACATCACGGCAACAACAAGTTGAAAAGGAGTAGAGTAGTGCAACTCAGTTTCTGGACTAGGAAAAAGTTCCTTGAGATAGGCAAATATAATGGACAATTTTTTACTGAGAGATGTTTTCAAATTTTACATTTTCAGAGTATAAATTTTACTTTTTCATATGGCAGGATTAATAGGAATCGAACCTATGACTTCGGCTTCGGAGACCGACGTGATACCATTTCACCATAACCCTATATAACTAGAGGAGTTTATCCCGCAAAGCGGGAGAGTCTGATATTATACCACTTAACTATGGCCCTATAATTTTGCAAAAACAATAATTTTGACTATACTTATAGTATTTTATATAGTCTACGAATATGAATATACGAAATACATTAAAAATATCAATGATATTAGGAATACTAGCTGCGACATATGTATCCATAGGGAATACATTTGCAGAAAATATTGTAAATTTTAGTGTATATCAAAAAGACGTTAAGACTATAAACACAAAAAATGTTTCAAAAATAAAAGCACTTCAGGAAATCACTCAAGCTCAAGATACACCATGTGAATATATCATAGAAAAAAAAGATATGTATATTATGTCACCAAGTTGTTTGCTAAACAATGAGCTTCCACAAATAGAGTTCAAAGAAGCAATAGATTATTTATGGCCATATATAGATAGTTTCAATATGGTATATAATGACGTAAGTCAGACATTTTCTTATCAGGGGACAAGTCCTATTTTCAAAAAAAACTATGAAATACTCCCCAAAACATTGGAAGAAAAACTTACACTAACATGGCTCCAAAATAAATGAGACAAAATACGTATCCACAAAAGCTCTCTAGCGTATCAAACAATCAAAAAAGCAAATTTTTATACAGTATACAAAGATACCTCGACATTAAAAAGATGTACCAAACAAAATTATACTATCGCCCTCAATAAAATCAACGGAGTGATATTATGATCAGAAGATACATTAAATCTTAACAAAGAGATTATGAAATTAAAATGATATTGCAAATGAGCAGGAGCTCAAAATTTACTATTTTACGGTTGAGTATGTGGATTTGCTACACAACTTTTTAGAACATCATTATTGGTACCAACAATAGAAATTACGAAAAGATATGCACACAGCGAACGATTAGTTCCCTATTATTCTGATTATGTTTTTTGAGATGATGCAGCTTTATACGAAATGAATAAACAATTAGAAATAAAAAATACATGAAAAAGCGACCTCTATTTGAAAGTACTTGAAAAAGACAATGCCAATTATTTTGTTATCATTACACCAGAAAAAAGCAATCAATGAGTTATCATAAAAAAATCACAGGGGGAATGATTAAAAGCTGAAGTACAAAGAGAAATATATCAAGGAAAAACGGATATGCTTATCAAAAAAGACTCTTTTATAAGTACCTATATCAAAAAAATATATACTACTCAATAGACTATGATTCGTTTTTCCATACCTCATATTTCACGCGTTTTTGCTGTATACAATCTCTCACCATCATTTCATTTCTATTGAGCGTAGAGGTCCCACTTTTGATTTCAAGAAAAATAATTTGACTCAGATTTCCTTTTGAGAGCCCATCGAGAACAAGATAATCGACTCCTTTTCACAAAAACACCAAATCCTTGTACGAATAAGGGAAATTAGGCAAAAGAGGAGCTATTTTTTCATGAACATACCCCAAAACCACATTACGAGATCTACTTACCGCATTAGACCTTTGTTTTTTGATTTTAAGCATAAAATACACCTTGGCAACAAGATAACCGACAATACCTCAGATAAGTATTCCTACGACAATAAGTCAAATATCAGGATTCATAAGCAAAAAGTCAGATAAAAACACCCATAAAATATAGTAAAACTATGACCAAAAACAACTAATATATATAATTTCCCTATATCGCTCAGAATCGTCTGAAATCATCTG
>CAYXTU010000033.1:0-11274 GCA_964468245.1 uncultured Candidatus Peribacteria bacterium | reverse complement strand
ATACCTGAAAACTTATCATTTTCGAAAATATTTTTTTCTACCAAAGCAGCAGGATTTACTTTGTCATGCTCATAATCCTGAACCAGTATTCCCAAGGTTTTTGCCTTGAGACGTAAATTTCTATCTTTGGTAATAAAAATTACCTTTCTGGCATTTTTTCCCTTATTTTTTTCTTCTGCTATCCTTTGTATAACAGAGCTTAAAATAAAGTGATCATTTTTATTTTCATTATAGAACTTACCTACTTCTGGGGCAAGAGATAGGTTTGATTTGAATATCCGTAGATTTCCTTTTCCTTTACCCAAAGAAACACCTTCTTCAAATAAGGCAAAGCTATCTTCATTAGTTGCAGATTTTTGCATCCCCAACTCCTCTAGATATCTTTGTATTTGCCTAACAGAATATGCTTTTTCAGGCGATTTGACCTTTAGGGAATCGAGTTCATCAAGAACTATTGATGATAATTCTACGTCATGCTCTTCAAAAGCACTAAAGCACTCAAAATCATGAATCGGAACACTAGTATCCAATTCATATAACTTCTTCTGTGGTTTTTTTTTGTTTTTCATATTTTTTGGGGGTTTTGTTTGTTTTTTGTTTATTTTATGTTTATTGTATGCTACCATACATATTACAAACAAAAAAGCAATATCGTTTTGGAGGAAATGTAATGTTTGGGGAAAAGTGAAAAAAATAGTTGATTTTTTGCTGAGTATCACTATAAGATGTCCCATACGTGAATGGATATGGGTGAATAGCTCAATTGGTTAGAGCAGGTCCCTCTTAAGGACAAGGTTCGGGGTTCGATTCCCCGTTCGCCTAAAAAATTAATAAGAAAAAGTTCGAGGTTCTCCCGCCTTGCGGGACTCGTAAACTCGGATTCCCCGTTCGCCTAAATGAAAAATTAAGGTCTGATTGAAATTCAGATTTTTTTTATTTCTTCAACAAATACTCAGCGACTTCTTGCGTACCGTTTCTGAGATGAAGTTTTTGAATATTTTGGTGATAGAGAGAAAGATCGGAAGACAACATAGTGTGGACGATAGCGACCATTTTTTGGATATTTGGTTCATAGATACCGACTTTGTTTTGGACTACAAACTCCATATTTCCTTTTTCTTGCTCTCGGATATAACTATTGATGACGGGGATTTTGTTCATCATAAGAATTTCCATGAGCGTCGCGGGTCATCCTTTGGTGATGATAATATCCGCGATGTTTATCAGGTCATACATGAAGTCGACAAATCAGAATATTTTGATAGTAGAGGTTGGATTGGCGTGTGCGATTTTGGTGGCGTGATGGTAGAGGTTTTTGTTTCTTCCACAAACAAGCATAATCTGTGCATCTATCTTGGTATCGATAAGTTCTTGTAAAATTTTTTCTCACTTTGGAATACCGTCTCCCGCTCACATAATGAAGATTATTTTTTTGTGAATATCAAATCAGAGGTGGTGTTTTTTTGCGGCAATATCTGCGGGCAACATAGGATGAGAAAACTGATCTTTGAGGATAACGGGAGCGATATAAATATGTGTAGGAGCTATTTTTCTTTGCAACAAAACATCTTTTGCACGCTGAGAAAATACAATATAGTCCATATTTTTTTGTAATGATCGAAGTGGATGTAGCGTAAACGGATCAGTAATTATTGTCGTGACAGGGATATTGATGTCCAACTTTTTGAGCACGCGCATGACTGGTCTCACGAGGAAAAAATGCAAGATCACTATATGTTTTGGATGGTGTTTGCGCAAAATTTTTTTGATATATGGCTCTACAAACCATGACAATATCACCTGCGAACATTTGGCCACTATCCATGATTTATTGATTCGATACAGAAGCTCGTATACTCGTTGTCCTGTAGTCTGTGAAGTCTTGTATCCATCGATAATTATTTTTTTGATCAGCCTATTTGCCTCTTCAAATCCATCAACGAGCACAGGATCCACCGTAGATGAATGATACTGCTGCATATATGTTGCTATCGCTCTAGCTGCGGAAATATGCCCTCCTCACGCCTGGAGATAGAAAAAAAGAAATTGATCCTTCATATATTTTTATGAAATAATATAAATATTTATTCTCTGACTTTTGACAACGATTTGATTTTTTTGATGAGAGAAAAACTCGCCCACAACGCAATACCTCATATCACGACGACACTTATTATCCATCCAAATATATCTAGATTGTTTTTGAATGTATTGATCGACATACTACTAAAATATCCGAGATTGAGAAAAACGGATTCAAATATTACGATAAGAAATATTGTTTGAATAAAAAATTTGTGGAATGGTATCTTGAAAAATCCAAACGAAATTTGTCCAGGTACTGACAGTGGCGGAGTGATCTTTACGAGGAATAGCGCCCAGAAAAAACGTTTTGTAATTGTTTCATTGAGATAGTGGAATATAGGTTTGTGTTGTGCATTGTGTATTTTTTTGGCTACTCGAAAACTTATACGTGATCTTCGTTTGAGTGAGTCTAGGTCTACAATTTCTCATTTTTTTTGTCTCTCCAAAAACTCTTGTGCGCCAAACTTTCTCGCAAACCTTCCCACTCGATATCGCAGTACATCACCGACCAAATCACCGAATAACGAAAGTACATACACTACTCCAAATGAAAAAAAACCTTGTGCAGCCATAAACGCTGAGACAAAACTTATGATTGGTCATTCTACAAACATCAAGCAGAACATAATCACGTACTTATATTTGATGAGCAAAACCATAGTAGATTCCATAGTTATTTATGCTGAATGAATGAGTAAAAAAATGATTCTAATTTTTTGACGCTCAAGAGAAACGAATAGTTTTTTGATTGCTCCTGACTTATGTTGCCCATGAGTTTGCACAGTTCCGGATTGGTACTCAGCTGATATATTTTGTCAGCCAAATCTTGCGGATCTTTTGGATCGAATGTATAGCCGTTGTTGTGGACGAAATCTTTGGCGGCGCTCGTCGGACTATTGGCTATAAGTAATGGGCAACCGCAAGCCATAGCTTCGAGAACAACCATTCATTCCAATTCATACATTGATGGTAAAACAAATACCGAAGCCTGCTGATACAGATGAATTAACCCAGGAATATTTGAGTTCATTTTGCCAATACATGTGACTATAGATGAGAGATTATTTTCATCGACCAGGGTATGTAGTCTTTTTGCTTGTGATCATGCGCCTACGATAGTACAATGAACATGTGGCAAAAGTTTCTTTTGTGTATGTAAGAGATGGAGTGCTTGTATGAGCAAATCAATATTTTTTTCTGGATCCAATCTTCCTACGGAGAGTATTTCAAAGGTTTGCTGCGATTTTGAATGACTTGGTTTGTATATCTCTGTATCGACACCATTGCTAATAACTATTTGTTTTGTAGTAATGTTGCAATCTTTGAATATTTCCTGAGTGAATGTCGTGGGAGAAATCAGTCCATCAGATTGTTTGTAGATATATGCGATTATTTTTTTGACACATTTTTGTATGAAACGAGGCGCTCCCGTAACCAACAAATCTGGCCGAATATGCGAATGACTGACTACGGGAATATGAATTCTCTTGGCTGCACGAATCGCTTGTCGTCAGATCAATGATGGATGAATACTATAGACAATATCTATCTTTTCTTGGTTGAAAGCTTTTGTTAGTGAAGCAACTGATGTGTATGCAAAACGTGTTTTTTGTGGTCATAGAGGAAAAAATGTCGGAAATTCATACATTGCCGCACAAGGAAAATCTTTTTTTCTCGTCTCATCCACAAATTTGGAAACGATCCAGACTATATCATGTCCCCTCTCTGCCAATCACTGAGCAAATCTTTGTGCAGAAACTATAGACCCACCAAGGGTGGTATCTATTGAGTCACAGACGATAGCGATACGAAGTTTTTGTTGCATCAAAAAAATAGAAATAAATTTGTAGAATTATATATACTTGCGAATACAATTCCACCGTTTTTTCTTTTCTTGAAAACTCGTGAACTTTGACTATAGTAATCCTTAATTTCTCTTTACTCGTTTACGTCATTCCCGACCCCGATCGGGAATCCAGTTAGCTATATAGCAAGATGGATTCCCGCTTTCGCGGGAATGACGTGGTGTAGTGCGGGAATGACGTGAAGGTAGTGAGAAATAGAAACGATACAATAAAGTAAATTTTAAATTCTAAATTCTAAATTTTGTTATTCTTCGACCAACTCAAAAATCTTGACGCGCATATCGCGTTGTTGCAAAAAAAAATCAAAGGCAAACACACCTTATTTCTTGTAGGTGGATGTGTCAGAGATATCCTTTTGTGATTGGACAAAAAACCAACCGATATTGATTTTACGATGGCTGGCAAACCTTCTTCTCTCTATCAATGTATCGATACTAAATGACTTTCGCATTTTATGACTGAGAAATTTTGAACCATAACACTACTTCAGAAAAATCTGAAAAAAAATCCTGAAAAATCTGATAAGAGCAGTTTAGTTTCTTTATCAGATATATCAGACAATTCCTCAGATTCTTCAGATATAATCAAGTATGAGCTGACTCCCCTGAGAACGGAAGGGAAATATGATGATTTTAGGCACCCGGGTGAAATTGAATGGAGCAATGATGTACTCTTAGATTCCCAGAGAAGAGACTTTACGATCAACTGCATCTATTATACTAATACGCCGTACAAAGCTGAATACACTTCACTCATTGATAAGAAAAACATACATAAATACTGTGACGATGAAACTTTCCTCAAGAGACTCGACGACCATGGATATATATTTCTCACAGGATTGAATACGCTTATTCTCCAAGACCACAAGATAATTGCAAAACTTTTTGCTGACGGAAAACTTCAAACAGACTATTTGAAAACGATATTGAAATCGACGACAACATTTTCTTTATGAAAACAGCTAAAAGCTGAAAGCTGAAAGCTGAAAGCTATCAGTATCGTAGTTGATCCGCACAAAGGAATCCACGATAGTTTGCATAGAAAACTGAAAGCAGTCGGAGATCCAGATAAAAGATTTAATGAAGATGCACTGAGAATTGTGAGAGCGATAAGATTTGTGAATGTGCTTAATGAAAAGCTCAAAATTGCCGAAAATTGACCAAAATTGCCGAAAATTGCTGTAAAAATAAGTCTGTTTGATTTCGATAAATTGACGTGGAATAGTGTCAAGAAAAATAGTTGATTAGTCAAAAATGTCGCAAAAGAAAGAATCAAGGAAGAAATTATGAAAGCGTTTACGGTAGGTAATCCCTTTGGTTTCGTTTCACTACTCGACGAAGCACAATTGCTGGAACATCTGTTCCCTGCGTTGTATGCAACGAAAAATGTTGAACAACCGATCAGATATCATCCTTTTGATGTGTATGTTCACACACTCCTCTGCTTGTTTGAATTGCAAAAAATAAACAAAGATCCGCTCGTAAGATTGGCGATGTTGTATCATGATGTGGGCAAAGTCGACCAATTCGGCGCGTATGCTGAGGGATTGAGTAAAGAAGAAATTAGAGAAATATTGGCTGGGCCATTGAACCATAGGAGAAGTTCGCCCGAATACGCGAAGAAAGATTTTAAAGCATTATGATTTTCTAGCAAAGAAATTACGGAAATTGCACGATATATCGCTCATCACCACACGCCAGAAGAAATGATTTTTGCCAAAGAAGAAAATAAAGAAAAAAAAGTAAGAACTTTTTTTAGCGAAGCGGGCTACGAAAGAGCTTTGAATGTCTTGGATATCGCTATGGCTGATAGATTGGGTCAGTATAATCCATTGCAAAATAGTTCTGACATCTCCGATGTAGACGATATAAGAAAAATTCTGAAAAAACTTCAGAAGGAAGAAGGACAATTCACGATGAAAAACCTCGTCATCGACGGTGGAGATATTATCAAGGAATTAAAACTCCCTGCGGGACCTGTCATCGGGAAGCTATTAAAAAAAACCCTCGAATGGGTTATGGTAGATATCAAGAAGAGAAATACCAAGAAAGAGATTTTGGGATTTCTGAAAATACAGATGAAACACCTTTCAAAATAACTAACAACAAAAAACCAAAAGATATTTCTCCTTTATATAAAGGAGGGGGTACCCTTTAGGGTGGAGGATTTTGTGACTATTGTAAAATCTCCCATCCGTAAATACGGATACCTCCCTCTTTAAAATAAAGAGGGTACGTTTTTTTATTATGAACTATAAGAGGTATTATTTGTCAAAAAATAATTTGACAATTGGTTCCATATTTTTATACTAACAAAAATATTTATTCTCTCGCGATGTATTATGGATAAATTATCAATAAAAAACAGTACTGCTGTACAAAAAACATTTGAAGATATCAAAATGACAGATGGAGATTTAGAATTTTGGTCTGCTAGACAACTTATGCCAGTTTTGTGATATACTAAACGACAGAAATTTTTTGGTGTAATAGAAAAAGCAAAAATATCATGCAAAAATAGCTGATATACGCCGGAAGAACACTTTTTACCGGAGCCGGTAAAAAGTACTTGAGGAAGACCATGAGAAGAGTTTTTGCTTACTAGATACGCTTGTTATCTTATAGCACAAAATGGTGATAGTAGAAAAATAGAAATCGCTTTTGCACAGACATATTTTGCTTCTCAAACAAGGAAGCAAGAAATATACGAAAAAAGAACGGAAGAAAACAAGAGATTAGAAGCTAGGGCAAAACTAAAAGAATCTGAAGAAAAAATTGAGGAAACAGTCTATCATAGATGAATTTATTTGCCGATAGAATTTGCTACATTCAAAAATAAAAAAATTGAAACATTGTACAATATGTCAGTCAAAGCACTCAAAGCAAAAAGACAAATACCGGAACATAGAGCTTTAGCAGATTACGATAGTGAAGTTGAGCTCAAAGCAAAAGATTTCGTATATGCAATGACTGACCACAACATAAAAGAAAAAGATCTCAAAGGTAAAGAACATTTAGAAAAAGAGCTCATTGCAAATGCTCAAGTTACAAGACAAGCTATGCTCAAAAGATGAATTACACCAGAAGAATTACCCGCACAAGAAGATTTGAAAATAATAGAAAAAAGGAGAATAGAAGAACAGAAGAAGCTTTGAAATATAAAAAGTTTAATTTAGATTTTTTTAATTAACAAGACTTTTTCTAAGCTTTAAAACTGAATGATCTGAGGTGGTCACAAATTATAACAGGCTAAAAATGATGGCGTTTGATTTTTTTTGTGGGGAAATAGAAGAAATAGATTAAAGATTTAGTATCCGAGGATTTCTCGGTAACTGCCCAAAAATAGATGTACTCTATTTACAAACTATCGTGAATTACGGTAGTCCATTTTTGACAAAATCCATCACTGTTCACTGTTAGTTGTTAACTGTTAGTTTATTTAAGAAAGTTTCCACACTTTATAGGTCACTTTTTCTCTCGGTGACTGGATGCCTTCGGCTATATAACGACGAAATCGACTGCGTTGCTTTTTTGCTAACTGGTGGGTGGTAATCATAATACGATCTTCCATATCTTTGAACGAACATTTTCACTCTAAAAATTCTACAACTTCTTTGTAGCCGATTCACTGCATAGATTGAAGGTTTTTGGTATATCACTTTGCTAACAATCATTTTACTTCTTCGACAAGTCATCACTTGAGCATTTCTCTCACTCTCGCATTTATTTTACTATTGGTATCTTCTTTTTCACGTCGTAGACCAAGCATAAGCAAAGGCCATTGTGGTGATAATGAAATGAAGGTATCGGTTTTTTTTGCTCAGCTTTTGTAAAATATTTCTAATGCACGAACGATATATCTCGTAGACTTTGGATGTAATTTACTTGCTTCTTCTGGATCTAATTTCATAAGTTCTTTGTGAAGTATTCCTGGTTCTTTTTCTTCTTTTGCGAAGAGTTCATCTCTGAGTTGCATATCTGGTGGAATGTCTGGTAGTGAAAAATTTTTGTAGACCGTATCGATATAGAGTCAGGTGCCTCCGACGATCATCGGGAGTTTTTTACGTGCAAGAATGTCAGGAATTATGTTGTAGACGTCGTTTTTTCGTTGACCAGACGTATAGGTCTCGTCTGGATTTACAATATTTATCTGATGATGAGGAACCACCGCAAGAATTTCATCTGAAACTTTGTCCGTTCAAATATTCATGTAGCGAAAAATCTGTCTGCTATCCGCAGAGATTATTTCTGTGTCAAAATATTTTGCAAGTTCTATAGATAATTTACTTTTTCCCGTAGCCGTAGCTCATCGAATAACAACTACTCCATCAGGATTTTTTTCGCGAAACAACTCGATTTCTTTTTTCGCTTCTAAAACTATATCTGCTATTTCCATACTTTAAAATTAATTAATAATTAATAATGAATAATGAATAATGATTGTATCTGTTTTCTTACGAACTATTATAATATCACAATAGTTTATAATAGTACAAATCAAAAATCATTCATTATTAATCTTTCATCATTCATCTTTTTTATTTATATTTATCTGTATTAAAGAATGGCATCATAGAGCATCATTTGGTTTCACACATCAGCTTTCCTATTCTTCGGTTGTCTCATTTTTTGATCAAGGTGGTAGATCGTTCTTCGGTGAATTTTTGCTGGTTTTTTGCAAGTGTGTATTCTATTGTGTATGAAAAGTTTTTTATATTTGGATTGGTAGATGTTGTTGGTTTCTCTTGAATATTAGTGATCATGATTTTGGGAGCAATAATAGTATCCAAAAATCTTGATAATCGATTTTTTGTGTAATAAGTTTTGAATATATTGGACTCTTCCAAACGCGCATCAGTAAGCTTGTATATAGTAGTCGTATCTATGGCATTTATTGCCTGATAAAAATCTACAATCGTCTGCTGCTCCAAAGAAAGATCCTGAAGTGATGGCTGTACTATTGGCGCGACTGTTTCCTGTGTATCTATTTCTTCATCTATTTTTGCCTCTTGTAATGCACTATCTTCACTAGCATAATCGATATTGCCTGTTTGGATATTTGCAATTTCTGAAATCTCTGACTGACTCAATCCTTCTAATTTTTTGTCTCTCATAAACGTAAAATATAAAGAAACAACAAAAAGAATAAACGACAACAAAAACAACACAAGAATAATCAGATCCTTTTTTTTGGACTCATCTACGGACTTTGCTACAAATCCCACGACCTCAGATGGTACTGTATTTTTAACAGCATATGAATTTTGATCCTTTCTTGGTCTTCCTGGTCAGGATTTAATTTTTGTCTTTGGTTTTTTGGAGACAAATTCTTTTTTTGGTCTTCCTGGCGCTTTTTTGTTTTTGATCATAATACATTTTAAACAAATTAAATGATTATAGTGATTGCGAATTACGAATTACGAATTACGAATTTTTAGCTTTGAGCTTTAAGCTTTAAGCTTTTAGCTTATTTATTTAGTTATATTGTTGATTGCGTTTCTGGTAGCTGGGCCAAAGTATCATCGTACAGACTGTTTCTTTTCGTAACCTTTGAGCAATCACTTGCTAAGTTGAAATTTGTATACGGCATTTTTGGTGGCGGGATTGTATACACCATCAATCACTCAGCTATAGAGTCATACTGTTGTAAGTATGTTTTGCAAGGATTTGATATCTTCACTATATTGTCCACTTTTGAACGGTTTGGTAAACAACACTTTTTGTGGTGGTTGTATAGGCGTCTCTACGGGAGTTTGTATAGGAGTAAGCGCAGCAAGATCTCTGAGTTGTGAATTGATATATCACCTGAGATATGTTTTGTACTCTGTATATCTTTGAGTAAACTTTTGGATATAAAGTGCCTGAAATCAGCTATATATCTGATTTTTGAATGAACTTGTTATGTTGTTTTTTTGTGCTATAACCAATCATGAATTGATTTGTGTTTGAAATGATGCTATCTTGGATAAGAGTTGCGCACTGGTATCACTAGAGGAAAGAATATTTTTGCAATTTAGCTGATTGGTATCAGAATAATACGTTTCTACAAAGTCTTCTACATCATCTTGGAGAGTAATATATGCATAATTATCATATCGTTGAGCAAGATTTTTTGCCACATACTGATCAATATCCATCTGATATTGTCCCATCATATAGAGTTTTTGTGTAGTCAATTCGTCGGAAATATTCTGAATTTTTTTGTATTTTTTGAGTGTTGTAGAAATATACGATTGAAGTATTTTGTCCAAAGCGATTATCCCCTGTGTTTTGGCTGTTTCCATTTTTTGAAGAAGATCATCTAGCCCGATTATTTTTTGGTTGATAGCTTGAATACCGCTTGATATTTTGGCAAATTCGTTTTGTACGTTTTGGACTTTGATCATTTTTGCTTTGATACCAGACAATAATTGTTGATTTGCTGCAAGGTAGGATTGAAATATCGTTATAAACTCATTGATTTGTGTAGTATAAGTATTGGCAAAATTGGTCATAAGTGATCTATGCAACTGTGATTTGTTATCAATTTCTTTTTTGAGTTTTTCTTTTTCACTTTGGTAGGTTGTCCCCGAATCAAACATTATTATCCCATTTTCGTCTTGTAGATGTTTTTTTTCTTCTAAGTCCGATACTTTTTTTTCTAGTTCTACGAAATCTTTATTGAAAGCTATTTTGAAGCTTGTTTTATCTTTTTGAAGCTGAGTAAGCAACGATTGGTTTTGCATCGCTCATAGACATACTAGTCACTGATATTCTATACTTTTGGTAATAACAATTCCTGTCTGCGAAAACTTGGTAACTATTCCGCTATATATAGTATCAAATGAGGTACTAATAGCGTCTTTTTCCGTTTGTATATACGTAGTCAATGACCCCGTATACGTTGTTCCTGTGTCTGCATAAGCAAACATACCTACACTACTGCACAAAAATAGAAACAATATATATAGTGATTTTGGTGAAAATTTCATATCACTTTTTATCTAAAAGTAAAGATGCTAAGCTGAATTACTCATTTTTTTATACATTTATTATATAAATTCAAGTTGATTTTGGTTGCTAAAATGACTACATTACTGGTAGATATTTGTAAAAACATTCGTTTCGGGTATAATTTACCTACAAAACAATTTTGAATGTTGAATTCTGAATGCTTAATGAAAGACTTGTCTTAGCATAAACTATTGTAAATTACCATAGTTAATATATACAAATCATTCATTCAACATTTAACATTTAACATTCAACATTTATTTTTTAACTAAGTTTAATGACATTAATCCCTAGCGTTATCGAAAAAGTAAAATGAGGTGAAAGAGCCT
>CAYXTU010000032.1:0-11347 GCA_964468245.1 uncultured Candidatus Peribacteria bacterium | reverse complement strand
AGTAGAGAGAGTAATTATTTCACAAATCATTAGATCGTATGGTATATTTTTTGCGAAAAAAGAATTTAGATATTCTTTCAAAGTGATCCCAGAAAATGGACCATGGTTAGAGGTACAAACAGAAAAATCTGGAGTAGTAGTAGCTAGAGTAAACAAATCAAGAAAGTTTCCTATCACCACATTATTGAGGATATTTGGTATAGAAACTGACGAATGAATTAGAGAACTTTTCAAAGATACATTTGATGAAGAAGATTTCAATTATTTAGAAGTGACACTCAAAAAAGATACAACAACTGACGCTTTATCTGCGGCAGAATTTGTTTACAACAAAATCAGACCAGGAGAATTGATTGACCCGGAAAGTGCGCTCAATTATATCAAAAACCAATTTCTTTCACCAGAAAGAATCTTTGTTGGAAGGATCGCAAGAAGAAAAATCAATGCAAAATTGGGTATTTCAAAACCACTTGATGGCGACATAGCCAATATTTTTGATGGGGAAGATTTAGTAGGTGCGCTCAAATATCTCTTCAATATTTCAAATCTCAAAAAATGATATCATACAGATGATTCTGATCATTTGTCCAACAAACGTGTGAGATCAATGGGGGAAATCCTCTATGCACATCTCCAGCCCGTTATGAGAAAATTCGTAAAGAGTATCAAAGGAAAACTTAGTATCCTCAATCTTGAAACTCCACTCAAAATTACTGATTTGGTAAATTTCAAAATTATTGACAATGCTATCAAGAGCTTCTTTGCTACTTCACAACTTTCTCAATTCTTAGACCAAATCAATCCACTTTCAGAGATAGAACACAAGAGAAGAATTACTGCCCTCGGGCCTTGAGGTCTCAAAAGAGAAACTGCCAAATTTGAAGTGCGTGATGTTCATCCTTCACATTATGGAAGAATATGTCCTATTGAAACACCAGAAGGACAAAATATTGGTCTGGTAATTTATCAATCATTGTATTCTCGTGTAAATGATGAATGATTTTTGGAAACACCAGCACTCAAAATTTATCGTGAAGTACCTGCAAAACAAGATATGTTGGTAAATAGAATAGCACATCGTGATATTCATGAACTAGACGCAAAAGGAAAACAGCTCAAAACAATTATCGCCAAAGAAGATACCTATATTGATGAAAAAGCAGCAAAACAAATAGAAAAAATATATGGTAAACTTGGCAAATCTATAGCAGTTAAGCCATTTTTTACTGATGAAGTAGAATATATTTCTCCAGAATTTGACGAAAAATGCTGTATTGCAGACGCTACCACACCGATTGACAAATACAATAATATTACAGAGGTTCGTGTCGCAGCAAGACAATTTACTGAAATGGGAATGTTTCATGTGGGAGATATTACTCATATTGATGTTAATCCATCACAAATATTTTCACCAAATACATCATTAATTCCTTTTGTAGACCACAACGATGCAGTACGTGCATCTATTGCAACCAACCAACAGAGACAAGCGTTGCCCTTACTCAAAAACGATGTACCATTGGTAGGTACCGGATTAGAAAGAGATATTGTGCAAATGACACACGCTGTGATCAAAGCAGAAGCAGAGGGAGAAGTAATATATGTAGATGGAAAAAGAGTTAAGGTGAAGTACAAAATGGGAATCAAAGAGTATCCATTAGTAATATTTGCAAAATCAAATAGTAAGTCGTGTATAACACAGGTTCCTAGAGTATCATTGGGACAACAACTCAAAAAGTGAGATCTTATAGCAGAATGACCATGTTCTGTCAATGGAGAAATGGCACTTGGGAAAAACCTCAGAGTAGCATTTATGCCATGGAAAGGATATAATTATGAAGATGCAATTGTTATTTCACAGAGATTGGTAAAGGATGATGAATTATCATCTATCAATATCGATGAATATGAAATAGAGGTAGCAGATACAAAACTTGGACCTGAAGAAACAACAAATGATATCCCTGGAATTGCTATGACAAAACTAAAAAATCTAGATGATGAGGGAATTATTAGAATAGGTTCTATTGTAAAATGATGAGATATTCTCATCGGAAAAATAACACCAAAATCTGAAGGAGAACTTACTCCAGAAGAGAAACTTATTCAAGCGATTTTTGGAGACAAATCCAAAAATGTAAAAGATACGTCATTGTATGTGTCATCAGGAAGCGCAGAAGGGAAAGTAACTGATGTAATTATTCTTGATGCTAAAAAATGAGACAATCTTATGGCATGAGTAAGAAAAAAAATAAAAGTATATGTAGCAAGCACAAGAAAAATAGAAATATGAGATAAATTAGCAGGAAAACATGGAAACAAAGGTATTATTTCTATTGTGGTTCCAGAAGAGGATATGCCATTTACAGAAGATGGTAAACCGGTAGATGTTTGTCTTAATCCACTCGGAGTAATCTCTCGTATGAACATGGGACAGTTGTTTGAATCACAATTAGGATTTATAGCAAACCATTTCGGAGTAAAATTCGCAGTTCCTACATTCTCAAATTTTTCATCCGAAGATTTGACAGCATTTACCAAAATGTGCTGATTTGATGATCTAAAATTCAATATTTACAACGGAGAAAATGGTAGAAAATATGATCAAAAAGTAACTGTTGGATACATGCATATTTTGAAACTTGTACATATGGTAGAAGACAAAATACATGCAAGATCAGTCGGACCATATTCATTGATTACTCAACAACCACTTTGATGAAAATCTAGACAATGAGGTCAGAGATTCGGAGAAATGGAAGTATGGGCACTAGAAGCATATTCTGCAGTATATACGCTCCAAGAAATGCTTACGGTAAAATCAGATGATGTTATCGGAAGAAATAAACTATATGAATCTATTATCAAAGGACAAAAACCAAAGATTGGTGGATTACCAGAATCATTCAATTTATTGACCTATCTCTTTAAGTGATTGTGTCAAAATATAGAGCCATTGAGTATAGAAGAGCTTGAAATCGTAGAAACCGATAGAATAAAAAAAATAGTTAGTCTTTGACTTTCAGGTATCATGAAGAGTAATATTTCTTCAGAAGATGATGAAACTACTGTTACTGCAGAAGAAGTGGGTCAAGAAAAAGAGGAAATTATTGACAACGTTATCCAAGAGATGGAAGATTTTTGAGAACTAGAATAACAACTATCATCTAACAACTAACAGTGAACAACTAACAATTATTGAAAGAATATATAAAAAAAATTAATCATTGTTAGTTGATAGTTATTAGTTGTTAGTTGAGTTAATATATTTATTTTCTTACTAAGGAGATTAGTATGAACAAAACAAAATTTGAAGGATTGATTGTAAGGCTTGCTTCTGTAGAAGATATAGAAAAATGGTCAAATGGAGTAGTAGACAATCCAGATACTGTTAATTATAGAACAGGAAAACCTAAACAGGGAGGGTTGTTTTGTGAATCAATTTTTTGACCAGTAAAAAACTACGAATGTAGTTGTGGAAAATATAAATGAGTGAGATACAAGGGAATTGTTTGTGAAAGATGTGGTGTAGAAGTAACTACATCAAGAGTAAGAAGATCAAGAATGGGTCACATAGAATTGGCTGTTCCTGTACTTCATGTCTGGTACAAAGCTAGTCCATCAGGATGAGTAAATCAATTGCTCGGACTTTCTGCAAATGAAATCGACAAGATATTAAGTTTCGTTAAATACATCGTAGTACAAAAAATCGACAAAGATTTTGAAAAGAAAATCAAACAAAGTATCAAAGAAGATTTTGATAACAAAATAAAAGAACTAGAACTTCTCTACAAAACAGAAGCAGAAAAAGAAAACACTGCAGACAATAGCAAAGCAAACCAAAAAAAGATCAAAGAATTGGAAAAATTATTTACCGAAAACAAAGAATCACTAGAAAAAGAATTTAACAGGCTCAAATCTATTATATCAGACTTGGATATAGGATCGACTATTTTCGAGAACGATTTTAGAAATGTATTTGCAAAATTTTCTCATTTGATTGTATTTCAATCAGGTCCAGAAGCTATTTTGAAAATGCTTCAAAATATCGATGTCCAAAAGGATATTACCAAGACTATCCAAATATTCAAAAATACCAAATCAGAAGAACAAAAGAAAAAACTCATTGCATTGATAAAATTACTTATCAACTTGTATGTTTCTGGAGTTAAACCAGAAAACATGGTTATTAGAAAATTACCGGTTATACCACCGGATTTGAGACCAGTAGTCCAATTAGAGTGAGGAAAATTTGCATCATCAGATGTAAACTTGTTCTATAGACGTGTACTGATGAGAAACATCAGATTGAAAAAAATGATTCAAGTAGGAATGCCTGATGTCGTCAAAAAAAACGAAATCAGACTTTTGCAAGAATCCGTAAATAATCTCTTGGTAGGAGAAAAAGCTAATGCTGCCGGAGGTAGTGGTGCAGGTATCAAAGTATTCAAATCACTTTCTGATATGTTGTCAGGAAAAGAAGGTATATTCAGAAAAAATCTACTTGGAAAGAGGGTAGATTACTCAGGAAGATCAATTATTACTGTTGGTCCTGAGCTCAAACTTGACGAATGTGGAGTGCCTATCTACATCGCTGTTAAGATGTTTACTCCATTTATTATTGGAAAACTTATTGAGAAAAAAATTGTATATACACCAAAACAAGCGGAAAAACTCATCAAAGAAGAATCACCATTAGCGTTAAAATTTCTTGAAGAAGTAATCAAAGATAAATGGGTATTGTTAAATCGTGCGCCAACATTGCATAGACTTTCTATCGAAGCATTCAAGATAGTCTTGATGCCAGGAAAAACAATCAGACTACATCCATTGGTATGTCCTTCATTCAATGCCGATTTTGATGGAGATCAAATGGCTATTCATTTGCCAATTTCTGATGAAGCACAAAGAGAAGCAAGAGAACTTATTGCAGCAGACAAAAATATTTTGAAACCAGGATCATGAGATCCGACTATTGCTCATTCACAAGATATGGTGCTTGGAATATATTATCTTACCGATTTTTATGATCATAGAACACCTCAATATTTAACGGAAGAAGAATGGCAAAAAAAACCAACAACTGGTATATTCTCTAGTATAGAAAGTGTGCTTGATAGTTATGAAAATCAAGAAATATTTGTCAAAGACAAAATCATTCTCAATTACAATGGAGAGGCTATTGAAACAATGGTAGGAAGAGTTATCTTCAATTCCGTCCTTCCTGAAAAAATCAGATTTATCAATATGAAACTCAAAAATAAGGATATCAAAAAATTGCTCAGTAGGATATTCGATGAATGTGGTATGCAGACAACGGTATATGTCGCTGATGATATAAAAGATCTTTGATTCAAATATGCAACATTATGATCTACATCAGTTAATATCCTTGATATGAAAGTACCAAAAGAAAAAGAAGAAGAGCTTAAATATGGAGATCTCAAAACAAACGAAGTGTATAAATATTTCTTCAAGGGATTCTTTTCTGAAGAAGAGAAACACAGATTTATCATCAAGATCTGGAGTGATGTAAAAAAGAAAATCGAAGAAAGTTTAAAATCTATTACAGGTCCAGGACAAGATTTGTATACTATGGTAGATTCATGAGCGAGATGATCACAGACACATATGACGCAGATTGCAGGTATGAAGGGACTAGTAGTCAATCCACAAGGAGAGATTATTGAGCTTCCGATCAAAAATTCATTCGTTGAATGACTTAGACCTATCGAATATTTTATCTCTGCGCATGCATGAAGAAAAGGAAAAGCAGATACAGCTTTGAGAACAGCAGAATCATGATATTTAACAAGAAAACTTTGTGATGCTTCGCAAGAAGTAATTATTAGAGAGCATGATTGTTGAACTGATAAATATGTAGTATACTCAAAACAAGAATCAGAACTTAGAGGTGATAACTTCTTAAATTTGGTTGCTGGTAGAGTACTTGCTGAAGACGTTCTTGATAAGAAAAAGAATGTAATACTAGGCAAAGATGATTTCTTAGACAAAGAAAATATTCAGTTGCTTCAAGATATGGAGGTAGAAGAAGTTAAGGTAAGAACACCACTTGTGTGTCATAGTATTAGTGGAATCTGTCAAAAATGTTATGGAGTAGATCTTTCTACAAGAACTATGGTAGAAATAGGAGTGCCAGTAGGTATCATTGCTGCACAGTCTATTGGAGAACCATCAACGCAGTTGACCTTAACAACATTCCATGGATGATGAGTAGCAAAATGAGAAGACGCTAACACACTAGGTATTGATAGGGTAAAACAATTGTTTGAAGTAAGAGACCCAAAAACACCTGCAATCATTGCACCGTTTGATGGAAAGGTTTCTTTATATGAGACAAACAAATTGAGGTATATTAAAGTAATATCTGAATATCAAAAAAAAACTTATGAAATAAAAAGTGGCTACAAACTTGAGATAAAAAAATGAGAAGATATTAAAAAATGATGAATATATGCATCCAAAGCAAAAAGTAAGCTAAAAATCAAAGAAGCAGGAAAGGTGTTGGAAATTAAATCAGATTATATAGTTATTGGTGTACAAGAAGAGTATGTAAAATCACTTACTGGACTCAATCCTATCAAAAAAAATTGAGAAGAAGTCTTCAAAGGTGAAATACTTACCACAGGATCATTATCTATCAAAGAATACAAAAATATCGTAGGGGATCTTGAAGCACAAAAATATATTATCAGGGAAATAAAAAGAGTATATGGATCACAAGGACAAGATCTCAATGACAAGCATATCGAAGTAGTGGTAAAACAATTATTTTCAAAAGTCTTTATTGAAGATTCTGGAAATAGTAGTTTCATACCTGGAACATATGTCAAATACGAAGAATTCATCAAAATAAACAAAGAACTTGAAGCTGACGGCAAAAAAGCAGCCAAAGGAAAGAGATTGGCGCTTGGATTGACAAATATCGCAAAAGAGACTGATTCATGGTTGTCTGCTGCTTCGTTTCAAGAGACTATCAGAGTTATGGTTGCTTCTTCACTCAAAGGATCAATAGATAAACTTTCTGATCTCAAGTCCAACGTTATTATCGGAAGACTGCTTCCTGTAGGGGAAATATACAGAAAGGATCATGGAATCGATATTCAAGAGTAATTTGCACTTACTGTTCTATGACAAACATAGGGCAGTGAGACAAAATAATATATATTCAGAATATTGTCAAAGTAAGACTTGAAAATAGCATCGAAATCACTACAAAACTATGCACACTATCCAAACAAATGATTAATTGATTACTCAATTGCAGATTTTAGATTATTTTAATTCGCAATTCGTAATTCGCAATCAATGAATTGAAAAATTTTATTAAATAAGTTATAAAGTAAATGGCACACAAAAAGGCCGGTGGATCGGCAAAAAATCTAAGAGACTCACAACCAAAGTATAGAGGAGTCAAAGTGTTTTGATGACAAAAAGCAGTCGCAGGAAATATTATCATCAGACAAAATTGATCTAAATATGAATGTGGAAAAAACGCATATCTAGGTAGTGATTTTTCTGTTCACGCAAAAATCGATGGTACTGTCGTTTTCAGCAAAAAGAAAATAGCGAGATTTGATGGTAGAAAATACCTCAAGACTGTTGTTGATGTCAAATAATTAGACTAAACGACCAAACGCTTAAACGCTTAAATGCATTTATCGATACGTCGTTTCGTCACTTAGTCGTTTTATCGTTTCATCATTAGTTATGACAATCGGACCAAAAAAGAAAATTTCCCAAGCAAAAGGACGCACAAGACACTCTACATGGGAAAGATTAAATATTCAAAGAATGGTAAAAACACATCAAATATCTACCTGCAAAAACTGTGGAGCTAAAAAACTTTCTCACAGAGTTTGTCCAGTTTGTGGATACTACAAAGGTAAACAAATTATAACTATCAAGAGCAAGAGCAAAGAAAAAGTAGTAGACGCTTAATACATAGCTAAAAGACTAAAGCTTTAAGCTTCAAGCTTGTTGCTTTAGGCTAGAAGAGATCTTTAGTTCCTTAGTCCATCACATGAATATCAAAGCAAGAATCAATGCGAGAAAAATAGTACTTTCCTATTTGTATCAGCATTGTTTTTTTATTAATTTACTTTCGGAAGATAAAGTGCTTACAGAGTCATTATTTATCGATTATATTTTTCAAACAGACAAGGGGATGTATGACAAAGAAAAAGAAAAGCTCAAAGACCAGATCAAAATACATACTCAATTATATACGCTAGAAGATTTCAAAAATTTTACTGATTGTTTTTTTGACGAACGAGCTACGGAAGATATAGATTTTGACTACATTTCCAAGGTTGGTTTAAACTTCCAAAAATATATAGACGAGATACAACACCAAGTAGATGCCCATGCACAAACATTTACGTTTACTCAGATGGATCCATTAGATCAAGCAATATTCTTACTTGGCTACGCCGAATGGAAAGAGCTAGAAACACCAAAAGAAGTAGTACTCAACGAAATGATCGAGCTTGCAAAGCGTTATTCAGACGAATGAGCACCCAAGTTGATCAATGGTATTATGCACAAAATAGTAAATTAATTCAGAATTTAGAATGCAGAATTCAGAAAAATATAGGGGCGACCAGTCTACTGCAGGTAGATTATTAATCGCCTTTTTTTAAAAAAACCACATAGAATATTCAGAATTCCATCGGTTTTATCTCAGTTTTATATTTTATAGTCTTAATCATCTAAGTTCTAATCATCTAAGTTCTAATCATCTAAGTTCTAATCATCTAAGTTCTAATCATCTAACCCATCTAATGAGTCTATTTGTTATTTCTACTAATAAAACTTTGTATTTCACTCAAACTATCAAAATATCTTACCGTCAAAAGCTTATAGGACATATATCATCTATTCGTTTTATAAATAGTATATTCTTTAGCGTTTGGAGCAATATAGTTTTGTGGTGCAAAAGTAGTATCTACTTCATGACTTCGAACTTGTTGAGGAGGATTTTTGCTATCTATAAAGTTGCGTAATCCAGCCAATGTAGCAAAATATTTTTTGACTACAAAATCACTAGAGGTGTATCATTTAGGATCTGATTGGATAAGATAAATTTTTCCATTGCTAGCAATATGTTTACTTGGATTGGTATTGGTAAATATCCATGATGCTACGCCATAGGTAGTCAGATGACAATCACCAGGATTTTTGCTATCAATATATCTTCCCAAGGTATCGCGGTTGGCAAAGAAGGTGGCAATTTTAAATCCAGAAGACGTATATCACATTCTTGTACTATCATAATATACTATATATTCTTTGCAGTTGGGAGCTATATGGAGACCAGTAGTTGTGCCAGTGTTTATATTTCAAGATGATGTAGTAGAAACACCTAATTCACCATTAATAAGTCCTTGTAAATATTTGAGATTACAATCATTGGTAAAATCGATTTCATCCCTCAACATGCTTTGGATAGTAGAGAGAAAGTCAGTGTATCTTTCTTCATCTCATGAATAGTTTTCCACTAAACTATCAAATATTTCTTCTATAGTTTCTGCATCTCCACTAGACAATGCACAGCCATTTTGTCATTCTTCTTTTGTAGTTACTTCAAATTCTAGTGTTCTATTTGCCAAGGTTACAAAAGTAGAAACTGACTTATCATATCTGCTACTTGATCTTACCAAGACATATATTTTATCATCATTTTGTACATATGCACCGGTTCATTTTTCAATACCATTTTTGTAGAGTATTCAGTTTTCATCTACAGAAATCCAAAGTGATGTAGTGGGTTTCATTCCTTTTATAGTAATTTCATTGGAATCATACAGGGTTCTAAGATTAGCATTTGTTTTGGAAGTAAATTCTCGATTGGTATTTTTGATTGCTTTAAAATATCAGATATTGCTTCGAGACGATGTGTTATCATCTCCATCTTTGGCTCTGATTCTGATATAATATTTTCCAGATGTTCTGATAAAGTTTTCGTTTGGTGATCAGGTGATTCCTGTTGTAGTAGCTACAAATCATGTAGTAACTACGTCCAAAAATCCATTGTCTTCAGCTATTTCATACTCATACCCATAAATACCAGATCATGTATCTACACTAGCGATCCAGTCAAAACTGATAAAAAATAATTCTTCCCCTGTGAGTGGATACGTGAGCGTAGGAGTAGAAGGTGGAATGGTGTCAGATCATTTAGTTTTGATCGTAAACATCCCTGTTCATTGTCCTATAGTTATATATCACGTGATTGTTTGTCCATATCACGAGCTACTTTGTGCAATAGCTTTTACGGTATTTCCGCTATATACAGAGAGTCCTGATGTTCATGAGGTGATGAGCGTAGATCACGAATAGATTTCTAGTCGTCCAGAAGTAGTACTAGGAGAAAAGGTAATTGAGGCCAAAACTCAGGTCTCAATACCTCATACCATGACAGTACTTCCCGTAAAAAGAGAAAGTCCAAGGCTGCTGAGATTGCCAAATGCAAATGATCATGTGTCTGGAACTTGATTGTATCATCTAGTGATTACGGTAAATCCTGTACTCACGGTTCCTATAGTTATAGTTCCGGTAATGACTTCATTGTATCCTGTACGAGTAAATACCGCTATTTGTATAGGCGTTCCATTGCTTACTATACCAGTAAGTCCTGTCACGACACCACTAAGAATAAGATATCATGAGGTAGTACTTGGCAAAAAACTTACGCTTACTGGCACATTAAGGTTGAGCGCACTAGCAGTATAGACGTTGGTCATATACCAGGTGCCAGCTTCTGCTCGTCATGTACTTGCAAAATATACATTTTCTGGAGTAGTGTCCCAGATAGCAAATACTTCAGCAATATATTTCGTCGCATCATATTGTGAAGGTATTTCTACAAGAGTATTTCCACTATCATATCTAAATGGTAGCGTTTGTTTGTACATATTGAGTCCAAACGCATAGGTAGCATACGAATTAGTAGTATTTATGACAAATCAGGTAGTACCTTTATTTGTACATAGAGTATTGAGAAGTGTTGTAGTAGTTCCAGAGAGTGTAGGATTGGTAGCGTATGCACAAGACATCGCGGTAGTTCACGTAGTCAATGATCATGGATATGCAAAAATATCAGAGGATCCTGGCGCAAGGTAACTATCATTTCCTATCGTTCATGCAAAATTTCCTCATGAATTAGCAAACATATTGAGTTCTCCATAAAACATATTTCCCTGAGAACCATAAACAGTTCTGATTCCTATTATATTATTATAGATCATCACATCATTCAAGACATTTCACGAAGTGTTTTTCAACACAATACCTGCATCACTATTATTATAGATAGCAGCTC
>CAYXTU010000031.1:0-11779 GCA_964468245.1 uncultured Candidatus Peribacteria bacterium | reverse complement strand
GTTGAATTAGTGTAATATGTACTAATAGATGAGTTGATAACAGTACTTCCATTATATGATACAAAATTTATTTCTCATTGGAAATTTGCAGCACAACCACTTCATGAAGAAGTTGTTCCTGTTCAGGTCACCGTAAATGGTATCTGTGTTCCACACTGAGGTCATGAAAAACTTTGTCAAACAACCGTACATGTTGCTAGATAGTTTCCAGAAGCGAGCCCCGATCAGGCTAAAAATACATTAGAACTTGCATCTGTTATTATATTGTTACTATACAAAGGGCTGGGAGCGCCAGACAAAAATATATCAAGTCTATATCCGCTAGCACTAGCTCCATAACAAGTAAATGTCATATCTCCTCCTTGTGGAATAATGATTGGTTGTATAGATGGTGATGAATCAAAACTTTGGCACCATGGCATATTCATACCAAGTTGTGCGATACCTCCGTTGTTGTCGAAGATAAACCCTGAATGTACGCCTCAGGTCAATATCTGTAGAGTATGAGCAAAACTTGCTCAGCTAATAAGATTACCAGTAAAGTTATATACCAATCAAGCATACATACTAAATCCTGTCTGTCCATCAATTACATGGTCTATTTGTCCATATACTTCATTGGCGAGAGGAACATATCCACCTGATGGTACTCCCGTACAATTGGTAAAAAATCCATTGGTCATGGTCATTCCTGTATATCATCCTTGTGAATAGGGCGAAATTTGAAGAATATCTAAATTACCTGTATCCAAAGGCCAGATTCTTCGTCCTCTTTGGTTGTTATAATATATTCCTCTGAGTTTTTCTGAGCAGCGAATGGTTTGCATGCCAGCATTACCACTGTTTATGGTGATTTCTTGTGGTACGGTAAGTGTCAATCATGATTGTCGGAAAATAATACCAACAAAGTTGTTTCCCCCATATTTGAAGTGGGTGTTGGAATAATATCATGTATTCAACCAACTAGTAAACATGTTTGCAATTTCTGTTTCAAACGGCAAATTGTCCGCATAGAGTGCTCTGAAGCTTGCAGCAAAAAGTCCAAGCAAAAAACATATTCACAAAAGAAATTTACCCAATCTAGGGAGTCTGTGGACATGATGCGTAAGTGTTTTGATCATTGTGTGGAGTACAAACAGGTAAAGGATTGTTTATACTAGTATACTCTCAGCAAATAAATAATCAAAAAAACACTGCCTTTACTATTATATTAAATTGACAGTGTTGTAAATTTACGCATAATAATAGTTATGTTGAGGAGATTTCTTTGCTCAAAATATTGGCTATGGAATTTTTGGTATCATCCGTGCAGGGAAGTTGGCATTCTTGCGTACAATGATTCATTACCTCTTGAGCGGAAAAATACACGGCAGGATCCAATGTATTGGCTATGGCATTGAGTTGAGCATTGCTTTTGACTAGTCCGCCAACGCAAAGAGAATTTTGTATTGTTGTTCATTGAGCTATTTCTAGGCTATTGAGATGAGTTGTCATACAAAAAAATGTTATCAAACTAAAATATCTTTAAATTTTTCAGGTATGTTGGTATCTTCTCGTGTGGTAGCAAAAAGTTTTTGTTCTAGGTTGGTCAGAATATCTGGAGAGAGGGTAGACAAAACCTCGTTTTTAAACATTTCCAAAATCGGAGGAATCGGTCAAATATTTTTTTCAGATATATTTTTATACTGGAGATACATCGCGTACGTCACTTCTTCGTTGGTACCTACACATTCAAACGGCTTAATTCACTCAATCCCCAACAATTCTTTGTAGAGCGGAAGTAGCTTTTTATTGTCATACAATTCCTGGCCAAAAATCTTTTGAGTATCCTCATCGCTTATAAACGGCCTCAAAATAGTATAGACGAATGCACATTTTGGACAGATTCCACATCGACGATGCTGGGTAGTTTTGTTGGTTTCGATGATTTTAAAATTATTATTGCAGCTACTAAACGTGTCGAAATACTGCGGATAATTACTAAACAATTTAGCGATTTTTATCTCGTACATACCTCTCAATAAGCTAAAATACTGGAGGTCAGGAGAAAGATATTTTTTGATATACTGATTAAAATCTGATTCAAATTGATAACTTTTGGATCGCTGATGATTGATCTCAATGCCGTCGAGGACTGTATTTCCTTCATTGGCACTTTTTTCATTGGACATAATAATGGCAGAATAATCATAGATATATGCCGCCATAGTCAGTACAAAAGCAATAATTCCACTGATAGGTACATGACCATTGTAATATCCTTGCTGATTCATTTCAAATAATTTAGGATCCATAGTCCTTTGTATGAGCAATCTCGGCGCTCAAATTTTATCACCAACTAGTTTGTGGAGATAATAGTCCTTGCCAAATGTAGAGGTATAAAACGGAATATGTAGTTTTTTTATAAGTTCTACGCTTACTAAACTATCCTTTCCACCACCAATAGCGACCATAGGAATTCATGAAGTTGATGGAAAAAGGGTATTTGGTGTCTGGGAAGTTCAATTGACAAAGTTGAGAAGTTTTTTTGGAGAAAGATTGTTGGTAAAGAAAAATTCTCCCAACCCTTGTGTATAAAATATTTTCCAAAAATTTTGCTGATCTTGATTGAGCAAGCCATGTTCTATGACCAAATCGCTTGTGGGACAGAGCTTATAATAGCTAATTCCTACTGCCAAAGACGTATGGAAGAGGAGGGTATTTATTACTCGAGTATCTATATGCGCAATCGGCGTAAATCCAGGACAAGCAAAATCTATAGTTTCTACAAAATTCACTTCGTGATCAAAAGAATATGAAAATGACGCTTTGAGCGTAGTAGGATCAAAACTATATCAGCCAAAATAGAATGTTTGGAAAGCTTTCATACCTGTATATACAAGCAAAATAAAGTATATATACACTAGCTATTAGTTCAAAAAAATCAAGGAGAGTGGGAGCTATCTCTTTTGATTATATTATTGTGAAATAAGAATGTCAGTGAATTTTCAAAAACAAACCTTTTCATGTGCTCTTATATCAAAACAAAAATACCCCGCTAGTAACAATGCAGCGTGAAAAGTAGGTCGAGGAACGTATCGTATAAGAATAAAAGATATTCATCCAATCTCGATATATTCGTCTAAGCAAAAAAACCAATCCCAAAGTGATAGGGATATAGGACGTGCTATTGCCCTACTAGCGGAAAAAAAGGATTTTTTTGTCCAGTATTTTTGTATCCTGACAAAAATATTGGTCGTGGGGTTTGGGGTACGAAAAGCCCCAAATAAAGAAACATAAGGTAATAAAAGAACAAAAAAACTCCCAAATTTACTGATATTTGTGTTTTTGTAGAGCTAAGAAAATATCTCTTTTGATTGCATTATTTACCCAAAAATATACATATACGGTATATTATTGTTTTTGTACACCATCATGGGAGAGATATCTATATTTCACAACAAAAAAATTGCTATTTTGTGATATGGGAGAGAGGGAACATCTTCACTTCATTTTCTTTTGAATATTGGCGTTTCTCCAAGAGATATTACTATTCTCGATTGAGCAAATCAGATAGAATGATTGGCAACAAACCTAGAAAATATTGCACAATCATTGTGAATGTATCCAGAATTTAATATTATTTTGGGAGAAACATATTTAGATTATCTCAAACAATTTGACATAATTATCAAAACTCCAGGGATATCATTATATCATCCAAAGGTGTTTCCATTTCGCAAAAAAATTACCTCACAAGCACAAATATTTTTTGATTGGTATCAGGGGAAAATAATTGCTATTTCTGGTACAAAAGGTAAATCAACGACTGCTACGCTGACTTATGAAACCCTCAAAAATGCTGGCAAAAATGTTATCCTTATAGGAAATATCGGTAATCCTGTACTAGATTATCTTGATACCTACAATCTTCAGTCACAAAAAGAACAATATGCGGTTTTTGAAGTTTCAAGCTACATGCTCGAGTGACTAACAAAAAAAAATTATATCAGTGTATTGCTCAATATTTATCCTGATCATTTAGATCGGCATCAGTGATTTGATAATTATCAAAAGGCAAAATTCAATATCCTCTATGGAAGCGAACACAATGTATTGAGATATGAAATTATCAAAACTAATGAGCTGGAGGGAGAAGATTTCAAGGGTTTCAATGTCCACATATTTGGTAAGGAAGGCGAATATACGTACAAAGATGGTGATTTTTTTCTTCAACAAAAAAAGATAGCTGATGACAAAAATATTCTCCTCAGAGGAGAACACAATATGATTAATATTTGTGCGGTAGTATGAATCTGTGATATTATGCATATAGACTACAAAATATTATATACTACGTTGGCTACATTCAGTGGACTTCCGCATAGAATGGAAAATATCTGAATCTATTGATGAATTACCTGGATAGACGACGCTATCTCGACGACTCCTGAGAGTACTATTCAAGCTATCAAAACATTTGGCAAAGATATAGATACGATTTTTCTTTGATGAACGGATAGATGATATGTTTTTGATGAATTAGCCAAAAAAATAGTTGAATACAAGATAAGAAATGTTGTGTTGTTTCCAGATTCAGGAAAAAAAATTTTTGATGCGATCAAAAAAAATGACAATGGAGAGATAAAAATATTTCAAACACGTGATATGCAAGAGGCAGTAAAGTTTGCCTACAAATATACCAAAACAGGCAAGATATGCTTACTTTCTACTGCATCGCCAAGTTATAGTATACGAAAAAATTTTGAGGAAAAGGGAAATCTGTTTAAACAGTATATTCAAGAAGTATAGTATTTTTATAGAGTAATTTTTCTTATGAAAAAAATTGCATTACTTACGTTTGCTGTATTGTTTATTGGTTTTTCTTTTGCACATCAGCCGAGACTGGTTTTCAAACAACCAGCAGGAGAGATAACGTATATCCAAAATCCTGAGGTATCTCAAGCATTTTATGGTATCCTTTCAGGACAAAAAGATATATATCAAATTGTTTCTGATACAGGATTTCTCTTGTATGCAAATTTGGTAGTGCCAGATATGTCATGAAGTAGAACAGATTTTACGGTAGATATTATACAAGGCAATGATGCAGTATATACAAGACTAGATGGTAAAGTATGGCAACGATCAAAATTTTTTGAAAAATTTGCCGGAGATGAGTATCTCCAGTGACCAAAACGAGAAAAACAGGTTCCTGCAGGGAAGTATACGATTATAGTTTCCAATTCAGACAATTACGGAAAATATTCACTTGCTATCGGCAAAATAGAAAGCTTTCCTCTCAATGAAACATTCAAAACATTCAAGGCTATGCCGGCGCTCAAGATGCAATTTTTCCAAAAACCACGATACACTATATTCCCCAATTACGTAGGCTGAGCATTAGTATGTATGATACTTATAGTACTTTTGGCTGTTTGGGCTATATATATTATGATAACTAAGCTATGACACATATATAAAAAAAAGTTGATTTCAAAAAGTAAATAAATAACACTATATAAATAACAAAAAAATAAAAAAATATGCGAGAAATAAAAAAACAAAAAAAGAAATTTGGCGTTTTTGATTTTTGTAAAATCAAAGAAACCCAAGAAGAAATTATTAGTTTTGTAAACAAAAACAATTTTTTGGTTTTATACCTAGGAAAAGATTGCCCAGTTATGTATGAACTATTCTACAAGAGATGTGGAGACTATTCTGCAATGCTCATCGCTATAGATGAGTTGGGAATGAATAATTTTAAGGACACGTTTCATCGATCATCATCATATGTTGATCAAAAAACGATTCCACCAAAACTCTTCAAGCATATGTTTGAGGACGACCAAGTTATTGAATTTTTCGATGGTATCATTACGCAAAGATCGCAAATAAAGGGTATATTGAAAATATATCTACGATCAAAAAAAATAGAAAATAGATTACAAAAAGTAAAACTTCGATCGAAAAAAGCACAAATTCGATCGAAAAAAGCATATCTACAAGCAACAAAAGTGAAAATTCAATAAAAAATCTCCAACCAAAAAAAGTAGAGCGTTTTCACTCTACTTTTTTTCCTTTTGAAAATCATTTCCAAATCATTACGCTAAATACTACACATTTATATTATTATCATAGATATGACAGAAACGGCTTTGGTACTTATAGATTTTCAAGAAGAGTGGATCAACCCAGAAAGTGAATACTATGTGGGAGACGCTCAGGAAGTACTTGGCAAAGTGCAATATCTCATAGATCATTGTAGAACAAGAGGCTACAAAATTATATTCACCAAACATAGAGAGACGGATTCATTAGAACATTTTGGCCCGCAGACACAGATTATCTCTACACTCAAGGTTGAGGAAACAGATACCATTATTATCAAAAACAAAATTAGTCCATTTTATAATACATCACTAGAAAAAGAGCTTGAAGGCATCAAGCATGTTATTGTCTGTGGAATTCTTACCAATTTGTGCGTAAGAAGTTTTGTCCAAGATGCATACGATAGAGAATTTGCTATTACAGTAATCAAAGACTGTTGTATGGCACATACTCCAGAACTTCAAGAATTTACCTTTTTTGATCTTGGGCAAACTAGGGAAGAAATAGAATTTATCAATCTCAAAGAATTTGTAGAATAATATTTCCTAATCTTTTAACTTAGAACCTTTATACAAAATAATTTTAGTCTATAAATTTTTTAAAGTCCATTAGACTATCAAACGATTTATATACTGAAGCAAATCTAACATAGACCACAGGGTCTATTTTTTTTAATGCTCTAAGAACATCATCACCAATCTCTTTGGAGCTGATTTCATTTTTGTCTATCGACCATTCTGCTTCCAAATTATTGATAAGATTTTCTATTTGTTCTCTATCGATTTCTCTTTTTGCAAAAGCCAACAAAAGCGCTTTTTTGAGCTTTTGTCTGTCATACATTTCTTTGCTACTATCTTTTTTGATGACTACCAATTCCGTAAATCATTTTCTTTCAAAAGTAGTAAATCTATGCTGACAATATTCACATTCTCTCCTTCTTCTTATGCTTTGACCATCTTCAATAACTCTTGAATCGATGACTTTAGTTTCCATACTTTGGCACTTTGGGCACTTCATGACTTTATGATAAAACGATAAAACGCTTAAGCGCTGAAACGATGTAACGTCGTTTATTCGTTTTGACGTTTATTCGTTTATGCGTTTGTTATTGTGGCATCAAAAATCTTTTGTTATAATAGGTGATATTTTTGAGAAATCAAGTGAATCGGATAATGTCTTCACTGATAATTTTCTTTTTAATTTCTTCTGGAGTTTTGTTTGCACAAAAAGTTGTTCGATTGGTATGTCCTATTTTGAGGTAATCTTTGTTGTCATCGATTTCTATCCAGTGCATGATAATTTCATTAAAGTCTGCTTGTAAATTGCTTATAATACGAAGTATTTTTTTGTGATAGTAAGGATCAATATGCAAAATTTCTTGTATATAGAGGGTAATAAGTATACTCGTATCTATAGGTGATTTTATAGTATTTTGCCCTTGGATGTAGGTGAGATAAATTAATAATCCAAAAAACGTTTCTCTGATAGTAGAAAAAATATTCAAAAGTACAAGATCGCTATATTCATTTTTGAGTACTATAGTATTTTCTTGTATTGCTCTACAAAATTTTTTGCTGATCCAAAAATCTAGATTGTAGATATTTTCTTTGATATGATAAATATCTTGATCAGTCAATTCTTTTTTCAGAACAGAGAGTATATCAAATGTGTCTAGATTATTACTAATATCTTGATAGATAGATCACACAAAATCCATATTAGACAAATGAATTATTTCAGAAATTTCTTTTCACATAAGTCATTTAAAAAGTTCAATAATTTTTTTATTTTTGATATAGAGCCTAATGTCTTTTGGATTTATATCTTGCAAAATAGTTGCAATACTGCTAACATCAAATGCTTTGAGTAAACTAGCATTGGAATATATATTTTTGATATCAGTTTTATACGGTAAAAAAAACTTTTGTTTTCATGCTCTTACATTGTCAGCAGTATGTTTATAAAAAAACACATTTTTTCCATAACGATAGAGAAGCTGTCCATAATACACAAGGGTATTGTTTTTGCTATGATCAGTATATGTATTTTGTACGATATTTTTAATAATCGGGTTTCTAAATAGTCTTACAAAAAAACTGTCACCTCTCGAAAGCCAAGATCATCCAACAAAGGTTAGATAAAAGTTTAAGAGTTTTTCCATCATTTTTGATTCTTTTTTGATTCTTTCTGGAATTTTAAAGCTTTCGATGTTTTCAATATCATCACCGATAGAGGACATAAGATCATCCAAATCTTCTTGGATAGGTCAGACATTATCACCATTATCTCTAAATACGGTAATCATATATTTTTGTACTCATCCAAAAAAATTTTTTTTTAAATTTTTGTAATCAGTAATATAAAGCAAAAATTTTTCTAATTGAGAACTATCTTTACGGAAGCTTTTGATAAAGGTAGTAAGTGTTTTTTTGTCAAATAGTTTAGAAACCACAGTGTCAGTGATCAAAAACATATCTGTATCCAAAAAAAGATATCTAAGTAAAATATCGGCAGGAAGTATAGATGGTAAAATTTTTATTTCTATTCATGAAAAATTGGTTGTATTGATATAGTCTGAATAGTTATCAACAAAATCTTGGTAGATAGCTTTTTGTGGGGATTTGAGCTCATCATAAAAAAGCCAAGAATAAAAATCTTTGTCGGTAGTATTGGGATAGACAAATAATGTACCAAAGTTTTCATATACAGCAAACAACAAAAAAAACAATTCAATCTGATTTAATAATTCTTTTTTTATTTGTTTGACAATGTTTGTATCAATTTTTTGTCCCGTCTGTTGAAATACAAATCCATAAAAAGAAAAAACCACTTCTACAAACCAGTTGTAATTTTTTTCTCTATCTTTGTAGGGGAAGACTTTGATCCTTGCCAGAAATACAAAATTCAACAAAAAAATAGTATACAAAAAATTCAGATAATATTCAGGTGGATAGGATCTAAAAATATCTTTGACATAGAGAGAAGTGACAAGAGCTAGATTGTTGGAAATATTTGCAGGAGAAAAAAATCTATACCCATTGAGGTTTGCAGTTGCACAATAACTATAATAGGTATCAATATCTTTTGGCTTGATGTTCAGGTTTTCTCAGAACCCGATTTTAAATTCAAAGGGATCGAGCGTCACATCAAAAAGATTCAGTTTATAATTTTCTACAATCTTTCTGTTTATTACAGAAAAAAACTCTTTCGTAGAAATAAACGAAATAAACATACTTGCAGGATTCATAGTTTGTGAAACTATTTCGTCGGGAAATAATGACAACAGCACTCTCTTAAATAACTGCATCAACAAAAAAACAATGATAAATTATAAATTATAAATGCTAAATGCTAAATGCTAAATGCTTAATGCTAAATGCTAAATGCTAAATGCTTAATGCTAAATGCTAAATGCTTAATGCTAAATGCTTAATGCTTAATGCTTAATGAAAGAATTGTTTACTTACAAATTATTGTTATATTACAATAGTCCATACAATACAAAGTCCTACATTCAACATTCAAAATTCAAAATTCAAAATTAGTTTAGAAGTTTAACATCTAGTCTTCTAGTTTTCTTGTTTAGCGAGAATAGTTACTTTATATTTCAAGGTGTCTCGAGTTTCTCTTGGGTTGATATCAAAAAGTACCAATATATTACCATCCTTATCTTCTTCTGTTCATTTTACCACACCCTGGATATCGCCAAGTTTTTGTGTAGTCCCATTTTCTGGCGTAATGCTGAGTTTATCAAAAATAAGTTGAGAAATTTTTTGAATATTATTTTTGTTGTAAAGTTTTCCATATCATTTTTCAGGTTTGATAGTGATAGTTTTGGTTTTCCCAACCTTCATACCTACGACACCTTGATCTAAACCAGCGATTACACTACCAGAACCCACAATAAACATAAGTGGCGTTTCATCAGTATTCTGATCAAAAATTTGCCCATCTGGAAATGTAGCAGTATAGGTAAGAGAAACCAAATCGCCGACCTTTATACTATTTTTGGTCGTACATCATGAGAGGAAAAAAAGAGAAATTACTACAAGAGCAACAAGAGAAAAGATTTTTTTCATAGTTTTTGTTAGCTAGAGGATAAATAATACAACTATATTAGTAAGCATATATACTCATAATTCAACTCAAAAAACCTATTTGCTGATTTTTTCCAAGATAAACTTTTTCCATCATTCTTGAGGACTATTCACATTTTTATCTTCATAATCTACATAGTCAGTTTTCGTTCATGTGTTAGCCTGCTGTTTCTGATACATCTCCTCAAATTTTATAATAAATTCATCACCCAAGAGCATATTGTTTTCATGTTCAAGGAAATATTTTGCATATTCTGATTTTTCGTAATTAACCAAAAAGTTTTGGGTAAATGCAAGTTCTTCGGTTTTGACTTGTTGTTGGATAGTCGCTTCTTCGATAGCAGTTTCAATGGAGACATAATTTACATACGTTCTGATAGCAATAATCATCGCAAAAATGTCCAGAATCAAAATTCCATATTTTATACGATTGGGATATCTTCTGAGAAGTGCTTGTATATACTCCATAAAAAAAATAGTGAAAAGTGAAAAGTGAACAGTGAAAAGTAAAAGAATTGTTGTAGTATGGACTATAGTCAATTGATAATTGTTTATGAGTAATCTAGTTGAAAAATCAAGGTAAATTAGTAAAAACTTGTTTACAAAAAGTGTGTTTAATGTCCTCCTTTGTGAAGGAGGAGGTATCCGCATTTCGCGGATGGAGGATTTTTAATTTTAAAATCTTTATATTGTATAAATCCCTCTGCCTTCGGCTTCTCCCTTTTCAAAGGGAGACAAAAATATTTTAATATTTTAGTCAATTTATGGCTATCCGTAAACTTCCAGAATATCTTATCAATAGGCTCAAAGCAGGGGAGATAGTAGAAAGGCCCGCTTCGATTCTCAAAGAACTCGTAGAAAATAGTTTGGATGCATGAGCGACGCAGATTCAGATAGATATTCATGATGGATGAAAAAGTCTTATCAGTGTCGAAGACAATGGATCGTGAATAGAGTTGTCAGATATGGATTTGTTGTTTGAAAGATATGCTACCTCCAAAATTCATGGAGAACAAGATTTATTCAATCTTATTAGCTACGGGTTTCGTGGTGAGGCATTGGCAAGTATCGCAGAAGTCAGCAAAACTACCGTGATTTCCAAAACAGCATATAGTGAAATAGGGAGCAAAATTACAAAATTGTGAATGGATCCGATTATCAAACATCAACCCGTTGGATTCGCTCATGGGACGTTGGTAACTATTCAGGACTTGTTTTATAATGTACCTGCAAGACTCAAATTTCTCAAATCTTCACAGACTGAATTTTTTTATTGCTACAACTATATCGTAGATATCGCTCTCATGCACCCAGACAAAACATTTGTTTTCAAAAAAAGCGATAAGGTTGTTTTTGACTTGCAACCTAGAGAATCTCTGATGGAGAGGATAACCGATATTTACAAAAAAGATTGGTCACCTCATATCAAAGAAATACAACAAACAGGGGAGGAACTCTCGCTTTATGGTATTGTAGGAAATGCTCAATTGCTCTTTGGATCTGCAGAAAATATCAAAATGTATGTCAACAAAAGACCAGTCCAAGACAAGATTATACGCAAAGCATTGATGGACGCGTATTACAGACAGATA
>CAYXTU010000030.1:0-11953 GCA_964468245.1 uncultured Candidatus Peribacteria bacterium | reverse complement strand
CCTATTACCAAAGCCAATCTAAATGATTTTATCATTAGATCACATTTTGCCAAAATGGTGACAGAGTTTGCTATCAAAGTACTCAAAAAAATGCCTAATACAAAATTGGACTGTACATTTGGAGATATAAACACTCAGCCTTCAGAACTTAAATTTTATATAAAAACAGCTTGTCAACTTGGTCTAATGGGACGAGAATCTGACGGTAAAACAACCCAAAAAAAATTCAATCCTAAAGATACGATAACAAGATCACAACTCGGTACAGTACTTTCTAGACTATTGTATGGTGGAGTAAATAATTCAACAGACAGTGAATATTGGTATACCAACCATTTGCAAGCCCTCAAGAAAAATAGAATAATGAATGATATTAGCAAACCCGACATGAAAGAGATCAGATGATATATCTTGCTTATGATGCAGAGAATAGCGGATAAACAATAAAACGTAATTTGCCCTATCGGGCTTAATTAATTGTAATAAATCGTAATTAAATTACCTCCTCGTGATGTAGTGTCGCGGGGAGTTTTTTTTGTGATAAAAAACATATACTCATTGATTGCGAAAAAACACTATATTGTCTGACAAAAATGCTAAACACAAAAAAAATAAAAATAAAAAGAACATTAACCCTATTAGTAGTGCACTTTGAATGATAATTTTTCAAGATTTACAAACCATTGCTTTATACAAAAAAATATATATACATACAAATCAAAACAAAAATAAACAAACAACCTAAAACAAATAAAGATGAAACACATTTTGGAAAAAACAAAAAAATTATTTACTATTTCCAAAAGACTATTGATTATAATTGTTTTAGTGAATATAGTATTTTTATGCTACCATATATGGTGGATCGGTATGGATTTTATCATGGCAAGCACCTTACAACTCGCAGCATTTCTTACGGAGCTGCTGGTAAGTGGATTCTATGAAAAACTACTACAAAAAAGCAATAGAATAGTAAACAAACACACAAGAAAAACAAAAAAACAGAAAAACTTAGCAAAGTTTTTTGGGAAAACATCGCTTTTTATACTATGTTTCTTGCTAGTATATATAAGCACTTATTGTGGAAGATTATTGTTTTTCTATTACATACTCCACTGGGGGATTACTCCAGAGAAGCTAGAAAACGGCATTCGCAATGCGATACTCTTTGCCCCAATCTTTGGGATGGCACTAGGGTTTATCACTATAGCAAAATTCAAAAAGAAAAAAAATAGTCCCACTAAATGAGAGGGACTTTTTTTAAAAAAACTTTTTTACTCCAGCAACAACAATATCGACATAACTCAGATACCAAGAAGGAAAAAAGCCAACTGAGGAAGTGTCTGAGAAAGTTTATTTTCTTTGTGAAGCTCAGGAATAAGGTCACTACCAGCGATATAAATGAATGTCCCTGCTGCAAACGGTATCAACATCGCAACCATACCATCAACATAACGATACAATACAAAGGCAAGTATCACCCCAATTACCGCAGTCATCGCAGTGACAAAGTTCAAAAGCAACGCTCTTTTTTTGCTAAAACCACCATGAACAAGTACACCAAAATCTCAGATCTCCTGAGGGATTTCGTGCAAAACTACCGCAAGCGTAGTCGCAATTCCAACAGGGATACTCACGAGATAACTCGCACCAATAATCAAACCATCAATCAAATTGTGCACCATATCTCAAACTAAATTCATAATCGCCAACGGATGGTGATGCTCCTTGGTCACTGGCATATGACAGTGATTTCGACGAATAACTTTTTCCGTAATCAGACCAAAACAAATTCATCACAGAATTCGCAACGACGCAGAAATAGGCCATCATCACTCCCCTACCACTTCAGGCAAGAGATGAAAAAATACGTCACCAAGCAATGCTCCCGCAGAAAAACTCACCATTAGCAAGACTATTCTTTTGAGCAAAGACATACGAAGTCACAACGTCACAATACCTATCAACGCCACTATACTTACCACAAACACACTTATCAACGCATACCAAAAAGCCATATGTAAAATATATAAATATAAAAAAACAAATGAATGATGAAAGATGAATGATGAATGATTTTTGTGTTGTCTTATTATTTACTATTGTAGTATACGATAGTTTTTCCCAGCAAATCCTACATTATTAATTTTTCATTTTTAATTTTTCATTAATTTTATAGTATCTCACGCCTAATTCCTCTATCCAACTTTACCAACGATTCATACACGATAGTTCAGCTCTGCTCTGCCAAATTCATCAAAGAATTTTTTGCACGAGGATTGTCAGAAACAATTTCAACCTCATCACCAATATGGACAGCACTATCTACTATATAGGTAGAGAGATTCATACAAATAGTACCGACCTGACGAAAAAAAGTTTTTTTGTGTTTGATAAATATCTTGCCAGAAGCGCTTCTCGAGAGTCATTCTGCATATCCAAACGGAACCGTAGCTACGATTTCTCTATCGCTTGGTCTATAGTCGTGATGATAGCTCACTCCCTCTCCGGGTCGAATAGTTTGCAAACTTATCACTCTCGACGTGATGGAAAGCACAGGGAATATATTTGTTCATTTTTTATACATCGGATCTTGGGTATGAAGCGGATTGTACCCATACAAAGCCAATCACGGCCTATATGCATTGAAGAAATCATCAGTAATTTTGAACATCGCTGCACTATTGCCAATATGCCTTCGCATAGGCGCAAACCCCGCATCCAAAATTTTGTAATACATACGTTTAAACGTCTGAATCTGCTCCGCAATAGTGGTATCAGAAAGCGCATCCGCATCAAAAAAATGCGACAACACTCATTCAACGACAAGATTAGGATGACTTTGCAACTCTTTTATGATATGTGACAATTCATCTTCCTGAATTCCTTCTCTATTCATCCCCGTATTGAGAAAAAGATGGATTTTCGTCGCTTTGCCTAGCCTTCCAAGATGTCTAATAGTCCCTGAGTTGTACACACAAAATGTCGTCGTCTTGTGATCAAATTTTTTATAATTTTCTAATAATGTTTCTCACAAAATCAGCACAGGAATCTTACAATGTTTTTTTACCACAACATATTCAGGATAGCTATCTACGGCAATATAAGGAACGTCAGTTCTTGCGAGCATTTTGACAATTTGTTTTAATCCATGTCCATACGCATTGGATTTTAATACAGGAAAAATAGCGGATTGTGGCTGCAATGACTGCAGATACTCAAGATTTTGCAACAATATTTTTTTGCGCAACCAAACAACATTCATAGGATGCACACGAGGTGAAAACAATGATTTCAAAAATCACAACATATGTTTATATAGAAAGTATAAAGACTTAAGCCTTATATTGGTAATCATAAGCGAGAAATAATCAAGAAATATATTAAAGTTTTCTGATATCTTGATACTTGTATCTAATATAAATCACTTCTTGAATTTACCTACCAAAAAAATATTGTAGATGATATCGATTTTATATCAGACTATGAACCATATGTTTTCTCAGATACAGACACTCCTTACCGACCATTCTAGCATGTGTATCATGCATGCAAACAAACTCGCATACACCAAAAGACAAAAATCAATTCATGGCGAAGATATGTTTTGGGGAATTTCATTGTACCTCAAACACAACGACTTCACTACTATTTTTCGAAAACTACTAGGCATTTCAGAAGAAATTTTAGACGAATATTTTGAGCAAAGATATCAAAGTCACAAGAAAAATATGAGCAACAAACCATCCAAAATACTTCCCTTCAACAAAAACTTTGCCCAAGAACTCACAAAACACATAAACAAAAATATCAAGAAATTAGACCTAGATATACTATTTTTGGCATCATTTGATGATTTGTCAAATCAATTTGTAGACTACCTATATACCCACAATAAAACACCAGAAACCATATATGAGAACTACAAAAAACTCACAAAAAATCCTATGATATGAGAGATGTGATTATTTGCTTTTTTGCAAGTCTTAAGTAAAATATTTGCAACGTTCAATTTAGATATTAACAAGATCAAACTTATGAACCTAGAAAAGATGGAAAAAATACACAATGTGAATATGCTCTTGGATGCGGTTGAAAGTGAAATCGTAGAAAAAGACAATACAACTGCTACAGGCGACAAACCCAAAAAAGAAGAAAAAAAACTTACCATAGAATACTTTGGTACTGACCTCACAAAAGAAGTGAAGGACGGCATGATTGATCCTATCATCGGAAGAGAAAATGAAATACATCAAATTATTTATACGCTTTTGAGAAAAAACAAAAACAATCCACTCATCATCGGAGAAGCTGGAGTAGGAAAAACTGCTATCGTAGAATGACTAGCTCAGAAGCTGGTTAGCGGTGATGTACCAGAAAAGCTCAGAAACAAAAGAATATTTTTGCTCGATATGGGTACCGTAGTAGCGGGGACAAAATATAGAGGAGAATTTGAATCAAGAATGAAATCTATCCTCGAAGAAGCTATCGATCCTACCAACAATATCATTCTCTTTATCGACGAAATCCACACCATCATCGGTGCAGGAGGACAAGAAAATGGTGATGCAGCGCAGATGTTGAAGCCACTTCTTTCTAGAGGAAAAATAAAATTGATCTGATCTACAACATTCAATGAATACCAAAAATACATCGAAAAAGATGCGGCACTCAAAAGAAGATTTCAAGAAGTTATCGTCAACGAACCTGACACGGAATCAACCAAACAAATTCTCATGGGACTCAAACAAACCTACGAAGATTTCCATGGTGTACAGCTCACTCCAGAAGCTATCGATGCTGCAATCAATCTCAGCAAAAGATATATGATGAACAAATTTTTGCCAGACAAAGCCCTCGATATCATCGATGAAGCATGCGCAAGAGAATCGACTATGAACCAAAAACTCGACAACGACAAAGACTACAAAAAATACGAAGAAACGCTTGCAAAAATCCAAGCCAAGATCGAAGAAGCTATCGAAAAACAAGACTACTTTGGAGCAGCAGAACTCAAATCCAAAGAAGAAGAGGCTAAACAAGAAATGCTCAAAATCAGAACCAACAAAAATATTCCTATGAATCTCAGACCCATCATCGACGCAAAAGATATTGGAAACGTTTTGGCTGACAAAACAGGAATCCCTACCAATATCGTCAATGAATCAGAAATAGAAAAACTTAGAAGACTCGCTTCAGAGCTCAAAAAAAATATCGTTGGACAAGACGAAGCAGTCGACGCAGTAGTCAAAACACTCACCAGAAGCAGATTGTCTGTGATCAAATATACCAAACCTATCGGTTCATTCTTGTGTCTAGGACCAAGTGGTGTAGGTAAAACATATTTGGCAAAACTTATCGCAAAAGAATATTTTGGTAACGCGGACGCGATGATCAGAATAGATATGTCTGAGTTTATGGAAAAATATTCCGTATCCAAATTGATAGGTTCGCCTGCGGGATATGTCGGATATGATGAAGGAGGATGACTCACCGAAGCAGTCAGAAGAAAACCATATTCAGTGATATTATTTGATGAAATAGAAAAGGCTTCTAGCGATGTATTAAATATTTTGTTGCAGATTCTCGACGAAGGACATCTCAAAGACGCAAAGGGAAGAATCATCGACTTCAAAAACACCATCATCATCATGACCTCAAATATCGGTTCAGATGAATTCGTCAAAAAGCAAAGCACCATAGGGTTTTCCACAGGAGAGGTAGCAGACAAAAAAGATAAAGCATTTGCTCAGGTCAAAGAAAGAGTGCTTGAGGAGATGAAAAACTTCCTTACTCCAGAATTGATCAACAGAATTGATTACAAGATTGTCTTTAGACATTTGGAAAAAGACGTACTGGTCAAAATTATGAAAGGCAAAATTACCGAGTTTTTGAGTCAACGAAAAGTCAATTCAGACATCACATTACCAAAATATTCTGACAAACACATTACGGAAATTATCGACAAAATTTATGATCCACAATACGGAGCAAGACCACTCGACAGATACATTCAAGATGAAATCGAGCCACTCCTTATCAACAAACTCATGAACCCAAAAAAATAGTTATCAACTTTAGAACATATTGTAGGGGCGGATATCATCCGCCTTTTTTTTGTTTTTAAAAAAATACATATAGATTTAACTGAGATTAGCATTGAATTTTCCTACAAAATACGTATACTTCAATTACAAAAAAACTATATTTTATATCTCTCACAAAAAAACCATGGATATTACTATCAAAAAAGATGGGGAGTGATATTTGGCAGAAGTTGTAGGTAAAAAATCACTATATGCTTTCTGATATACCAAACAAGAAGCCATTCAGGAACTAAAAAACGTCATAGATATGATGGTAGAATTCAATAAAAAAATATAAAAACTTTTTATATACTATATCTATATCATGAACAAAAAATATTCTATACATATTCAAAAAGACAAAAATGGGATATATACAGGAGAAGTTGTTGGGTTGCCTGCATGTTATACCCAAGCAAAAACTATTCCACAGCTTTTGGAAAGACTTGTAGAAGTTTCTGAATGAAGTTTACAACTACTCCAAGATATGAAAACAAAAAAACTTTCTGACAAATTTGTCTTATCTCTAAACGTAGAATATGCCACAGCTTAATCCCATATCCCCAAAAAAACTCATATCAATACTGCTATCTCTATGATTTTATTTGGCAAGAAGCAAATGAAGTCATTTTTTTTACTTACATCCATCAGGAAAAACAACAGTAATACCAGTCCATGCGTGAGAAGATATTTCAGTAGGATTACTCAAAAAAATATTAAGAGATATAGAAATAACCACCAAAGAATTTGAACAACTAAGAAACAAATAAATACACCAACCACCAACCTGGTCATTTAGGGCCAGGATTTTTTTGATAAAAAAAATCAATCAACTTTACTACAACGCCAGACTCGTGCTAGCCGAAAAGGAGACAATTTTCAAACGAAGCAAACAAACACTATGAGCCGAAATGGGGCCCCAGTAATTCAGTGGGGATTGAGGCGATTATACAGCAAATCCTATCTCGAAGTATTGGGCGAAGGCGGATTGAGTCTGGCTTGATCTTTTTCGTTAGTTTTTCCATCAAGGGAAAAAGTAACCCCAGCGGAGCGTTTTTTTTAATACATGTTTCAAAATTTCTATACATAAATTACTATATCAGCTTTTTTATTTAAGTTTTATTTAAGCTATTTGTATATACCCTCCATACATTTTATACTTCACCAATACGACCATGACTATGAAACAACGAAAACATCTCGCTAGCATCGTATGAATCTGCTCAATACTCAGCGCACTCTGATGATGTCAGCAAGACACACCGATAACCCAGCCAACTCCACAAACAAAAAGCACAACTACGCTAGACACCACAAACATACAACACCAACAACTAGTAATTCATCCCGGATGTATCGGTTGTGGAAAATGCGCAAGATTTGCCCCTACCAATTTCACTATGAACGGCGGACAAGCACAAGTAATTTCACAAGAAAATCTCGACTCCTCAGCTGTTCAACAAGCCGTAGCTAGATGTGAAGCACAAGTAATAGAAATCGTAGAAGCATAGCCAACCTGGTCCTTTAGGACCAGGCTTTTTTTATATTGCAAACCACGGTCACTACCTAAGTTTTTTAGCTTTACTCCCGGGTGCGCATCTATCCCACCTACCAAAAACCCCCACAACCCCTACTACACAACAAATAAATTTTCATATATGAAAATTTGCTTTTTTTACCCTTTCCCCATATAATTAAACTAATTTTAAATGTTGAATGTTGAATGTATGAATTGCTAGAATGAACTATTGTAAATCTACAATAGTCTATAAGTAGACAAGTCTTTCATCTTTCATCTTTCATCTTTCATCTTTCATTTATCATTATTTGTAGCATTTATCATTTATCATTAAGTATGTTCTACGCTCACAACCTCAACAACCATACCATCTCACTCAAGAACCTCGTGCTCTTATTTTTGACGATAGTGTTTGGATTTGGCTCTGTCATAGTCCTCGCACAACTCACGATAGATACCGATATCAGCAACGCGCGACAAACCATCGCCAAGATCACTATCACCGACGACGGTCAAGAAACCGCACCAAGACTAGAATTTTCCGCTACAGGAATATTTATCGGCGATAATGTACTCACCCCATACACCACATTTTCCGGTAAAGTCCTAGGAATCGACGACAACGGAAACCTCATTTACACACCTAGCCAAGGTCTAGTAGTCTCATGAGTCGGCACAGCAGGCGGTAGTGAACTCCGAGATGAAGCAGGTAGTGATGTCTACAGATACACCGGCAACGTCGGTATCGGCACCGCAACTATGAGCGGCAAACTCCACCTCCTCGGATCATGAACAACAGAAGTCTATATCCAAGAGACCAATCCAGCCAACGCCGCCAACATCAACTTCAAAACAACCCAACAAAGATGGATGCTCTGAGGATTCAACGAAAAATTTTATATCTGACTTTCTTGAAGTGCTTTTCTCAACATCACGACAGGAGGCTTCGTCGGCATCTGATGAATAACACCAAGCGTCGCATTAGAAGTTAACTGATCCTTCATAGCATGATCCTCAAATACCATTAATGGGGGTGGTTCTTCTATTGCAGGAGGACAGTCAAATCATAGTACATGATTAAACACATTTATTGGTGGAGGAAATGAAAATAACATCAGTGGAGATTATTCAGTAATTGTCTGAGGACAAAATGGATCAAACATAACTAATAGCAATACATCCTTCATTGGTAATGGATCAAAAAACACAATAGAATATTCTGACTATTCATTTATTGGTTGAGGATGAGGGAATAATATAATAAACGCAATTTCCACCTCTGACTATTCATTTATTGGTTGAGGAAGTAGTAACGAAATTAGAAACTCACCATACTCAGTAATCCCTGGTGGAAAAGTAAACAGTATAATTGACGCAAAAAATAGTTTTGCATGATGACAAAATGCTTCTGTAAAGAATGCTTATACCTTTATTCGAAATAGTGACACAAATAATTTTAATTCTACGAAAACCGGACAATTTCTCATCAATGTCCCTTTTGTTGCAGGAGTAAATGGGAAAGGTGGCGTAGGTATCAACACCCCCAACCCCCAAGCAGCCCTCGACGTCAGTGGTGATATTCGTTCAAACTCCCTCCAACTCGCTCCATCTGGTATTACACTATGATCTTGCACAACTCCATGAGTAATAATATATAAAAACTCACATTTTTATGGTTGTAATAATGTAAATCGAATACAACTCGACAACTAACATTTTTCTCCACGCTCTTACACTCACCCCACCAACCAACAATTCCCTCTTTATGTTCTCCCTTTTTACATACCCCCTTTATGTTCTCCCTTTTCTTTAATGGCGAAGCCAGAGGGATTTAAGGGGATATCCCACATTTTATGGAAAGGGATTTTCGGCAATTATTCAGCCACCTTTCATCAACCTTTCGTCCCTTTTTATCACGACCCCGCACTTCTGCGGGGGAGTAATTTCAATTGACTTTTTCCACCAAATCAGTAAAATATAAATACACTATTCACCTTTTCAACACCTCTCCTCTCTGTAGGAGAGGGGGTTGGGGGGTGAGGAAAAAAAACAAAAAAATAACCCCAAAAAAAACAAAAATCATGAAAACAAAACTTTTATTTTTAACTATGTTGATTGGTATTTGCTATATGCAAGTGTCAGCAATCACTTATCACCTAACCGTAACCGCAAACAACACGACGAACGTAATATATCGTTGTGACAGTCCAAACGACACGATTATCCTCCATGCTCATGCTGGAGCTACTAGTATTAGATGGGAAAATCCAAATGGAGACTTATTTTCAAACCAGGATTCTGTAATAGTAACATATCAGAATCAAGGTACATGGAGATTTAGATCTACCCAAACAGGCAATATCTGGAAAAACATTATTGCATATGTAATGGGTACTCCCCCCTACATTCCAAACACTATGCTTTACGACACAACATTCTGCCAATTCACTCTTACACTAGACGCGCAAAACGCAGAATCCGGATCGACATATCTATGGGATGACAACTCTACAAACCAAAACAGAACAGTAACGACACCAGGCACCTACTCAGTAGAAATTACCAATGCCTGCGGAACAACAAATGCTTCCGTAAACATCACAGCAAACCCTAATGCAGCCAACCTCGGCCCAGATCAAACGATTTGCTATGGTAATACTGTTGTTTTAGAAACGGGAGTAATAAATATCAATGCAATTTACTGGTCCACAGACAGTTATGACCAAACTATCAATGTAGACACTACCGGTACATATCATGTATATGTACGCGATCTCAATGGATGCGAAAGTCGTGACACCATCAACATCACGACAATCCTTCAACCTCGCATAGAAATGTGTGACGTATCGTATGACACAATCACCGATAGAAACCAGATAAACTGGTTTGTACTGCCTTCGGCAGATATCGACAACATCAACATCTGGGTAAAAAACAATATGGGTATCTTCGAAAATATCGAAACAGTACCCTATACAGATGGTAGTTATATCCACTGGGGATCTACTCCTCAGGCTGACGTCAATGAGTACTATATCACGGGGACCAATGACTGTGGCGAAGGCCCAATAGGCACTATCAACAAGTCAATTTGGCTTACTACATTGGATAATGAATTGCAATGGCAAAACTACCAAGGGAGTTTTGTTCCCCTCTATTACCTCGTATTTGCAAAACACCTCAACGGTAACGTTGAAGTGATAGACACTATCCCAGCGTGTTCGGCAGTTGGTTGTATCAATCACGCGCCGATCATCAACGACCCGACTATTGCAAAATACTTCGTTGGGTTCCAACACGATTGTTTGTCTTTGAACAAAACAACGCCAGGTTGGGTGATCAGCAATTATTTCATCGCTATCCCCGACGCGATAGCAGAACAAGAAATCAAATTCTCGCTCTCGCCAAATCCGGCGACTGACGAGATCAAAATTCAGATTTCTTATTCTGAGTTCGAAGTAAAAATCTACGATATTATTGGTCAAGTACTCTTGGTCAATACTAATACGAAAGTATTGGATATCAGTAGTCTTACTGAAGGAATCTACATCATCAGCATAACTGCTGATGGCAAAACAACTAACCAAAAAGTAGTCAAGAACTAGGTTACTAGATCAAAACTATGTACTCTCTATAAAGTCTCCCTGTGTTTACACAGTGGAGACTTTTTTTGATATGTTTTTTCTTATACTTTATGGTATGCATCAAGAAAATCTATAATAGTATCAGGATGTATTACCATAAAAGTGCTGTTTGGATATGTATCTAAAAATAACTGAGGTACTTTTACTTTAGCTTTTGGATTAGATTTGAACTCAAAAGCATAAAATTTTCCATCTTTTTCCTCTATATAATCAATTTCTTGTTGAGTATATGTTCTTCGAAAATACATCTTTACAACTTTTCTTTGATTATTGTTGCGTTTCATTCTTTCAGTAATACAAAAATTTTCTCGCAATCATCAGACATCAGATCTTACCTCTATAGTATTAAAATTATTGATCAGTGAGTTGAGTATTCATATATCCCAAAAATATATCTTAACGGATTTTGTAATTTCATTTCTCAGATTTCTACTAAGTCATTTCAATTTATATATAACAAAACTTTTTTCCAAAAGATCTATATAATTTTGTACAGTAACAATAGTAATACCTAGTTTTTGTGCAAGTTCTGTATATGATGCTTCATTACCTACCTGAAGAGCAAGAAGTTGAAGCAAATTAATAATCAATTCTGACTTTCTCACTCACGCAAATTCCAAGATATCTTTATAAAGATAATTATTCACGATAGATTTCAATGTTTCAATACTCTCATCATTAGCGTGATCAAACACTCATGG
>CAYXTU010000029.1:0-12202 GCA_964468245.1 uncultured Candidatus Peribacteria bacterium | reverse complement strand
TGGCGTGCACCCCGACAAGCCGAGGGCAGGTCTGGCGTTGTAATAAAGTTTTTTTTATTTTCATAAGATAAAAATTATGTCTAAATACATAAAAAAAATAAAATAGCAAAAAAGCGTAATCAAAAATATTACGCTTTTTTTTGTGGCTGTGTTATTGACGCTCAAATATATAGTCTATGGCGTCTTTAACGGTTTCAAAATTGTCAGTATCGTGATCTGGGATTGCTATTCCCAATTCTATTTCAAATTCCATAACCAATTCTACATGGTCGATGGAGTCTGCTTTTAAGTCTTTGATAAAATCAGCATCTTCTGTGACTTCATTTTTATCTACATCAAGTTTTTTGATGATGATTTGTTTTACTATTTCGGCAATTTCATGTCTTGTTTTTTTCATGTTTTTTGTTTTTTTGTTTTATTTTTCTCTTATAGTTATTTTCTCTCTAATGTCAACTTTTTTTGTAAAAGAAACACCGACTGTTTTCGACCTTATAAAATCCCCCTTTGTATTTTATTTGGTCTCAAATCGCCGGTATTATTCTCTCAGCAAATCCGCCTTCTGCGGAATTTACGTTCGAAAAAAAAACTCCCTCGTTTGTGTGAAGGAGCTTTTTTACATATAGATGTGGATGCTGTTACATACTTGGTTGAGATTTGTTTCCTCCAAAGCTTACGATAAGTGTCCAAAGAGCACCTACAGTAACCAATGAGTATATAATCTTTGCAAGCAAACTTACTGTAGTGACAGTTGTTTCTACACCAGTAGCATCAGTAGTGATTGTCGTTACATCAGGAAATACTAATGCAACAAGATTGAGATCCAACCAAGCATATAGACCTCGGTTTACTCCTCCAACTACCAAAAGAATTAACATAATCCAATTGAGAACTTTCATGTAATTTTTGTTATAAAGTAAAAAGTATAACGGTCATATTTTAGTAAATAGAGGGGGTATTGCAAGATAAATATAATTAGACATATATAGCAACTATCTAGTGGTAAGCAGTAAATTTCTTATAAAAAAAATTAGCAATTACGCTAATTCGTTTTAGTTCGAGGGGTACAGGGTTCGAACCCGTGATAACAGTTCCGAAGACTGTTGTGTTACCGCTACACTAACCCCTCATAAAACTAATCTACACTCTTTTTTGTCTCCCTTTTTTAAAGGGAGAAACCCGAAGGGGAGAGGGATTTAAGTCGTGTGACACAAAATCCCCCGTCCTAAAGGACACCTCCCCCTTTGAAGGAAAGGGGGTACGTAAATTCGAATGATTAAATTTTATTTATTTCGTTAATAACTTTATCGTTCATTCTTCTAACTGTTTGATTACTTCGGCTTTGCCTTCTTGTGGGATTTCTGGATTGTTTGTTATAAAGTCTATTAGGTGTTTTTTGTATTCCGAAGCAAGTTCGTATTTAGGGATTTTATCTATTTTTTCAATACCTTTCGCATAATTTGCTATATTTCTCAAAATTTCATAATCATTGCAGCTGATCTGATACATACTTCCATCGTTGGTTTTTTGGCTGCTGGTGCTGATAAATAGTCATTCTTGTGCTAGCTGGTGTTTCATCGTATCAAACATTTCTTCGTACTTCAAAAACTGTCCAAAAAGTGGGATGTGTATTTTGATTGCTATCAGTTCATTGTTTTTGATTTCTAATTTTCCGTAGAGTAGTATGAGTGCAAACAAAAAAGAAAGGTATTTTCATCGTGCCTCTTTTGGCTCTTTATCTCAAATTATCAAACATCATTTTTCTGATTTTTCTATCTTGGCTGGGATATCCAACTGCTCTAATTTCCTATTCATCACTTCGATTTCCTTTTCTGCGAACTTTGGAATGAAATACTGTTTTTTTCACGTATGTTCATCAAAGCTATCAAACAAACAAAGTCCTTTTACAAATCCTTCTGTATCTAGTGGTATTGATATTTCCTCTCTTGGTGCTAGATATACAACACTCATGGTGTCTCATAGGTTTTTGAGATTGATTATTTTCCATTCTTTTTTGTGAAGGACAATCATTCATTTGTCAAAATCAGAGAAAAGATATCCGCTTGCAGAATAGGTATATTCCTTGGTTTGGGGAATGTTTTCGTTGAAGATGGTCAGAAGATTGTTTTTGTCGATTTCTATTTTCATGAACTATATAATGGACTAAAGATGGACTAAAAATTGACGAAAGATGGACTAAAAATTGACGAAAGATGGACTAAAGGTGGCTGAATGATTGCTATTGTTTGGTAATATTTGTCGCGAAGCATTTGTCGCGAAGCATTTGTCTGTTTTTTTTCTATTTATTTTTTAAAATTTTGTAGAGGAGTACTATTTCCATAAAATTTACCATGAGTGCTGTTCCTCATGCGCTGATAAATGGTAGTGTAAGTCACGTGTTTGGGAGGATTTTGATGTTTACTCAAATGTTTACAAATGCTTGGACGAGAATCAGTGAGAGAATTCCTATTCCGATTACTTTTTTGTGTTCGTCTTTGACGTTGCGAAGATTGGTCAAAAAATAATATGCTATATAGATGTAGAGTGAGAGAAGAAGCATATTACCTACAAATCCTATCTCTTCTGAAAATGCTGAAAAGATAAAATCACTCTGTGCTTCCGGGATAAATCCAAATTTTTGTAGTCATTTTCCATATCATTTTCCAAAAAGTCATCATCCGCCAATCGCTAGGAGTGCTTGCTGGTTTTGCCATCATATCTGTCTTGCTTGTGGATCGATATCTGAGCTCAAAAAATAGGTAAATCTTTTTTGGATGTAAGAAAATCTTTCACTTACCATGCCTGCAATACTTCCTACTACCAATCAACTAATCAATCCTCCAAACAATATCCACAAGATGTATTTTATTTTTGCTCCTGCGTATCGACACATAATCAATCCCACAATACCCAAAATCATTACCGTTCCAAGATCGGGGATAAGTAAAAATACTCCAAACAACAATGCGTTGAGAATAATAAATGAGACAAAAAAATCTTTGGTATTTACCTTTTCACGTTTTCTTATTAACCATCATCACAAGAAAAGTACATATCCCAACTTGAAAAATTCGGCTGGCTGAATACTTGGAAGAAGGGGAATTTCTATCCATCATCTTGCTCCATTGAGTACGATACCTATTCCTGGTATAAATACAGATATCTGCAAAACCATAAGTAATATAGCAATAATTGTGATATTTTTGTTGCTTTGAAAAAATTTGATCGGGATAGCATATACGATTCCTCACATAATCAGTGCCATTCCTATATTTCTTATTTGTCTCAAAAAATAAAAATAATTGGATGGATCTCCTGTCATTTTTCCATTGGCGATAAGGCTGAGCGTCAGGGTAAATGATTCGTGGATACTTACGCTATATATTGAGAGTAGTCAAAATATCGTTAATATCGCTCATGCTATGATGATAGGCATAAAAAATAATGAATAATTAAAAATGAAAGATGAATAATGTTAGAATTATCTTTTTATGGACTATTGTAGATTACAATAGTTTATCATAAGACAAACAATCATTATTCATTATTAATTATTAATTTTTAATTTGTTATTTTAGTTGTGTCTCGTGGTCTTCGTGTGGTATTTGTTTTGATTAGGGTAAGGTCTTTGCTATTTGTATGTATGTATTTTCCACTAAATGTCTCTGCGATGAAATTGTATTTTTTTTTGAGCGCAATATTTGTTTTTGCTATTTGTTTGAAAAAGCTATTGTGATTGACGTAGAGATTGAAACACTCTGAGAAATCTTCGAAGGGATCTGTCATTCCATAGCCACTACAAAAATCTTTTTTCTTGGCTTCTGATTTTCTTATAGTTTCTTTGTTTCGTGACACTTTGTAAAAAGAGAGTGATGGATCATCTATGGCAAAAACAATTTTGTTGAACTCTGTGTAGTTTTTGTCTTTTTTGGATGATGATCATTGGATGTATCCTAGATCGGTTATATGTCACATTTCATGTGTCGACAACTCGGAAAATTCTGTTTTGGTTTGTACTGCTCAGAGATTGAAAACAATATTGTATCGATTGGCATATCATCTTCTCTTTCCGTTTTCGTTGTTGATTTGGATGTCGGTAATGATTTCGCTTATTTTTTTTTCTTGGTTTCCGTAGGTATCAATAAAGGTGATTATTTTTCCAAGCAATTTGGTATAATTGTATTTGTCCGTGTCGGAGAATTTTCCGTTGAATTCAATCTTGTCGCATATTTGTATTGTATCACACAGTTGTTCTAAACTATTGGTGCTTGCAGCAAAATGACCTGTTTGCTCTCATGTTTGTATTGTTTCTATTTCTTCCAAATATATATTTTCCAGATTTTCTTCTTCTTGTGGTAGCTCAATCTGTGTATAATCTATTGTTTTGGGCACCATTTTTTCTCCGATATGAAAAACATTGAATGCTAGCAACGCATAGAATATAGCTACAAATATAATAAATTTGATGATGGTTTTTATATTCATAATTAATGATGAATGGTAAATGGTTAATGCTTAAAGCTTAAAGCTGTAATTTTACAATAGTTCATATTAAGACAAAATCCTACACTATTCACTATTCACTTTTCACTTTTCACTATTTACTATTAGTTGTTCACTGTTAGTTATTTTGTAATATTGTACCATTTGATGTCGTCCAAAATATTCTGCTCACTTGGTCATCTTGCGTTGAAGAGGATGATTTCTTTGAGAGGAATTTTGTTGGCGTAGCAATACAAGATAAAGTTGTATCATCAGATTACTATTTTGTTTTTGGTTTGTTTGGCCTTGTAAATGTTTTTGCCGATACCACCTGTGATATTTTCTACAAGTAATGTTGCTTTGTCGTTTATATGGTTTTGGCACAAATCTTCAAATATTTTTTTGGACTCTTCTTTTTTTGGTGAAAAGATAAAATATGAGATTTCTTCTGGTGATTTCTGTGCTTCGTCAACGATATATTTTATTAATGTGTCTACGACGGGTGGGATGATTTTGATTGTCTGAACCCCTCCGGCTTCGCCACCTCCCCTTATCAAGGGAGGAGTTGTATTACTTGTTATTTGGGCTCATTGTAGATTGGTGTTTGTGAAAAAGATTACTTTGTTTTTGAATATGTCGGTGAATTCTTTTCGATCGGTGAATTTTTGTGCTTCACCATAGGTGAAATAGAATTCTCCATTTCCGTACATTTTTTTGAATATATTGAGCACGCTATCAAAAACTTTTTGGATATGGGCTATATGTTTTTCTAGTATCTCGAAATTCTCTTTGGAAAGCGTGTTTTGGAGCTTTTCTTTTTTGTCGAGCAACTGTTTTCGTACAAGATTGGTCTGATGAAAATCGCCATGATCTCGAATAGGATCGTGTTGGATCATAGTGTTTTCTGTTTTTATAAAGAGTTTTGTGCTTTCACTAAATACAATTCCAATAAATATCTGAAAGTTGTTGACGAATTCCTCCAGTTCTCCGCTTATGTTTTCTTTTCATAGAATTTCGTTGTCGACTTTTTTTTGGTAGACAAATGATTCCAAAATATTCAATGTATAATAGAGATCGCAGGGACTAGAAAGGAAAAAGTTGTAGCTTTTGTATCGTTGTTCGGTGTCGAAAAAGCAGATGTCGTAGTCTTTGTATGTCTCTTGGTTTTCTTGCATCATAGCAAAGAGCCCGTGGTGTGTTGTCAGAATTATTGGATATTTTACTTGGTTTCTTGTGTCTTTGATATAATAATAAATTCTATAGTCCGCTTGTCCATTGAGGTTTAAAACGCCGAGTCATTTTTTGAGATGAGAGATATATTTGATGACAAAAAACATTTCTTCCTGACTAAAGGTTCATTTATTCAAAAACTTTTGAAACTGCTCCTGATTTATGGTTTGGTCTTCTTTGGTAAATCCTATATTTTTGACTCCTATGTCGTTCAACACGGTTTTGGCGATATCGAGTTTTTGGATATTTTGAAATACGAGCATCACATTTTTGTTTCCTGCTAGAGCAGTGAGAAACTCTTTGATCCCTATGTTCCCGATGTAATATTTTTTTTGATTTTCCAAATCGTTGGTGTCGATGGTTTCTGCTGTTTTTGTCATATTTGTATTGCTCGGAGTGATTCTTTGGAGTGCAGGAAATGCTATTTTTATGTTTGGTGTGTCGTTATATTCATCTAGTTGTAATATTTCGTTCCAAATTCCTTGGGTCTGTGTGATGATTTTTGCTAGGCTTGGATAAGACTTTACAAGCTCGTAGAGATATTCCACAAAATAAAGAAAGAGTTTGTTGCTATTTTTTGTATCAAAAAATGCGTCATGATTTTTTTCTTCACCATGCGATTGATCAGCAAAAATATTGCTAAACATTTTGTCTGTTTTTAGATTTTCTATCAAAACTTCTAGTGCATAACTCTCGGCATAATGGACAATGGTTTGCGCAAGTGGCATAGTGTCGATTTGATTGTAGTAGGTGAGTGATGGAAAATATTTTTTTAAAAAATCGAGGTCAAATGTGATATTGTGTCAGATAATTATTGAATTTTTTCAGAAAAATTTTTGTATTTCTTGTTCTACGGTTTCTCTCGTAGGAGCAGTTTCCAGCTCGTTTATTGAAAGACCAGTAATAAATCCGACGATGTGTTTGAGTTCGTCAGTTTTTTTGTCAGGCTTGATAAGTGATTGATATTCGCCGATGATTTTGCCGGTATGGTCAAATTCTATAATCCCGATTTGTATCGGTTCATCCTTGGTGATATCGAGTCCGGTCGTTTCAAAATCGAGTCAGATATATCTATATTGTTTATTTAGTAACATAGTAATACTGTTGAAAAGTAAATTAACTAACTAACAGTGAACAACTAACAGTGAACAACTAACAGTGAACAGTGAATGATTTGTCTTTTTATGGATTATTGTAAATGACAAACAAATCCTCCATCCGCATCGGCGGATACCTCCTCCTTTATCAAGGGGGCCTTTAGTTTTTTTATTTTATTTTCTGTCGAAGTCGGCTGGGATTTCTCATCGAATTTCTGTTTCTCGTTTGCGGATAGGGATAGTGAAGTCGTGCGTTTTGATTCGAGTCAATGCGTCTTGAAGTTTGGCCAGCAAATCTTTTGTTTCGTCTGAATATTTGAGTGTGGTTTTGACTTTTTTGGATCTCATTCGTGCGATGGCAGTTTCTGAGTCGGAGAAGATGCATTCATATTTTAAAGGCTTCGCCTGTTGCAAGTTTCATGTTCCAAGTTTCAAGTTTTTTGATCTATTCTTCTTCTCTAGTTCCTCGATGTATCTGATGCCGTCATAGATTGCCAAAAACTCTCCGATATTGTTGGTGCCGGTTGGATAGATAGGTGAGCGAAAAACTTCTTTTCGTGTTTTGAGGTCTACGGCTCTATATTCCATCGGACCTGGGTTTCCACTACATGAAGCGTCTACACAGAGTGCGTTGGTGGTGATCGGTATTTTGACTTTCATACTCATAGATTGAAAATAAATCAGAACGATGGAACGATTGAACGATGGGAATAGTTTGGTGCCTATCGTTCCATAATCTATCGTTCCATAATCTATCGTTCTAACTATATATGGTTTTATAAAAAAAAGGCAACGAGAAAGCTGAATTATATTTTTTAATCAAAAAAAATCCTACGATTTTGTAGGATTTATTTGTGTATGTATTGTTGTTACTTTTTCTTTTTGCTGTTTGTAGCATCATTTTTTGTTCCATAATATTCTTCAAATGCTCTATCTATCATTGGTATTGCATATTTTTTGTATAGTTGTTGAGCAATTTTTTGTCTCGCCTCTTCAAAAGCAATAAGATCAGCTGATTCATATTCTTCTGTTTTTACGCTTTTTCTATAGTTTTTTGCTTTGCTTTTTGCTATAGACAATTCTTTTTCAAAAATATCTTCAAATTCTTTGAGTAATTTTTCTTGCTCTGCTTTTGTATAAGGAATGTTTTTGTTTTTTTGTAGATAGTTTACATTGAGATCTACAGGAAACTCTGCATAATTCCATCCAGAGTGGATATATGTTCCACTTCACTTTTCTTTTCCTACAAGATTTGTACCTCCTACTTCGTAGTTGTGAAATGCTATGTAAAATTTTGCTATATCTTTTGTAGTCATAGAGTCTATGATGTTTCGTATATGATTTTTGATCATTTCTTTGCTGAGTATGGTATCTCTATTTTTGTCATCTATAGCATCTTCTTTGAAAACGCTAAAATTTTGATTTGTTGATTGGTCGTGTTTGTTGTTTTGCTTTTCAATTTCTCATTGGATCCATTTTTCTATTCCTCCTCCAAAGAAAAAACTAGCCATATCTTCACCTATGTCTTCTTGACTAAGTTTTGCGTTTTCTAAAATACTTTCGTATTGTTTTTTGTTGACGAGGGTTTGTGCTTCTGCATCACTAAGTCCTAATCCTGTCAAAGCTGCAATAAGCATTGCTGTACCTGCAATTTTTGCCGTATTGCTTTTTGGTCATTCATGATTTTTTTCTAGGTTGTTATTGAGTTTTTTTTCCATTGTATAATAATTGAAAGAGTAAAGTACTTGTATATATATGATATAATCATAACTATTTTATTTTCTAAGTCAAGTCTTTTTTTGCTTTATGTTTTTTTATGGTATTATGATATTTTTGTATCTTTTTCCTCCTGTATTTTTTCTGATATAAGCTGTATTATTTTGCTTGTATCAAACTCCGTTTTTGCTCGTTGTGTTTTTGGTATTTTGTCTACCTCAAATGTGCTAAAAAACTGTAGTTCGTTGTTTTCTATACCGATTCATATTTCTAATATTGTTTTTCCTTTGTATGCGATTTTTTTGTTTACTTTGGAGGTAGTTGTTTCTTCTAAAAATGAGCATTCTGTTCAAAATCTAATTTTGATCATATTGTATGTTGTTGTTATTTTTTTGTTCATATCATCAAAATTTTGATATTCATTCAGTTTTTTCTTTTCATTTTCTATTGCTTGACTTTGTATTTGAACAACACTTCTACTTACTCCTTGTAAGAATGTTATGCGTTCCTTGTTTTTTTTTGGTTGTTTATTGAGTAATAAGATTTTTTTGACCAGGATAATTCTACATCCTTCCAGTACTTTTTGACTCTTTCCTCCTATGATCTCTGGGATATCTCCTTGTGCCATGATTTTTCTAAACATCTCTTTGACTATTGTTTTTTCGCTTTCTGTGAGTGAATTTCGGATTTCTTTTTTGGTGGTGTTGTCTTCGTCGTTTTCTTGTATTGCAGTAAATACTTCATCTTCTGGTTGTTGTGTTTCTATGATTGGTGTATTTTCCTTTGGTGTATCTACTGTTTCTTGCTTTGTAGACACTTCCTCTTTTTTGTCTTCTGTTTTTGGTTGTGTTTCTTCTATCTTTTCTTCTGTTTTTTCTACTTCTGTTGTTTCTACTACTGGTGCTGTTTTTTCTATTGTTGGTGTTTCATTTCCGCAGATACTGATCATGGCTGCTAGTAGTGGTTTGTCTACCACACCATTAAATGATATTCCTTTTTCTTTGGCAATAGATGCTAATACATAAAATGTATTTGGTCCTACTATTCCGTCTATAGATGCGGATTTGAAATTTGTCCCGTTTCGGCTTGTGAGCTTGTTTTCTACTGATTCGTTTTGATTGATGATATTTACACATTTGATGGCGATAGCTTGGAGAAGCATAATTCCTTCGCTGCGTCATTTGCCTTTTTGTGCTACTGCTGCTTCATATTTTGCTTTTATTTCCGGATCTGCGTTGATAATATCTTTCATTTGTTTTTTTTCTGGTGCAAATGTTTTTTTGGACAATTCTACATAATTTGCTGTGTGAAAATTTCTGATGATTTTGCTTTTGAGATTTGTTGTTTCTAGATTAAAAAGCTCTTTAACACCTTTGGTGTTTATCGTATTTTTGACGTATTCTTTTTCTTGCTGAGTTGCACTATAATTGGTGTCTAGTTTTTCGTTGGCCATAGTTTGTAATATGTTAAGATAAAGTTGTATATTTAATTATACTCCTAAACTAAAAAAATACCAAAAAATCTTGGTATTTTTGCTTCATTTACTTCTCTTTTTTTGAAAAACATATATAATAATTTTTTAGAGACGGATTTCAGACTCTATTTGGTATGTTTTTTTTTGTAACGTATTTTTTTTATCCCGATTTGTTTTTTTAAAACTTTTTTTTGGGGGAGATTGTTTTGGGGGAGGCTTTAAGAGTTAGTTTAGAATTGTTATTTCCTCTTTTCAGCTCATTTTCAGCTCAATACTGGCTCATATCTTGTTGATTTGCTAAATCCTATTGATTTGATTATTCAGTATGGGTTGGTTTCTATTTCTTTACCTCTACCTCTATTTTTATGGCTCTTGTACTATTGTTTTCTATGCTTCCCATTTGATAAAATAGTCCATTAGCAAATGGAGCGTAAAATGGTGCTTGGTAGTAAATATCGCCGGTGACGTTTAGAATTTTTATATATTGGGGAAAATAGATAGTTGCTTTGGTTTCTCGTCGTTTTCTTACTTTTCCAAATCATGGTTCTTCGTACATTCCTGATTTTAATCCCAAAATCGCCATTTCTCTATCAGTGATCTGGATTTCATATTTTTTTTCTAACTCTTGTATAAATGTCGGATAATATTTTGGTATTTCAAAGAGATACGACACCGTGATTGTGTATTTTCCATTTTTTAGTTCATGAATATCTACGATATCTTTTTTGCTTTCTTGTTGCATGGTCCCTTGTTCGTTGTATATTTTGATGTCTTTGGCAACAAATCCGTCGATTTTGTTGTATGATACGTTGGTATCTCGAAAATATGCGTGATTTTGGTCAAATATATTTGTTAAATTATGTTTGGTAAGTGTAGCGTTGAGCCCTGTAGAAACGTTGGAAATATACATCGTTATGTATTGTTTGTTGGCTATTTCATCAAATCTATTTATTACATTTTTTATAATATTTGATTTCTGATTCTCAAAATACTGTTTGATTTCCTTGATGTACAATTCTTTTTTATTTCCACGAATTTCCTTTCTGATCAAGTCGACAGATGCATTGAGAAATTGTCGTTCTTGTGCCTTTTGTTTGAAGCTAGGAAAGAAATTTTCCAATAGATCAGATCTGATAAATATGACGCCTTTTATGTCTTGATGCAAGAGTTTTTTGTACAAATCTGGTTGCATAGTCTGTTGGACTTTTGCCATATCATACGTACTATTAAACATTAGTTCGTAGAGGTCTTTTAGGTTTTTCCCGTCAATATCGCTAAATCCAAACTTGTTTCCTGCAATAAATCCAATTTTGTGATCTGGCAAAAATGGTGCTGTCCATGCGGGTGCGGTAATACGTGTTCTATATGCGATAAAATCTGGATAATATGAATCTATAATTTCTAATGTTTCAATGCGGCCCTGTTTTACTTTGATAAACGCAAATGACCCAAAAAATCCTCAATTTGGTCTTTTTTCATTGGTATTTTGCAATATCACGATATAGTTATATGATTGGTTTTTTCCCATGAGTTCAAAAATTTCTTTTTGATATGTTTTGAGATCTGAAAAAAGATTTATAATTTTGTCGTAGTTGGAAAATCCTACTTTTTTGAGATATTCTTTGTTTTTTTCTATATATTCTCGACAGGTGTTTATTTCTTTTTCTTTGGTAACGAATATATTGTCTCATTTGACGTATGATTGGACAATGTCGTCCAAGGTAACTAGAAAATGAGAGAGGTCTTTGTCAAATGACCAGGAATAAAACGCTATTTGTCCAAGGTCTTCTTTGAAAACATCTATTTTGTTTTTGAAAATTATATCACTAATTTTGGCAAAAAATGTAAAAAGAATAAAACAGACAAGTATGGTTATCAAAAATGTCCAGTTTATATACTTTATCTTTGTTTTTCGGTTGTTATTTTCTGTTTTGCTTATACCAAATTTTTTCATGTATACTATGTATATATATAGAAGTGTTTTTCTATACCTAACTATTTTGTTTTTTCAAACAAGTAATTTTTCTCTTTTTTTTCCTTGAAATTGAATATGATATTAGTATATAGTCAATCAGATTTGTTTTTTTCGTTTATAAAAATTGTTTATATTGCTTGCATGTAGCTGTCCGGTAAACACCGGACCTCCCAAAAGGTCGCAGTTGGTTACCCCGACGCTTCGGGGTGATAAGGACGAAATAATAAAGTT
>CAYXTU010000028.1:0-12795 GCA_964468245.1 uncultured Candidatus Peribacteria bacterium | reverse complement strand
TGCAAACCCAACAAACTGTCGTTTCACTATGAATGATATGTTTATCTCACCTCACAGGTCTTGCTGGTGATTTAGATAGAAAAAAATAACCTGCTATTTCTGCAGATTATTTGTTGTTTTGTGAGTGATATAATGAAGTCTTTGGGTTATCCTTTGAAAATGAAGAACCCTGCGACAACGATAAACATAAGAGAAAGTCAGATGAAAATTAAGTTTTTGAGTTTTTCATTTTTGATCATTCCTTTGAGTTGGCTTATTTTTTCTTCTAATTTTTGTTTTTCTATAATAGCTTCTTGTTTTTCTTTGTTGTAGTCTGGTAATGCTATCATATTTTGGATTTTGTTTTCTAGTTCAGAGACTCTTTGTTGGAGTACAAAAATAGTTTTATTTTTTTCTTCGAGGATTTTTTCTTTTTCTTTGAAAATAAGGAAAAATTTTTCTATTTTTTGGTCGATAACTTCATCATTATTGCCTTTGTTTGCCAAGGTTTTTGTGTGTGTGGTTGTAGTCGTTGGGTTGATGATTTCTGTTGTAAGTTCTTGGTGAAGTGTCGAGAATTCTTCTTTGAGAAGAAGCACTTCTTCTTTTGCTAGTAAGACTTTGTTGGCAACTTTCTTGTACGATAATTTTCCGTTTTTGATATATCTATCTATGGTTCTTGTAGATATGCGCAAAGATTTTGCTGCGACTTCTCTGGTTACATTGTACGTTTTACTCATAATACTTGGATAATTAAAAATCTAAAATACAAATTAGTTCGCTGTGCTCACGTAATCATATCCTAAAAGGATAAATTACATCACGAAGTGATATATTCCTTTATTTTGTTTTTTATTTATTTGTTTAGGTCGAATTTTGTTGGTTCTTGATATTTTATATCTCTAATGAGTGTCTGTACATATAGGGTAATCAATGCACCTTCTATTATTCCTAAAAACAAAATCCATGGATATACACCAATAAAGTTTGGTGTCCCGGTGAAAAATGATATGGCTACCGGAGTAGCTACATTTTGGAAATATGGAATCCAAAGAAATATAAAAATAAAAATAATGATAGTAAGATAAAGTGTTTTTCCTGTTCTCATTTTTTTTGGAGAAGATAAAATGTGTTTTTTTTTGTTTTGACTATTGTTAGATTATTTTTTTGATGACAAAATATATTACACTAAGAATGACTGATAATATGAATGTCTGTACAATAGTACCCAGGGTAATAATAACTCCAATATCTAGATAGTTTACTGTTTGTTCAAAGATATAGAGGACAATAATATTGAGAACTAATGATGATAGTCATAAGGTGATTAATCTTACCGGTAAGGTAAGTATTTTAAGAATGTTTTTGAGTACAGAGTTTATAAGCCAAAAGACTATTCCTAGGATTCCAAAGATGATATATGTATCTTTGTAAATTGATTGGATTTTGAATCCCAACTCTGGTATATAATTGACTATACAGTACAATACTGCCCCATTAACGACAATGTTGACGAGTAGGTTTTTTAGTGGTTTCATGATAAACGACGAAACGATAAAACGATAAAATGATAAAATGATAAAATGATAAAATGATAAAACGATAAAATGATAAAACGATAAAATGATAAAATGATAAAACGATAAAATGATAAAATGATAAAACGATAAAACGATAAAATGATAAAATCGTATATATTTGTCTAGTGTTTTCAACCGTAATTGGTCATAGTTTTCGACAAATGTTTGACATTTTTGTTAAAATATTGTCAATTTTTGTACACTTGTTGTCTTGATTAGTCTTCTAATACGTCGTCAAATACATCGGTTTTTCCGTCTTTTTTGTAGGTGTGAATTGCATTTCTTGCTGCTAAGATGGCGATAACCGCTGCCCTTTTTCTTCTAGGTGATACTTCGAATCAACGATCTATCATGGTTTTGTATGTCCGGTTCAAAATGTCTTGTATGGGAGTATTTATGATAAATTCAGATAAGAAGCTTGCTGCTGCCGTTGTGATATTTGAACAATTTCCATCAAAACTGTAGTTTGCTACTTTATTGTCTTTGATGTCTAGATATACAACTATATCATCTCAACAGATAAAATTTCCCTCATGTTGCTTGATAGTAAAATCTTTCATAGCAAAGTTTTGGAGAGGGTTTTTGGCGTATTCTTGTATAATAAGACTGGTTTCTTCGGACATGGGTAGAAGGTGGAAAATAGAAGGTAGAAGGTAGAAGGTGGAAGGTGGAATGAATTTGTTGTCTATCGTTCCAAAATCTATCGTTCTAAGGTCTGTATATTAGTCGAGTCTATATCGAAGGTGTTCTATAAGTTTTTTGAGCATCAAGATAATTTTGTTGCTTATTTCTATAAATCATTTTGTCGCTATAACTTCAAGGCTTTCTATCTGATTTGCTATGTTGTGTACGGCGATCAAAAATTTATTTGAATTGATTTCAAGTATCACATCATACGATCCATCCATATTTTCTGTGAAAAGTGCTTGGATATTGTCCAGACATATTTTTCTTTGATATACATCGATTGGAGTGATTAAGCTCATTTGATTCATATCTTGAAAATATATAAAAAATGTGGGTACGTGTCGTTGTATAGTTTCTCAAAATAAATGCAATAGAAAAGTTGTTCGATTTTTTCTGGAAAAAACGTCTTGATTTTTTTGTAAAAAGCATTATATTTTTTTGTAATGTCTTTATAGGTAAGTACTCATATATGGCAAATATAGTTTTTGACAACCTTGTCAAAAAGCTGATGAAATATAAGGGAAAGCTTGTGAACGGGGAAAAAGTGTCGTCACTTCTCAAAACCTCGTTGGCTGAAGATTTTTCTGTACAAAAAATGTACAAGATGATTTACTACCTCAAAATCAGGTGATATCTTGAAAATATCAAAAAAAATATCTTTTTTGTCAAAGATCCTGACCATATATATAGTAAAGAAGAAATCACTGAGCTCTTTTATCGGACTATTGTCAAAAAGCATTGTACGGACTTTCTCAAGGGAAATTGGTATATTTGATGACTCAAGGCACTTGAACTCAACCTCTCCTCTTTCGATATTCCTGAAGAACTCTCGATTGTAAATAACTATAAACAAGCTACGGAAGTGGTTATGTTCGACAAACAACTCGTTTTTAAGACCTATTCCAAGAACAAAACCGACAATCTCTTCAAATTCTTCCGAAAACTAACTAAACCTACAAAAATAGGAAAACTGACCTTCCCTATCGCCGGCTTGGAACTCGCTATCCTGGAAAGTTTGTATAATCCTGGGATGATTTCTCAAGGCTATATCAACGAACTCGTTAAAAAGGTACTAAGAAAATATCATACAACCCTGGATGTAAAAGTCCGAGAGTCGATTTTGAGAAAAAATAAGCATAACACGAGTATCAATAGGCTCTATGCTTTGTCTAAGGAAATTGATCCGGAGTTGGCTGAGAAGTTGAAAGGGTTGATTAAGAAATATGGATACTTTATATAAACAATTAATTAATGAATTACGAATTACGAATTACGAATTCCGTTAAATATTTTTTCATAGTAGTGTAGCAAGATGGATTCCCGCTTTCGCGAGAATGACGTGGTATAGTTTATCCAATACTTCCTTCCATTTCTAACTCTACTAATTTATTGAGTTCTCCTGCGTATTCTAGTGGGAGTTTTTTTATTACGGAAGAGAAGAATCCGTTGACGATCATGGTGGTCGCTTTGTCCTTGGAAAGTCAGCGGGACATGAGGTAGAAAAGTTCAGATTCATCTATTTTTCCTGCGCTGGCTTCATGGGCTACGATCGCGGTGTCGTTGTCAGATTGAATGAGTGGGATGGTATTTGAGACGGAATTGTCGTCGAAGAGTAAGGCGTCACATTGGGTGTTGTTGGTTGCGTAGTCGGCTCATTTGGCGATTTTGACGAGTCCGCGGTAGGTGTTGATTCCCCCAGCTTTGGAGATAGATTTAGCGACGATGTTTGATGAGGTGTATTTACCGATATGAATAGCTTTGGATCCCGTGTCTTGGTGTTGTCACTGCCCTGCTACGGCGATTCCGAGCATATCTGTCTTGCTGTAATCTCACTTCAAAACGGAACATGGATAGAGCATTGTTGTGCAAGAACCGAGGTTTCCATTGACTCGTTCCATATAGCCGTGCTCCTCTATCAGCGCTCTTTTGGTATTTAGATTGTAGGTATTTGTTGATCGATTCTCGACGGAAGAATATTTCATCTTCGCATGTTTGCCTACGAAGACTTCGACTAATCCCGCATGTAATGAGGCTTTATCAAACTTTGGTGCGGAACATCATTCGATATAACTTCCTTCGGCGTCGTCATCTATGATAATCATCGTATGTTCAAATTGTCCTCCGGCATAGGTGTTCATACGGAAGTATGCTTGTAGTGGATCAGTGAGTTTTACTCCCTTCGGTACGTAGACAAAAGTTCCTCCACTCCAAACTGCGCCGTGTAATGCCGCAAATATGTGATCAGTTGCGGGGACTAATGTCATAAAATGTTTCTTCACTAACTCTGGATATTTGATCACGGCTTGTGCCATATCTTCGAAAATGATTCCTTTTTCGGCTCGCTTGTCTTGAATCTGATGATAGACGTTGAGTGAATCATACTGCCCTCCTGCGCCTGCGAGATATTTTTGTTCTGCTTCTGGGATTCCGAGTCTTTTGAATTTGTCTTTGATTTCTTCTGGTACATCTTCTCGATTGTGAGCATATCATTCGTTGTCTTGATGTGGCTTCGCGTAGTAGACAATATCATTGAGATTAAGTTTGGATAAGTCTGGTCATCGAGTCGGTAGTTTCATAGATTTGAAAATTTCTAGACATTTTAGACGGTGGTTTAACATCCGCTCTGGTTCTTTTTGCTCAGCAGAAATCTTCCTGACCGTGTCTTCAGTGAGACCGGCGAGGTAAAGCTCGTATTGTATCTTGTCTGACGATTCAAGCGTCGATTTGAGTGACATATACTATGTTGGAAGGTTAAAAGGTTGGAAGGTGGAAGGTAGAAGGTTATTGTAATAATTTTTGAAATTTTTTTTGTACAGATTTAGAATTCCAGAAATCTTTTTCTTCTTGTTTGCCCAAGAGTTCTGCTACTTGGTCTATATTTACTTTTATTGCTTTGTGTCTTGGATCAGATGGATGTAGATTTTCATCATTATAATCGTTTTCTGTAGTAGCTGCATACATGTGTATTATCTTTTCACCATAGGGCTTTTTTTTGTTGAATGATCATAGTTTTTTTTGTATTGTTATTTCGTTGATAGGTATTCCTGCTTCTTCTTCAGTTTCTTTCTTTGCTGTTTTTTTCTTTTTCATACCATTTTCTATTTTACCTTTGGTGAAACAGAGATTTCTTGTGTTTAAGATATCTTCTCTGCTTAGCATGGTTTTTGCTATTTCTTCTGCTTGTTTTTCACTCATTTTGTAGGTCAAAATTACTGCTTTATTTTTTTTGTCGATAACAATGCATCCTGATGATTCTACTATGATTTCTTTTCCCATTTGCGTTTTGTAAAAATTAAAATCCTGATTGTAATTCTATCATTTTGTAATAGATTCATTTTTTGTTTAAAAGTTCCTGATGGGTTCCACTTTCTGCTATTTTACCTCATTTGTTTAAAACATGTATGATGTCTGCTTGTTTTACTGTCTGTAATCTATGGGCTACTACAATGACTGTTCTACCTTTGAAAAGATTAGTAAATGCATGAGCAATATCTTCTTCTGAGAAGCTATCTAGTGAACTTGTCGGTTCATCGAGGAAGATGATTTTTGGATTTTTGAGGAAGAGTTTTGCTATAGCGAGTCTTTGTTTCTGTCCTCCAGAAAGTCTTACTCATTTTTCTCCTATCTGTGTTTGTACACCATCTTTGAAGGTATGAATGAATTCGCATCTTGATAATTTTATTGCTTCGTCTATCTGTTTTTTTGTCGGTTTGCTTGTTGTTCCGTAGAGTAAATTGTCTCGTATTGTTCCGTCAAAAACGTTCGGATCTTGTGTCAAATATCAGATATGTTTGTAATATTCTTTGAGTGCAACAGTGCTTAATATTTGCTTATCGACTATAATATTTCATATATCTGGATGAACATATCATGCAATCAATTTTAATAAGGTTGTTTTTCCTGATCCACTTTCTCCTACAAATGCCGTTCTTTTTCATCATTGGATATGCAAAGAAAATTTTTGTAATACATTTTTGTCGCCATAATTGAAAGAGATATTGTCTAAGGTTATTTCTCCCTCACCTAATTTGAAATGTTTTCCTTCTTCGTATCATCTGAGTTTTGGTATATCATCAAAGGTATTTCGTAGTTTTTCTACAAATGGCAATCTTCAAAAATAATTTCCCATAATTTCATTTACTTCAAATAATACTCCAGTAATTTGATTCATTAACATTCGTACTAGGGTAAATTCTGCGAATCCTGTGTTACCATTGATAATTTGTATTCCGTATAGAAACATTAATCCGACTTTTGTAAAATCGAGCAATGCTCTAGGAATATCCATTGCTACAATAGATCAAACACTTTCTTTCTTATCTCGATAAACAAGTTGCATAAAGAAATCTTTTGTTTTTTTAAGCTCTTTGATTATTTTATTATTTTGAAGTATTTCAAATTTAGACATAATGATTTTTATCATGAATCTGTCTGTTTGTACATAGACATCTCTTCTTTGATTTCTTATTTTTTTCATACGTTGATTACCATACCACGCAAAAATTATCATGATGATAAATATCGCAATTACCAATCCAAATGTTCATCGTCAAAGGTTTGTTATGATAATAATTAATACCATAACGATGGAAATAATACTTCTTACTATTGGTCATAAAAGAACATCATGAACAAGGTCTCTTCGATTGTCACATCATTTGGTAATAATGCTGTTTGATTGTCCTGTTCATAATGTTTCTATTGTATTATTGTCTGCTTTGAGATATTTGTTGAGATAGATATTGAAAGTTTTTTCTTGAAATAATCTGATTGTAATTTTTCTCAATGTTCTAATGAAATAATTTGTTCCGTAATTTAGTATTGTGAGTCATAGAAATACAAAAAAATACAACTTAAATTGATGTATGTCTTTGTTTTCTATTCCTTTGATAACTTTACTTATTAATAAAGCAGTTATTGGCCAAAGTATACCAAACCGTGCAGAGGTGGTAATATACCAAAAATAATGTCGCTTGAAATATTTTATAGGTGCCAATAGTTTTTTGAGTGTTTCCATTATTTTGTTTCTGGAGAAGTAAAACCTTCTTTTTTGATTTTTTCAATAATTTTCTGATCTCATTCTTGGATGATTTTGCCATGTTCTAGGACATATACTTTGTCTACGGGAACATGTTCGATGATATCAAAGATATGCGTGATTATGATAAAAGAATTTTCTGAATGATTGAGATTGCTGATCATACGAACGACGGATTTGAATGCATCGACATCGAGTCAACTGTCGATTTCATCCAGAAAAATATATTTTGGTTGTAATAATTTCAATTGGAGGATTTCTATTTTTCTTCTTTCTCCCCCACTAAATCCTACGTTCAAATCTCTTCGGAGAAAGTCTTTGTCGATTGCTAATTCTTCGATAAGCGGTTCGATGATTTTTTTGAATGCGAGGAATGAGGTTGTGGTGTCGTTTTTTGCGTCGTAGATAGAACGGAGAAATTCGAAGAGTTTAATTCCTTTAATTTCTGGAATGTGTTGGAAGGCAACGAAAATTCATAGTTTAGCTCTTTCGTGAGGAGTGAGACCTGAAAGGTCAATTTTCAATTTTCAATTTTCAATTTCTAAACTTCAAGCAGTTATTTCGTATTTTGGGTGTCCCATGACGGTCATGGCGAGTGAAGATTTTCCTGAACCATTTTTGCCGATGATGCAGTAATTTTTGCCGAGCTCAAAATCCATAGAGATATTATCAAGAATCACCTTTTTGTCTATTTCGACTGATAAGTTTGTAAGTGATAACATTTTTGATGATAAAATGATAAAAGCTATGCGATAAAATGATAAATGATAGGTTTTTTTGTCGTTTTTTTGTCTCCCTTTTTTAAAGGGAGAGGTATCCGTATTTACGGATGAGGGATTTAATGTATATAATTTAAATCCTCCTCCCCGAAAGATCGGGGCACCCCCTCCTTTGCAAAGGAGGACAAATATTGTTGGTTTACTTATGCAGATTGATAAAGTCGCCTGAGTTGCCATAGAATTGGTTGAACATTTCGTCGATATATCTTTGTGGGGTGTAATTTGGTTTTCCTCTGGTTTTGAGAGTTGTGTTTATTCGTATTTCGCTTGTTTTTTGTATGTTTTGTAATGCTTTTTTTTCGTCTTCACCAAAGAAATCTTTGTATTGTATTTTTTGGGATGATTTTGTTTTTTCTTTTTCTTGTGTGGTATTTTCATCAAGTTTTTGAAGAAGTTCTTGTACTGAACTTTCTATTTGTTGGTTGATTTGTGCGTCATTTTTGGATTGATTACACAGCTCGTTGATGAGGGTTTTGTCGTTGCTTGTGAGGGCGTCTATGGTATTTTGATGTTGTTGTTGATAGGATTCCAATCATTGTTTTCCTTTGATGAGTGATGGGATGATATTGTCGTAAGGTGTTTGGATACAGATGATTGGTTCTTGTATTTTGTCGGAAAGATCAGTCGAATATTTTGTTTTGTTTTTGTCCATTTGAAGCTGGAGCATTCCTACTTGTTGTTTGCTAGTATCTATAATATAACGAAGTTTTTGATAACATACTGTGTCTATATTGTTTGCTTTTTTTGTGACTATGATGTCTGCTTGATTGAGGGTTTCTTTGATGTTTTTGATAGTGTTGGTGATGTCACCTATGCTACTGATGATAGTTTCTCCTATTTCATAACATGTTTTGATGTCGACAACGGTCGAAAGTGAAGCTATACTCTCTTGATTGGTTATAATCGCTTTGGTGGTGGTTGGGTTGTTTGATAGCTCTTTTGCAATAGCAAAATTTTGCTGTGCTTGTGTGACTAATGTTTGTGCGTTTTGGAGTCATGATAAGTCATTTTGTAAGGCGTTTTGATAGGCAAGCAATGTCTCTATGGTAGCGCGATTGTAATAATCTTCACTAGTGGTTCCGCTTATGAGTTGCAATGCTTCTTGGTAGTTTTGTTTTTTTGTGGCATTGTTGGCTTGGAGTGTTTGTTGTGCTCATAGATCATATATGCTTTCTTCATTGAATGCACTAATAAGTGAAATACAGGAAAAAATTAGTCATATTCCTGCGATTGTGGCTATAAGATGATGTTTTTTGGAGTGGATATTTTTTGTCTCCATATACAAAAATATTTAGGATAAACGTCCTTGGATATATCCTATATATTTACGTATAAAGTTCAACAATTACTTTGCTGTATTTCTTTAAAATTTGTATTGTTGCAATAATTCATCAATTTGTATGAGATCTGGGAGAATTCCGTCTCTGAAAATTTGATAATTTTTTGCTAAAATCTCTTGTTTTTCGGCAAGTAGATTGTATTTTTTTTGTAAAACGCCTAGGTAAAATACGAGTTTTCTTGCTATACCTATGTTGGCGTTGTATTCTACTTTTTTTTGACTTGCACACGTCTCAGATGCTATAGATTGATTGAGTGAGATCTCCATATTGTCTTGGTCGTATCTTTCTATCGCGTCAAAATATGCTTTGTCGGTTGCGTTTTTGTCTTTGATGCATGCTTCCCTATCTAGTTTGAGTATTTCTGCTTCTTGTTTCATGTATGTTGAAATGCTCTCTCATTTTTTGAGTGTTTGGTCACATTGGGTAAGGTAGTCGGACAATGCTTTTTGTTTGTCGGCAGAAATATTTAGAAGTTGTATTACATCGGTTTTTGTGAGTTCTTCTAATGTTTTGATTGTCGCTAATGTCTCTCCTTGATAATCCAATAGTTCAATATCTTTGTCGGCAATAATGAGATGAAGTGTGATAAGGGTGTAACTTATGTCGTTGATAAAAAGTGCATGTGTTTGTTCTGGTTGTGTTTGTTCTTCAAAAATTATTGGTCACAATCCTACTTGTCCCTTTTCTATTTCTTGTGCGTGTGATCAGCTTTGTAGTGCTAAGCTGCTCAAAGCTATGAGAAGTGCTATGACTGTTTTTTTCATACTATCATATAGTAACTAAAACTATTTGCTTGCTACTTAATTACATTGACTAGTTCTGCCATAGGCAAGAATATTGATCATACAATTACTCAGATGATACCTGCTATAAATACCATAAGTAATGGTTCTATAAGACTCATTAGAATATCTATTTTGGTCTGCAACATATCACGATAAAAGTCGGACATCTTTTTGAGGACTTCTGTAATATTTCCGGTTTCTTCTCCTACATGGACAATCTGAACTAAAATCGGATCAAACAACGACGATCATTCCATCGATTCTGCGAATGAAAATCCGCTATTGAGATTTTCTCTTATTTCCAAGATTTTTTTTCTATAAAAGAAGTTGGTAAATGTGTTTTCCATGAGTTTGAGTGATAGAATAGGGCTAACTCCTGCATGATACAACTGACTCAATAGTTTGGAAAATCTATACATATAATATGTTTTGACTACTCATGATACCGCTGGTAATGTGACCATGCCTTTGTCTATAAATACTTTGAACGCCAAAATATATTTGTAAGAAAACCTATATCATAGGATCAATCCTACAATAATCAAGATAATAAATAGCCATGCTTTTTGCAAAAATCCTGATGCTCACATCATAAGTTTTGTGATGCCTGGTAAGCTTTCTTGACTAGGAAACATAGTCACTATTGTCGGGATAACAACTATCAAAAGGATTGCTATAGCAGCAAAAGCAAAGACAATAAGTACGATAGGATATGTTATTGCTTTTTTTATTTTTGCTTGTATCTTTTGGTTGTTTTCCAATTCTACTGCTATTTCTTCCAAAATTTCTGGTAAATTACCCATATTCTCTGCTGATTGTATGAGTGCTATTTCTTCTTGGGTGAAGAAATAATTGTGATTTTGCATGGCTTGTGAAAGTGTATATCACTGAGTAAGTTGGTCTATGATGTCTTGGATTATCATTATCAGTCACTTATTGTTTTCAGAGTTTCTAATTGAAAGTAATGCGTCTCTTATTCCCAGTCCAGCTCTTTGTGCTACAGCCAATAATCTAAAAAAATTTGTTTTTTGTGCTAGCTTTGGAGCAAAAAACTTTTTGATGATAAACTTTTCGAAGAATCCTAATTTGCTAACTTCCATACTTTTCTATAATGCTAAATGTTTGCCGCTTGGAGCTAAAAGCTTGGAGCTAAAAGCTAAAAGTTTATTTGTCAAATTTTGCTTTTACGTATCTGTATACTTCATCTAGTGTTGTCATGTTTTTGATGACTTTGAATACTCCATCTCTTTCTAGGTTGATCATACCTCTTTGGAGGGCAATATTTTCTACTTCAAATGATGATTTTCCGTCCAATAACATATTTTTTATTTCTGTTGTATAATCCATCATTTCAAACAAACCAATTCTTCACTTGTATCCACTTCCTCAACATATAGGGCATGTTTCTCCTGTTTTTGGATCTTTTCCACTTCCTATGTACATCATACCATTGTTGATAAAATCGTTTCGTTGTTGCTGGTTGATTCCTCTACTGATGATTTCTTTTTTTAATGCCTCTTTGTCAAAATTTCTAAAGCTTTCTTTTGCGTACGTATATTTTGGATCATCTTTGATTGATGTTTGAATCTTACAGTGATCACAGACCTTTCTAATAAGCCTTTCCGCCATAACGAGATTGAAGGTACCTACAATCATATACGGTTTTGCTCATAGATTATATACTCTGGTGATTGTCTCTGCTGATGAATTGGTATGTACGGTAGAAAACACTAAGTGACCGGTCATCGCTGATTCCATAGCCATATCTAGGGTTTCTCTATCACGGATTTCTCCCACCATCATAATGTCTGGATCTTGTCTAAGTCCTCCTCTGAGTCCATTGGCAAATGTAAATCCAATATCTGATCTGATCTGTGCTTGGTTGAGTCCTGCCATTTTATTTTCGACTGGATCTTCGTAGGTGATAATATTTACCTCTGTTGTATTTACGTAGTCGAGGCAGGCATATAGGGTTGTTGTTTTACCTGATCCGGTAGGTCCGGTCATGAGGATGATTCCGTTTGGATATTGGAGATGTCTAAAAATAATATCTTTGTTGCTTCCTTCGATACCCAATGCTTCTAGTTTTGGTATTTGTTTTGATTTGTCCACAATACGCATCACAAGACATTCTCATCGAACGGTTGGTAATGTGTTTGCACGGAGATCAATTTCTTTGTTGGTTAATGTTACATTTGAAACTCTCGCATCTTGTGGAACTCTTTTTTCATCTGGTCTCATTTGTCCGGATTCAATTTTGAACTTGGAAATGATACTCTCATGGAGGTTTTTTGGATATTGTACGAGTTCTTGCAAAATTCCATCAATTCTGATTCTGATTCTACAATAATTTTCCAATGGTTCGATATGGATATCTGAAGCTCATGATTCTACTCCTACCGTCAAAAGATTATCAAAAATCTTGACTACATCTGACTGGAGCACTGCTTCTTCTAGTTTTGCTTTGTAATCTACTTCTACCATACTAATTTTAGCTTAAAGATTAAAGCTTGAAGCTTAAAGCTTAAAGAATTTTCTTCGGGCTTTTAGCTTATATTTAATTATACTCAGAAATGGTAAAAAAAGCAAATTTATGTACACAATTTC
>CAYXTU010000027.1:0-12853 GCA_964468245.1 uncultured Candidatus Peribacteria bacterium | reverse complement strand
GATAAAATGATAAAATGATAAAATGATAAAATGATAAAATGATAAAATGATAAATGGATTATTTTTTTATGGACTATTGTAAATTATATAGATTTTAGTTATTAGCTAATGTGGTGATATGGCAGATAAAAAAAGAAAACCTACAAAAAATATTGGGCTTGATCAGCAAAAAGATCCTCAAAAAGAATCAGCAAAAGGTTCTCTTTCAGGTGTTTTTTTGGATGAATTAAAGGGTACTTTTACGGAGTTTAATAAGCTTTCTGAAGAAGAAAGATGAGAAAAATATTGAGATAAGGCGTATTTGGAGCAGTTTTGGGATTACTTTACGCAAGAGCATCCCAATTTGTTGGATAAGATAGACAAAAAGGATTTGCCGGTATATATTCAGTCATTAGAAAATAAGTGATTTACCCTAGAAAATATCAACAAAAATGCTGCTAAAATTAGTAATGTTTGCAAAGATGGCGATACGGAAATGCATGCGATAGAAAAAAGTTTAGAGCAGCTTCAACAGGTATGTGAAACCAAATCTATGGGTATTCCTGATGGGACGTTCAAAAAATTTGCTGATATGGCGTGATTTTCTCATGATAAACTGGTGATTGATCCTGATGGAGCTATCAAAACTATCGATGATCTTCTTCGTCTTCGAGATGATTTTGTCAAAAAAGAGGATATCGTAATTGGTGAAAAAGTAGCAAAACAAATCGAACGCGTGTTGTCTCCTGATTATAGTCCAACCGAAAGAATGATGGTGACGGTCGCTATTACCAAAATAAGAAAAGAACTCAAAGGAAAACTCAAAGCTGATTTTGACAAACAATTTTCTTTGCCTATTGATATTTTTACTTCCTATCAAGATTTGCTCAGTTTTAGAGATGAGTGGATGCAATTTTTGACTGACCATTCGGCTGAGATTGACGAAAATTTGGCTAAGAAGCTTGATCGTATTATTGTCACCAATGGTGATATTCAAAAAGAAATTCTCAAGTCAGGAAGGTCTTTTGATACTACCAAATGATTTTCTGAGCAAGAACAATATTTTAGACGTATATTTAATTCTCTCGTGACGCGTCAGCTGTTTGAAGAAGTAGAAAAAACTCAAAAAACTATTGATCATTATGTCGAAGCAATAGGAAATACCTTCAAACAATTCCCGCCGTATGTAGACCAAATTTTGACTACCTATCCCTTCAATGCAAACGAAATTAGCACTGTGGATACTTCATTTGTTGCTGATTTGGATGCTATCGATCATAGTATTGCTGATCTGCAAGATCGTTATGCTTCGGCTACTGATGATGAAAAAAAAACATTGAGAGAAAAAATACAACAACTCAAACATCAGAGAGAGGAACGCAGGTGGCAGGCATATATTCTATTTTTGAAAACCAAAAATGCTGCCTTAGCAGATATTTTTGCTCAGTTGGTAGCGAGTAAGTTTGATTTTTCTGTGTTGGGTGCTGATCAACAACAAGTGATTTTGGATGTCTTAGTCAAAGATAAACTCGAAGATACTATAAAAAATAAAGTACCAGAACTGCTTTCGGTGTCTGAGGAAGATATTACTCAGTTTGTCCATGATCTCTTTGATCTCAAAAAAATGGATATTACTTTGCCAACTAGGCAATGACCCGTACCGCTTTCTTTTGTCAAAAAAGAATTTTTGTCGAGCTTGCGTAGTCAGCTTCCTTCGATCAATGATCTTGAAGATATTGGACAATTGCCACTCAACTTTGTTACTCAGCTTACCCCGAGTAATGCTGCTTTTTTTGAAGAGAGTGTTATTTTTGATTCGATATATACAGATTTTGTAGCAAGAAACGGTACGTTTCGTCTCAATGATGCGTACAAAGTAAGGATAAAAAAACATGGTAAGATTGTGGAATGATATTTGTCCTCATATTCACCATTGCAAGAATATAATGATTTGTCTGAGGTTGATGGAAAAGAAATGTATTTGTATACAGAGCCTGTGAGTTCTCCCAATCAAGAAAGGTCATTGGTGACACGAGAAGGTACGAGTGATGGTACACCTGTGATGATCAAGGATCAAGAACAGCAAGAGTGTGATGTAGAGATTTTGGACAAACAAATTCATCTCAATGGTGAAGCTATCTGAGCATTGTTGTTTGGATATGTATTGGGAAAAGAAAGCTTAAATACCAAACTTTCTCCTCAACAAGAAAAAAAATTAGCAGAAAAATTTGGTGAACTCGCAACCTACAAAGATCAAAATACAGGAGAAGATGAGGCGGTTGATCCTATTGTTAATTCTTCAGAAACCAAGGTCGAAGCGTCAGCAAAAAATCCTTTTTTGGAAGAACGAAAAAAACTAAAATGATACAATTTTCCTGAAGAAAAATACAAAGAAAATGGAGGATTTGAAAAGGGAACAAGATTGTTTCTCCCTTTTGCAGATAGTGAAGTACCGCCTGTAGAAAATGGTAAAGCTCGATTGCAAATGGAGATCGTTGGTATCGACAAAAACAAGTGAACCTTTACGGTCAAGATGCACGGTGGAGAACTTCGTTTGTGAAAATCAGAATGAGCAACCAAGGAAATGCCAATGACGGTCGAATCATTTGAAAGTATTAGAAAAGCTTTTGGTGATAAGATATACAAACTTCCTCCGGCTTCATGAGCTTCGTTTGATCAACAAATGGCTACTTTAACGGCCTCATCACTTGGTGATGGGTTTGATAAGATTTTTGGTTCACTTAAGTTTGATGGTGGTGGGCTCAAATATTCATTGTGAGATTATATTGGCAAAGAGGTGACGCATTTTGGTTCTTATCAGCCAAAAGCTATGGATGAAAAAGTGGACGAAGAAAGTGGAAGAACTATTTTGTATAAAGTAAAATACAATTCAAATGGTACGATAACTGTGTCTGGTGATTCTAGTGATATCAACTATGCCAAAAATTTTCCTGCTCGCGATATGGATTATGCAACGTTTATGTTGTTTATCAAAGAAAAAAAACTGCAACCAAAATGTAAGGAGCAGATTGCTTCTATTCATGCCAAAGCCAAAGCAGAAAAAGAAGAAACTCCGACTACTGTTCGTGGATATAGTATCAACAACGTTATTAGTTTTTTCAAGACTGCGGGTAACAAAATCACGGATGGTATCAAAAAATATGATGAAGAAAGAGCAGAAGATCTTACTGATTTGTTAACGAGTCAGGGAGATTTATGGACCAATATTGGATGATTTTTGAGTCCGTTTGGAAGAATATCTTCATCTTTTGAAACTATGGGAATGGAATATTTCCTAGAGAGGGACAACAGAATTTGGAAAAAGGTAGAAAAACGAACCAAGTTTTATGAAGATATGGATTATACTGCCGTGTATTTCAAACATATCAAGCCCATGCTTGATGGAAAAATAAAAGTTGTTCCTCATTATAAAATGGCAGCATTGTTGTTGGTTCATCTCAAAAAAGGAAAGTGACCATATGCCAAAGATCCCAAAACTACCGCGCAATGAAGCTGGATAGGAAATCTTTTGGGGAAAAAACATCAGGCAAGATATCTCGCTATCAGAGAAAAGAAAATCAGAGATCTGGAAGAAAATGCACAAACCAATGGTGGACCATGGGCAGATCAGGTCAAAAATGAATTGGTAGAATTGGAAATGAGATATATTGTCCATGTAATGGATGGTAGACATTTGGGTACAGGTGATGATGACAAATATTATTTTCAAGGAAAATATTCCAAAAAATTCTGTGATAATTTGGAAGAAGCATATACGGGATTTTTCAAACAAGATGGAGTAGAAGAAGGATTCGGCAAAAATAAAGATGCAAATTTTGAATTTGCTAGAGTGGAGTATTTTAGACAATTGGCAGATAGACCTCAGCAAGCGCTTCCTTTTCTCAAAGTCATGGCTACCAAAGCTACCAAACCAGGTGAGTGGGAAGTCTTTGAAACTGCAGTATTGACGGGAATGCTTTCTGGAGTGTTTCTCAATATGACGTATGCGAGTACCCAAAAATATATCCAAAAAATCTGTAGAACGAGAGGATTTATTCCATGAATATTTGCCAAAGATGTTAGACAACAACACAAATTGCAAAGGCTCTTGGACTTGTTTAGTGGTGGTAAATTTTCCAAAGAAACCAAATATAATCCTAGTGATTATTCGTTTAGAGAAAATAAATGACCAGGAGATTTTATCAAAGCGTTTACTGATCGAACAGAATCTGGTGACAATAGACACAAACTAAGTAAATTTCTCGATACTACAGGCAAAAATGTAGATGGCAACACTTTGCTTGATTTGTATTCTGATCCAAAATTGCAGCTTTCAGATAAATTGTTGCTTGGAGAATATATCGACAAGACCAATGAAGTAAATGAAGAACTTGATCCTGATGTACAAAAAAATACTTCATCACTTACGGGATCTATTTTGACAAAAAGTCAGAGTGTAGTCTCACAGATGATTACGTTTGATCAGACCTGATTTGTTGGTGATGGAGATACCAAAAACGACAAAAAAAAGTTTTGTCATGAGATGCAGGAAATTGTTCCAAAAGGACAAACTACTCCTCAACAAACAAAATTTTTTCTTGGTAAGTTTGTCAATCGGTTTGGAGAAAGGTTTCCACAAAACAAAAAAACAGAGCTTTTGAAAAGACTAAAATGGTGTAACAATCCTGCAAGATCTGCTCAGGATGTCGATGATGTTTTGTATTATGGTATAGTGGGAGAAATCGTTCAAACACTTTCTCGTGGTGCTATGCCGCCTGATGAACTTGCTGATGCTTTGTGAGCATGGAAAAACTTTTTCAAAAATAATATGGCTACCATCCTCCAAAGTGATGTGGTTTCTGTTTTTGGTCCACAAGCAAAATCTGATGTAGAAAAATATACACCCAAGCTTGAGCCTTGGGAAAATGCTGCAAGATTGCTCGATAGGGATGACAAAAATATTTATATGTATAGTATTTCTAGAGATCCAGAAAAAAAAGCTCAGGCAACAGAAACGCAAGCGAGAATGAAAAGTCCCAATTATCTCAACAATCAACTCTATCTCTTGGCAGATCAATTGCAAAAATGATGTGGAATACCCAACCGTTTTAGAGAAGCGTGAGCTCTTTCTATAGAGGCCAAAAAAGATTCTGTCCAATCTATTATAAAAAATACCTGAGCAAAGATCAAAAATATTGATTCGCTCGAAAAGGTTAAAAAAATACATGAAGGAAAACCACTCGAGGAAGAAAATCCAGAAGATTTATTGTATCAGGAAGCTGATAGCTATAGTGATTATTGATATTAAAAAAATATTTTTCTGACCTCCTTCGTGGGGGTCTTTTTTTTGATTATTCAATCATCTGGCTTATTGAATTTACTGTTTTTTCTCATGCTTCTTGGATCGTTCAGTTGTTCTCTATTACTTCATAGGATAAACCAAGTTTTTCTAATTGGGGCAATAATTCTGTATCATAGAGATGGGACATTTCGTCAAATTTTTCTATAAATTTGTCTGCTGCTTTGTCTTTTCGAACTTGATCATCTGATTGTGCTAATTCGTTGTTTCTTTTTACAATTCTTGCGTGTGCAACATCTTTATCAATTTTTACATATATTACTTTTCCTAATTTTCTCAAATTTTCTATGCCAAATTTATATATCTGCATTCTTGTATCTCGTGGCATATCTTTTTGAAAAATCAACCCTGTAGTGACAGCATCTCTTTCTAAAACATATATATTGTTGTCATCTTTTGTTTTGATATGAAAACTATTTGATGCGGCAGCATACAGGAGCCCTAATACTTCTCGGTTTTTGTATAGATCTTTGTCTGCTAATATACCTCTAATAACTTTTCACAAATCTGATTCTTCATCAGGAAAATGAAGATATTTTGCTGGTAGTCATTTTTCCTGCAATATTTTGGCTATTTCTTTTGCTACACTTGATTTTCCAGATCCATGAATTCATTCTACAACGATGTATTTTAATTTTTCCATATGTATTTTATATAAATAAAAAGTATTTTTTTAGCAATATATGTTTTTTACTTTTTTTATCAATGTCAAATTTTCAAATGACTTTGAAATTTTGTGTGGATTTGTTATAGTAGTGGATGTGTGTTTTTATTGATTGAAAAAAATATGCTAGGATCTCGCACGAGAATTGTGCTTTTAACGTCGTTTTTTGTGTTTGCTTTTGCACTCTCGTTTTTGGCATTGTTGCAAAATTATGTCCATGCAGAAGCCCCGCTTTCATCTCCTTCTGTTCGTGCTATTTCTGTAAAAGCTACATCAATGGCATATCAGGTTGTTCCTGATTATTGACTGGATACTCATAAGGCGCCATGATTTGATTATGATAGCGATGATTCATTTCAAAAATTTCTTCATGATACGCATCCATTCAACGATAGTTCATATACACCTACAGATTTGGTTCCTATTGATTCTAATTTTACGGCAAATACCTCCAAAAAGTTTCAACTTAGGTCAGAGGCTGCTCTTGCGTTTGCTGATATGGCTTGGCATTTTCGAAACACGTTTAGTTGAGATAGATTATATCTCTCTAGTGCGTATAGAAGTAGAGGATTGCAAGATTATCTTATCAAGCAATGATGTGCATTGTTGAAATGTGCAAAAGTATGAACGAGTGAACATCAAGCATGATTGGCAGTAGATATCAAAGTGATTGCCAAATGAGGTAGAGCGTACTCACTTGATGCTGCTTATCCAAACAAATATTCTGACCGACTCAAAATCAATGCAGCTAGGTTTGGATTTCACAATACGTATCAAAAGTGAGTAGATGTGGATGGTAAAATCGCTGAATGATGGCATCGAAGATATGTGTGAGTAGAACTGGCTACCTTATTGGTTGAAAATGATCAGACGTTTGCTGAATACTACTTCAATACAATTAATAATGAATAATGAATAATGTATAATGTATGAATCGTGTACTTATGACCTATTGTATATTGCAATAGTTTATAAAGATATAAATTCCAAAATCATTCATCGTTAATTATTCATCATTCATCAATTTTAATTGCTTAATCATTTCATTACATGAAAACTATAAAGAAAGATGATCTTCAAGAAAAGCTTGAAAAAGCTCAAAATCAGCAAGACGAAAAGGTGATTTCTGGTGATAAAAAATCACAAGATGATTCATGATTGGTGGTTGAATTGAAAGCTAGAATCGCTGAGTTGGAAAAAGAAAAAAAAGAATTGGAGGAAATTACCAAAAGATCTCAATATGAGTATATTAATCTCAAGACAGATTTTGATAGATATCAAAGACAGATCAAGGAATCTAGTCAAAACATGGAAACAGATTCACTTATTTTGGTCGTCAAAAAGTTTTTGCCGTTTCTTGAAGATCTCAGAAAATCCTTGGAAAACATTACGGACGAACATATGGAAGATCCGCTTACAAAAGGGGTTCAGATGATTTATAATAAATTTTTGAAAACATTGGAGGGATTACATATCAAAACTATTGAGTCCTTGTGATTAGTTCCGGATTCGTTTTTGCATGAGCCTGTGAGTGTGGAACCCGTAGAGGATGAAGCCCTAAAAGGTAAAATCGTTAAAGAGTTTGAAAGAGGATTTGTTTATGAAAAAGATGGAGATAGAAGAGTAATTAGGCCTTCGAAAGTGATTGTAGGACAATAAAAGTTACTTCATTACGTCATTCCCAATTTAATTGGGAATCCAGTTTGCTAGTTGTGGATTTCCGCTTTCGCGGGAATGACGTGAACGAGTAATAAAATTAAACAATAAAAAAAACAGGAAGTAATTCCTGTAGAAGCGTATTTACTCAGGAGGGGACTCGAACCCCCAAGCCGCAAGGCATACGAACCTCAATCGTACATGTATACCATTCCATCACCTGAGCTTTTTGCTAGTGAGGAGAGCATAGCAATTCCTAAGCTATAATCAAGATGATTTTATTTTCTTATTGCGCTATAATGACTTTGTATGATCGTTTGTTTCAAGACTACAAGGATGCTATGAAAAACAAGTTGGAAACAAAAAAAACTGTACTTAATCTCATTATTTCCAAGATAAAAAATAAGGAAATAGAAATTCAAAAAGCTCTTGAAGATACTGATGTTATCAGTATTCTCAAAAAGGAAGTCAAAGAAATTGGTGAAACTATAGGATTTTTGAAACAAGCAAATAAACTTGATGATGTGGCTGTCGAAGAACAAAAAAAACTTCTTCTCGAATTCTATCTTCCAGCTACGATGACCAAAGAACAAACTCTTGAGCTTATTCAAAAACTTATATCTGAACATAACATCACGGACCTCAAAACTCAGAGAGGATTGCTGATGAAAGAATTGATGGCAAACTACAAATCTGATATTGATGGCGCGATGGTAAATGAAGTGATTAATGAAATGATAAATAACTAATTTTGAATGTTGAATTTTAAATGTTGAATGTATGATTTTGTATTGTATGGACTATTGTATTTTACGATAGCCTATAAGTAAACAAGTCTTTCATTAAGCATTAAGCATTAAACATTAAGCATTTAATTTGTTTTATAGTTTTATAGTCTCTCATGAAAAAATATTTCTTTCTGGTTTCGTTGGTGATGGTGGTGTTTTTGTGATTGGGAAGTGTGACAAATGGACAAAATAATAATGGTACTGCTAGTTATCAATGAACCCAACCACAATGAGGATGATCATCAGTATGAATTTGGAGTGAATGATGATCTACTACGACAAATACAACACCCACTACAACGCCTTGTGAGCCTGCTTGTGATACAGGTACACAAAAATGTGTAGATGGGAAGTGTGTTTGTGATTCTACTTTGACTTGTTGTGGGATTAAGCTCAATACTTCGGTGCCATTTATTGGTAATTGTATAGAGAGCAAGGAACAAAATCCTAATTCTAATGTGACTGATGAGACTGCTTTTCCCGTGCTTATGTGAAGTTTGACTAAGATATTAGTGACGGTTATTCTTATTATCTCTTTTGTATTGATTATTGTCGGTGGTATTATGATCGCTACGGGTGATCCAAGTGGAGGAAAAAAGATGATTATGAAGGTCGTAATAGGTATCGCGCTTCTCGGAGCGTCAGGAGTTATCTTACGTCTGATTAATCCTAATTTCTTTGGATAAGACTAAAAAACGTTCCTCCTTTATTGAAAGGAGGGGGACCCGAAGGGTGGAGGATTTAAGTCGTGTGACACAAAATCTCCCATCCGTAAATACGGATACCTCCCTCTTTAAAATAAAGAGGGTATATGATAAAGTAAATTTTTAATTTGTAAATTAGCAAAAATGGTAAATGTAAAATTCAAAAATGGGTTCTTAATTGAAAACAAATTGTTGTTTGGTTTTGAAACTCCCGACAAAAAATATATCAATTTGGCTTTGGAGCCAGGTAATGATATGCGTTATGAAAACCTCGATTATTCTCTTGTAGATTATCCTGGAGAATATGATATTCAAGATATTGGTATAGAGTGTTTTTTGGGTGCAAATAATAAACTCAATTATCTTCTTACTCTTGGCAACAAAAAAATCTGAATAATTCAATCTGCGGATGTTTTGGATTTGGATGAGGTTGGGGAAGTTAATTCTCGATTGTATCAAGATGATAAAATAGCCAACAAAATAGATCAACTTGAGCTTGAAGGAGAAAAACAAAAATTAACAAATGAAGAAAATGAATAAATAAGTAGTACGTAATATATCTTTCATTGTTTATGAGTTATGAGTTTCGAACCGCTTTCATCATATGTGAGACCAAAAAGCTTAGACGATTTTGTCTGACAGTCACATCTTGTGTGACCAGATAAACCACTGAGTATTTTTTTGCAATCAGGCAATGTTCCTTCTATGCTTTTTCGATGACCTCCTGGTTGTGGAAAAACTACGATAGCATATATTATTTCAGAAACATTGAATGCTGATTTTTTTATGTTATCTTGAGTTACGAGTAAAAAAGAGGATTTGCTTAAACTTGTTGATCAGGCAAAAAAGAATTTTCAATATGGTAAATCAACTATTGTTTTTTTAGATGAAATTCATCGTCGAAATAAAGCACAACAAGACACCTTACTTCCTTATGTCGAAAAGGGGACGGTTATTCTTATAGGTGCTACAACAGAGAATCCAAGCTTCACCGTCAATAACGCGCTGCTCAGTAGATGTAGAGTTTTTGTCTTCGAAAAATTGTCAGATGAAGAAATATTTTCATTTATCAAAAAAGAATTTCCTCTGATTCTCAAAAAATATCCGGATACAAAATTAACGGATGATCAGATACTTCTTATTAGTAAGCTCGGCAACTGAGATCTTCGTAATGCATTGAATACACTTGAGTCTGCCTTGTTGCTGTCCAAACATGGAGAAGTTACCGAACAGATTATTTTGCAGGCAGGACAAAAAACAGTGTATTATGACAGGGATGGAGAAGAACATTATACTATTATTTCTGCTATTCATAAATCACTTCGTGATTCTGATGCTGATGCTGCATGTTATTGGGTGCAAAGAATGTTGATGGGAGGAGAAGATCCGTTGTATGTGGCGAGAAGACTTTTGCGTTTTGCATCTGAAGATATCTGAATTGCTGACAACAATGCTTTGTTGCTTGCCAATCAAGTATATGATGCTGTCGCCAAAATAGGAAAACCAGAATGTGATGTATTTCTGTTTCAATTGACTATCTATCTTGCGAAAGCCAAAAAAAATAATATTGCTTATCGTGTAGCATTAGCTACGAGAGCTGACGTTGAAAAATATGGGAATTTGCCTGTTCCCTTACATTTACGTAATGCTTCTACCAAGCTTATGAAAGATTTGGACTATGGTACTTGATATGTGTATGCACATGATGCCGTATCACCAAAAAATTGAAATCCATTGGATGGTTATGATACGAGTAGTGTAAACCAAGAACATTTTCCTTTGGACCTCAAGGGTCGTAAATACATTGAGTAGTGTCTAGTATTTCCAATATTGGTGTTAACCTTAAATATATGGGTAACTATATATGTTTTTTTTTACTTTGTCAAATCAAACTGTTTTTTTTGTTGGGTAAAAACTTGTATTACTTGCCTAAATTCATATCTTATGGCAAGTTTTTTTATATTTTTTAATATACTCCAAATGGTATTTGCAAAAAAAGTAACTAAAGCACCTGCAGTAATGGTGGAAACTAAAAAAATGTCTTCAAAAGATTCTTGTGGTATGGGATGTTGTGGTAATATGAAACATCTTATCGCATTTGTTCTTATCGCTATCAATACGCTTTTGCTTGTTGTTGTTTTGATAGGACAAACAAAAAATGAAGCTGATAAGGTAGGTGGAAGAGCCAACTACAACATGGTAAAACAAATTTATCAGTCAGAAACTTTCAAAGCACAACAAAAACAACAAATTGAACAAGCATTGCAAATGTATCAAGGAGCAACACAACAAGCTGCTACAGATACTACAGCACCAACAACAACACAAGCTCCTACAGTAACTCCTACAGTAGCTCAGTAATTTTATTTTGATAATCACGTGATTTGATGACTACAGAAAAAAAATATTCTTCTATGAAGATGCTTTTTGTTGCTCTTGTTATTGTTAACCTTCTCCTTCTTGTTTATATCGCATTTTTCAAAAGAGATGCATATCGATTGGAAACCGTAAAGGTTGGCGGTTCTGACAATATGAAGCTTGCTCTACAGCTTTACAAAAATGATGCATACAAACAACAACAAACAACAACACTTAAACAAATTCTTGGTTCTATGTGAGCAGATACAGCACCAGCAAAAGAGGATACTCCTGCTCAAGCAAATGATGCTACTCCTGTAGCTGCTGATGCGTCAAAATTTGCAGCAATACTCAAAGATGGATACATCAAAGGAAATAAAAATGCTAGAATAACTATCATTGAATATTCTGATCTTCTTTGTCCTTTCTGCAAGAGACATTACAATGCTCAGACTATTGAAAACCTTATCAAAAAATATCCTAATGATGTAAATATGGTATTTAGACAGATGCCATTACCACAACTTCATCCTACTGCTCCTATCTGAGCTCAAGGTGCTGTGTGTGTAGGTAAACTTGCAGGCGCTGACAAATATTATGATTATCTTGCAAAAGCATTTGCAGCAGAAGAATTTACTGAAGCTAATGTTACCGAGATGGCAGTAAGTCTTGGAGTAAATAAATCAAAATTTGCTAGTTGTCTTACAAGTAAAGAAACAATAGCACAAGTAGCTGCTGAAGTAGCTGAAGGTAATGCTTTTGGTATCAATGGTACTCCAGGTAATCTTGTAGTGGACAACAAAAATGGTACATCTACTTTGATAGCTGGTGCATATCCTACAGAAACATTCGAAGCTGAAATAACTAAAATACTTGGTAAATAGATTTAGCTACAAGCCTAAAGCTTAAAGCCACAATATAGTTAATTAGTGTATATAAAAAAACGGTCGAAAGGCCGTTTTTTTCTGTATTGGGTGTTGTTTTATGTGTGTTTTTGATTGTTATTTACCTGATTTTTGTTTTTGGAGCTCGTATTGGAGATCTTCTATTTCTTTTTTGAGTTTGGTCATTTCTTTTTTCTTTTCTTTGATGATTTCAGGATCACCTCCACTTGCTGAGAGTCCTGAAATGAATGACCTTATTCTTTGGAGTTCTTGTTCTTTGTTGTTGATTGTTTCACGAAGATCTTCTTTCTTTTCTGTTTTGCTTATGTGTTTTGCTTTACGTTCTTTCTTTATTCCCATAATTATATTTATGATGTTTTCTGTGTGATAAAGGTCGAGTTCTTTTTCGTTTTCGAGGTAGTCAATCGATGATGCATTAATCAGATTAATAATTATTTTTT
>CAYXTU010000026.1:0-12968 GCA_964468245.1 uncultured Candidatus Peribacteria bacterium | reverse complement strand
ATACAGAGAAGATAGAATTAAACCAAGCTCAAAAACCAATGTCAGGACCACGGGTTTTGACATTTTTTCTTATTTCAAAATTAAACTTGACTTTTTCATTAAATAAATTATATATTCTTTTTTTAAGAGAAGTCGTTTATGCGATCAAAAATTGCGTAAATTTTTAGTTTTTTCTCCCGTCTATGAATTCCAAAAACCTCAAGAAAACCTATGTACAAGCGTATAAAAAATTTTTTCTTGAGAATCAAATTATAGTATCAGCGCCTTTTGTGCTCAATCGATCAGGCGATATCCTTAATAATTATAGTGGAGTAGGTATCAAACAAAAAATACCTTTGCGTATGTATATTGGATACACTAGAACCGCAAAAAAATGAATTTCTGTCAATAAAATCTCATATCTTGATATCAGTGAATATCAGTTTATTGAAAATAATGCAGTAGAATATGCACCATATTTTGCCGACATAAACAAGGAATTGGAAAAAAAATACGGAAAATTGTGTGCAGAAGGTGATGGCGTTCAGATAAATATTTTATCAGAATTACCAAGAGGAGTAGGCTTATGATTTGGATCAATATTAGCGTTGTTGATTTCAGCATTGACCAATAGAATATATGGAGATATCAATATTCAAAAGATACAAAAAAGCAAAGAAGTATCTATCAATGAAATGCTCAATGACAACAATAATCCATTACATAAGATCTTTGTAGATGCCTTACATTTTGACAAGTCGGTATACGGCATGATTTCAACAGCAACCAAGATAGCAAGCACATTTGATGGATATTATCCCATTGTTTCTTTTTCTGAAGATGGAGACAAATCCTTGTTGTCAGAGACGGAAATATTAAAAAGAACCTATGGATTTAAACTCAATAATCTCTATCCAGAACTGAGAGAAAACCCATATCTCCCTATAGATTATGGAATTGTATACTCAGGGAAACCCGTATTACTTGAACAAATAGCAGGCAACAATTACAAAACCAATCAAAATATGAGCAAAACTATAAAAAAAGACATCAAAAAACTTTTTGATACAACATTTAGCAATATCCATCCCAATAGAATTCCAAGATTTTATAAATATCTGATTTCTCCAGAGACGGATGAATTTGATGCGACATATGGTAAGATTATGTGAGCAATCAGCATTAAGATTTTATTTTACATATCCAAGGTATATTCGGAAGCTTATGAAGAAACCCACATGCTCCAGCTCCTTGATTCATTAAGAAAACTCAGACAGGCTGATTGTGTCACTAGAAATAGCTCTACAAATTTTTTAAAATTTATAAAAGCATTTTTGGAGAATTTTCATGGCGCTCAACAATATTTTTCACTTTCACCAAACGATAGTACTATCATGGGATGATCACTTGTTTTTGCTATGCCACTCGAGTGATTTAGAAAAATGGTCGTAGATGCTGCAGACAAAACAAATTTGGAATTTGTTTGATCAAAACTTATTTATCTAAACTGGATAGATGGAATAGAGTATGAAGGACTCAAAATAGAACAAGATCTAGAGCAGGGAATATATTCAGATTTTTTGGATTCTAGTAGTTGTATTCTCAAAACAACAAATGGCAAAGTCTCTATAGGAAATTGTGAAACTATGATGAAAACCCATACACTATGAATACTATTGGATACGCTCAACAACAAAATATATATCAATGGACGCAAAATAACTTCAGAAGACCTACACTCTCAAACAGCTACTGTAGATATTCTCAAAATACTGATAGAAAATACAGGCAAAGATATTTCAAACAAACAGCTCACTCAATCTAGTTATTCCAAAAACAAAAATGACATGATTGGCAAAATAATACTTCCTCTGATAGAATTAGTAGAAAAAGAAACAGGAAAAAAACTTCCTCTTATTTGCAAAGGAAGTACCTACGATTTTTATCTCAAACTCAATGCTTCAGATATTGATATCGCAGTTATCCAAAAACTCAGCGACCAACAAAGCTAAATTTTAAAGAAACAAAAAAAATACTCCCGGGAGTATATCAAAAAAATATAGGTACGGACTGACAAAACTTTTTTCCTGGTTTTGTCAGTTTTTTTCTTATATAAGATTATTAGACTCCTGGTATCATATTTTTAGCAATCATATTCCTATGGAACTAAATCATCTTTTGTGCAAAACGATACCATCAAAAAGGGATATACTCTCTATGCTTCAATCACACAATCAGCAGCAAGATATGTCCAAATTTATTCTAAAAACCATAAAATATATTAAAAAATCAACAAAAAATATCAGAACAATAAACGCATTTTGTATCGAATTCTATGATATAATCTACTATTACCTTATGATAGACAAGATTAAAATAATGAAAAAACTCCTGAGACTTTTTGAAGATCTAGCAATACCTATGAGCAACATAGGCGAGGAACAACGATCTCTTTCACTCAAAAAAATAAGCAAAATTAAAATATAGATTTTAGACTATTTTTGTTGTATATGGAATCTTTGGCAGTTGTGTTAGAAAGGAGAAAACATGCATTATGTATATACAAGGACTCACAAAAAAAGGGACTATTATCCTGGATTATAAAATTATTTAGAAGGTCTTTGGGATAAAAGATATATCATACGTTGTATTGTTTTATCATTAGGTTCGTATTCTAGATATTTTTGGAAATATTTAATAGCTTTTTCTTTTTGATGAGTTTTTGCATAGATAAATCATAGTTTTTCATATGCATGTATTCTTTCATCTCTGATATAATCATCAGTTTCTGCAATGTCTTCTGATAATGAAATAAATTCTTTAGCTGCAGGTATATATTCTTTGTATTGTTCTAATTTTTCCAAAGCAATAATTTTTTTGTAAAGAATACTTACATACATTTCCTTCCCAATATCTGGACCTAATACTTTATCAAAGTACTCAATTGATTTTCTATAAAAATAATTATTTTTTAAATCGGCCTTATAAAAATATACCAATCAAAAACAATAAAATAATTCTTTGCGTTGTTGTTCGTCCAAATCTTTTTCATATTTTTGAATATGATCCAAGAGGAATATCGCATCATCTAAATCATCATCGAACATCTTTTTTTTAACCAACATAAGTTGTAAATCAAACATATCATCAAACGAGAGATGATCTTTATAGTTGTCTAGTATGTAGTCAATATCTTTTGTAGCTCATATATAATTTTCTTCTTCCTGATTATTTTGCAAACTTTCCCGAGCAGATTCCAAATCAGGAGTATATATGCGTTCTTTGTTTTTGGGGAATGGCAAAATATATTTGTCCATAGTGCTTGCTATGGCTTTAGTAACATCTCATACAACAACATCATAGCTTTGTGTTTCTTCTTTTGTAGCAAGCCTTTCTTCTGGAATATGGAGAAGTTCTTGAGGAGTAGGTAATTCCATGTATGGAAAATAAAAATAAAGAATATCTAAGTATACTCAAACACCATTGTTTTGTCAATTTTTTACAAAAAAAAAACCGAACCTTTTTCAAGTCCGGTTTGGTAAGAGAAGCTGATATTCAGTTCTCTAAAGTTCTTTAAGAGTTTGCAATTCTTTTTTTGTTGTTTCTAAGATGTTTTTCTGATTCTCGATAAGTTGATCAGCTTTTTCGAAAATTTTCTCCAACTTAACGAAATCCGGTTTTCTGGTTTCGACAATCAAAATAAATATCAAACCGAGAATTATAGCTCCAGCAACTGTCCAATATCCTAAGCTACCACCAGTTAAATCCCGGAAAGCCTGAAAATCAAATCCGCTCATCCAAAAATAGACAAAAAAGGTTAATACCACACTAATAATCCATAGAATATAAAGCAATCCAGAAAGAGTTTTCTTTTTGTTTGCTAAACTTGCTTCGTTCAAACTTGCTTTCGCCCGAAGGCAGTACTTTGAGTACATCTGTTCTTTAGTGTAGTTTTTTTCCGTGTTTTCATTTTTAGTTTCCATATTTTTATTTTTTTTAGTTTTTATTTCTGGTTTATTACAAATAGCATACACATTTGAAGTAAAAAGTCAATAGATAAAGAGATGGTTGATTATTAGTAATTTTTTACAAAAAGAAGTCTTTCTTGAATTCATTAAACGATTCTATACACTGCAGAAAGCTTAAAGCTTAAAGCTTAAAGCTTAAAGCATAAAGCTAAAAGTTTAAAGCTTAAAGCATAAAGCTAAAAGTTTAAAGTACAAAGCTAAAAGCTGAAAGCATAAGTTACAATAGTCTATAATAAAACAAGTCTTTCATTATTCATTTTTCATTTTTCATTAAATTTGGTATGCATATTAGAAATTTTTGTATCATCGCACATATAGATCATGGAAAATCCACACTGGCAGATAGAATGCTAGAGATTACCTGAGCCGTCAGAAAATTAGAACATAGTCAGATGTTGGACCGCATGGATATCGAACAAGAAAGGGGAATAACTATCAAGCTTACTCCTGCGAGGATGCAGCGAAAAGGCTATGAATTTAATCTCATAGATACTCCGTGACATGTAGATTTCCAATATGAAGTCTCGCGTTCGCTTGCAGCCGTAGAGTGAGCAATTTTGCTCGTTGATGCAAGTCAGTGAATACAAGCCCAGACATTATCTGTATTATATCAAGCGATAGATCAAAATTTGACGATTATCCCGGTACTCAACAAAATCGATCTTCCGGCAGCCAACCCAGAAAGAGTCGCTCACGAAATAGAAAATGTGATCGGTATCGATAAATCAGAAATTATTAAAGTTTCAGGGAAAAACAGGAGAAAATGTAGATGCTGTCTTGGATGCAATCATAGAAAGAATTCAGGATCCACTCGCATTCAAAGATTCTCATCCCAAAAAATATTGGCCAGTAAATTCGCCTTATGGTGTTTCCTCATCCTCCAACTCCTTCTCCTTCAGAGAAGGAGAGTTGCAAAAAATAGCTCATGAAGTGAGTAAATCACATCATATTTATTGAGATGCTTGATGATTTCAAACTGGATTTGCTAGAGATATGAGAAAACATCAAACAGTTGCAGAAGAGATAATGCGAGAAGTACTAAGAAATAGAAGATTTTTGTGAATGAAGCGAAGGAGACAATTTCCTATTAATAAATATATTGCGGATTTTTATTGTCACGAAGAAAAAGTAATTATAGAAATAGATGGAGGAATTCATAATACAGAAGCACAAAAAATAATTGATAGTCAAAAAACTCAAACACTAGAAAATTTAGGATATAAGGTAATTAGATTTACAAACAAAGATGTCATTGAGCATATAGAAAGTGTACTTAAAAAAATAGAAATAGTAATTCCCCTCTCAGAAGGAGAGGGGGGAGGGGGTGAGGAAAAAAAACTCACCAGAGCATTGATTTTTGACTCGGTATATGATCCATACAAAGGGGTTTTGGCATACGTCAAAGTCGTTGATGGTGAAGTACAATCTGGACAAAATCTTCATTTGATTTATACAGACAACGATATTATGCCGACGGAAGTTGGACATTTTACGCCTGATTGTAAGGTAGATAAAGTTCTCAAAGAATGACAAATCGGCTATATCGTTACCGGAGAAAAGTCAGTCAGAGATGTTAGTATCGGAGACACTATTATCTGAGGAAACAAAAATAATCTTGAAATGTCTTCGTTGGTTATACCATGATTCAAGAGAGTAAAACCATTTGTATATGCAGGTGTATATCCTGTAGACACAACAGATTATGATAGACTCAAAGATAGTCTTGAAAAATTATCAATCAATGATAGTGCAATCGAATACGAACTCGAAGATTCCAAAGCTTTGGGATTTGGGTTTCGCTGCGGGTTTTTGTGAATGCTTCACATGGATATTGTAAGAGAAAGATTGTCGAGAGAATACAATATGGAGACGATTTTCACTATCCCAACTGTGATTTATCTCATCAAGACCAAAAATCTTTCTTTGGATCCAATAAAATCCTGATCGAACATCCACGCATTACTCAAGACATGAATGTACAAACACATCCTCGGATCGACTACAACGCACGAAGAGGCGGAAAAACGCAAACAAGAACTCGCTCCATGGTTAGTAGTTAAGTCATGATCAGATATGATAGACCAGTGATTGATAGACGAAATACGAGAACCAATAGCGACTGTAGAAGTGGTATGACCACAAGAATATGCAGGAAATATTATGGCATTGTGCCAAGAATATAGAGGAAAATTAATTAATATGGATTATATCGACGAGACGAGAGTGGTTCGACATTACGAGTTACCATTTGGGGAAATTATCATCGACTTTTATGATAGACTCAAATCAGCGACCAAGTGATACGCAACGATGAATTATGAATTCAAAAAATATGCACCAGCCGAATTAGTCAAATTAGATGTATACATCAACAACGAAAAAGTAGAAGCACTGAGTCGAGTAGTCCACAAAGACAAATCATATTATCTTGCAAAAGACGTTGTAGAAAAACTCAAAACACTTATTCCAAAGCACCTTTTTGTAATACCATTGCAAGTAGGTATTGGAAGCAAAATGATAGCGAGAGAAAATATTTCAGCTATGCGCAAAGACGTTATCGCAAAATGTTACGGCTGAGATGTGAGTAGAAAAAGGAAGCTATTAGCTAAGCAAAAAGAAGGTAAGAAAAAAATGAAAGCTATTTGATCAGTAAATGTACCGAGTGATGTATTTATCAAAATGGTCGCTAGAGGAGACTAAATTAGCTCAAAGCTTTAAGTTCAAAGTTTAAAGTTGTATCATAACTAATAAGCAGCTTTCAGCTTGAAGCTTTCTACTTTCTACCTTTTATCTTTCACCTTTTCTATCATGACCCGAACTTCACTTATTCTACGATATGTACTGCTTATCAACCTCGTCACTTTCGTCGTACGATGAATTGATAAATACAAAGCAACTGCACAAAAGCGAAGAATTTCAGAAAAAAATTTACTGATTTTCACCACACTCGGAGGACGATTGGGAGCGGTACTCGGTATGCAAGCATTTCGCCACAAAACCATCAAAGGAAAATTTCTCACCAGATTTCGATTAATTGCTGGAGCGTGGATTGTACTTTCTCTTGTATTACTTTTTACGATATAACTGTCCTCCTTTCTTAAAGGAGGAGAACCACGAAGTGGGGGAGGATTTAGTCGTGCGACACAAAATCCCTCATCCGCAAAAAGCGGATACCTCTCCCTTTAAAAAGGGAGACAAAATAAAAGAAATAAATTTAAATTTACGACTATTCATGACTATAAAAACCATTCAACAAAATATTCTCTCTCGATATACAAAAAATGGTCGCAAACTTCCTCGAAGAAAAACCAGAGATCCATACGCTATTCATATCTCTGAAGTAATGCTTCAGCAAACACAGGTCGATAGAGTGATTCCCTATTTCCATAAACGAATGAAAGATTTTCCTGATTATCAATCACTTGCGAATGCTTCGAAAAAAGATCTCCTTAAACATCGATCAGGACTCGGATTCAACTCCAGAGCAATGAGACTTCAAGCATGTGCACAAGAAATAATTAAGACTGTAGGGGCGAATACCATTCGCCTCAGTTTGCCAAAAGACAGAGCTGAATTACAAAAACTACCCGGTATTTGACCATATACTTCCGCAGCGATTATGGCTTTTGCATGGAATTTACCCGTGCCAGTTATTGATACAAATATTAGAAGAGTACTTATCTTCTTGTTTAAATTGCCAGAAACTATAACCGCCAAAGAGCTCGAAGCATTTGCTGAAACTGTACTACCACCATGAAAATCTCGTGATCGACACAATGCGCTCATGGATCAATGAGCACTCTTACTTACCGCCCGCAAGACAAAAATAAAACCACTAAGTAAACAATCCAAATTCGAAGGCTCAGATAGACAAGTCCGCTGACGAACTATGAAACAACTCGTAAAACATGGAACATTAGTTATTAAAGATATAGAAGAAGAATTCCCGCACAAAGAAGTAAAAAAAATAGTGAAGGAATTACAGGAAGAAGGTTTGATTCAGATAAAAAAATGAATTATTGGTATTGCAGAATAACTTATTGAAATTCGTTATAAAAATTGTATAATTGATATCGCCTAAAAGTAGCCAAAAATTGACAAAAGGTTGCCGAAAGTTGTTGTATTGTTGCCCAAATGCAAACGAATAAATGTTTATTTATTTTTTTGTATTAATGATTATGAGCAAAAGATTTGAAGAATTAACTGTTTGGATTGAAGCAAGATGATTGACTAAAAAATTAGGAGTAATATTTTATAATAAGTCATTCAGAAATTATTCGTTTCAGGATCAGATTATGAGAGCTTGTCAGTCAGTGAGTAATAATATTGCAGAATGACGCGAGAGATGAAGTGATAAAGATTTTATAAAGTTTCTCTATTATGCAAAGTGATCTATAGGAGAAGTAAGAAATATGTTATATTCTGCGTTCGATTTTTGATACATTACTGAAAGTCAATTTAATGAGTTTTGTAGAGAATGTATGTGATTATGAGTGAAAATTAATAATTTTATTCAAGCATTAAAATAAACTATAAAACAGCTATAATTCGTCTATTATTTAGTCAATAATTCGTCGTGCGAAGCACATTCGTCCATCTTTAGTCTCTTTATAAGGTCATGCTCTACTTCATCCCAACCCCAATCGGAAACAAAGATGATATCACCGTTCGTGCGATGAAACTTTTTCAGTCACTTGAATTTTTCGTGTGTGAAGATACGAGGACGACGATGAAACTTATGAAGATGTACGATATTCCCTACAAGGATAAGAAGTTTTTTTCACTTACGAGTTTTACGTCAAACAATCAGTTGGCGCATTATGTAGATATTCTCAAAATGAGCGATATTGGCTTAGTCTCTGAAGCAGGGACACCAGGATTGTCTGATCCAGGCAAATCTATGATCCAGTTGTGTAATGAATATACTATTCCCTATACTGTTTTGCCAGGTGCAAACGCGCTTGTCCCCGCAGTGGTTGCAGCATGATTTGATACCTCAGAATTTATGTACCTCGGATTTCTTCCAACAAAAAAAGGAAGACAGACCAAAATCAAAGAAATATTAGCATCAAAAATACCAGTTTTTGTCTACGAATCTGTGCATAGAATGGAAAAACTTTTGAAAGAACTTTCTCAGGTTGGATTCACGTGACAAATTTCTATCGCGAGAGAAGTGAGTAAAATGTTCGAACAAAATTTCACTGGAACAGTAGAGGAGGCCTTACGTTTGGTACAAGAAAAAAAACTCCCCATCAAAGGAGAGTTTGTTGTCGGAATAAAAAATTAAGTAAACAACAAAAAGTCAGTATAATTATTTTTTTGTTTTTTTTGTTTTTTTCAAGGGTGCTTTTTTGACTATTGGCTCTTTGCTAGTATTTTTAAACTGTATAGGACGTTGAGACGTCTTTTTGACCTCTTTTTTTGGAGATGGTTTTTTCTCTTTTGATAGTTCATTGATAATCTCTTCATAACTCAATCCATTCTGAATACATATATCCAGCTGTGATGAATACTTGAGATATTCTTTAGTTCTCAATTTAAGATTATTAATATGAGAACCTTCAAAATTTTTGGCATAATTTGCTGGTCATTTGTTATATCCATTTAACGCAAGCAACCATTCAAAATCAGGATCTTTTTTATATTTGTCCCAAGAGGAATGTTTGAGTGTTTTTGTATCTACATATTTTTTGCAATACGACAAATATTTTGCAGAAAACGGTATCGCTATATTGGGATTAAATCTATCATCTATCAGCATGAGTTTATTAATATCATATTGTTCTGATTTTACATCATTACTCTTTATAAGAGTAGTATCTCTAATACTCACAAGCTTGTTAGCAATGATTTGATTGACCTTAACTCTATTTTTGTGAATTTTCATAAGCGCATCATAATCATATGCTTTGTACTCATCCATATCAGAAAACATTTTATAGTTTTTTTTAAGATGAGTCTGAGAAAACCACCTAAATGTATCAGGTTGTATTTGAGAGATTCCTGTACCACCATCAAGCGTATTGATATTGGTAGGATCTCACTCTCCCTCTATCATTTTGAGCGCAAAAAAATATTTGAGTGGAATAGCATTATCCAACGCAGATTGTTTAATTTGTTGATAATACCTAAATGTTCTCAAAAACTTTCCCAATCATGATTCTCTAGGAAATTTGTTTTTATCTATTCAGACTTTGAGAAGATATGCACCAAAATATTCCCTCTTTGTTTCTTGAAGCTGTACAGCTTCTTTGAGTTTAGTAACTTCTTTTTTTGTATCCAAAAGCACCTCTGTGGTTTCAGAAGTTTCTGAAGTTTCTGGAATAGATTCATAAGAAGTGTTTTCTATACTCATACTTGTTGTATATATGATAAGTAAAGTCTTGAAAATCCATAATAAATTAATATAATTATATATATAAAATTTTATCTGTCAAATTTTAGAGATGAAGAAAAAATGGATAGTACGGACGGCAATTACGACGATATTTGTTGTCTGACGACTATTTGGCGATATCCAGCTACAATTAGGTACGTATTCACCACAAGCTAGCACAAAAGCTATTACAAAAAAACTAGATGATCTCCAAAACATTAGCGGATCGTTTTTTCGTTCGCCAGGAGAAAGTTTATCTAGAGAATTAACGACATTTGCTACTACAAAAAACAATCTCGATCTTCGAACCTATGAATTCACTCATCCACAGTTCAAATCTGCTGTGAAAAATTTAGCACAAAACGACGTGAATATCAGAATTATCGTAGAAGATAATAAATATCAGCAATTTCAAAATACGCTCAAAGTGTTGATTCAGGAATTTTCTTGATATCAAAATATTCAGCTCAAATCAGACAAGCAAATGGGCACACAGTATCAGCATGCCAAGGTCAATCTCATCGACAGTGGATTCATCATCCAGACAGCAAACCTCACCAAAAGCTCTTTTGCGTCCAATCGCGAGCACTTTTTCCAGAGTTACGATTCCGGTGTTCGAAATAGCTTAAAAAACATTTTCGATAAGGATCGAAACGGTCAAAAATTAACGATAAAAGACATACATCCAAACCTTGTCGTCTGCAATATCAATTGTAGGGGAGTGATAGAGCAATTATTGAGTTGAGCACAAGAATCAATCATCATTCAGACACAATATATTACCGATGATGCTATACGAAACATCCTCAAGACCAAAAAAAATCTTTCTGAGCTCAAAATGCTAGTTGCGGATACTGATGACAACAATGAACTTCTTAGTTATTTTGGTCCTATCTACGCAAAAAAATTCAAAAAGCAGTACAATCATACCAAGATGATGCTTGTTGACCACAAAATATTGCTCCTAGGAAGTATGAATCTTTCTGCTACTTCTTTGGACAAAAATAGAGAAATCTGAATTCTTCTTCTCGATCCAACTATTATCAACGAATTTTCTACTCAATTCATGCAAGATTGGAAAATCACGAAGTAATATTTGACTTTTAATGGACAATATGTATAGATAATAAAAAATAAAAAACAAAAAAACAAATCATGAAAAAACTAATTATCAGCATTATTATTGTGTGTGCCATACAAACACAAGCACAAAATCTAATTACCGACTCTACTTCTTTGGACAGAGAAGTAAAAGAAGTATATTTGGTAGAATTATTCAAAGCTGCCAAAATCACAAGTTTTACTCAAGAAAAACTTGATACAAACAATTTATTTGTCAAAAAAATAAATGTAACGTTTGTAGATACTACATTTTTCTTTGTAGCGACCATTTACTCTGCGCCATGCACCACAAATCAGTATTTATTTAGTACCTGTGAAGGAGTATTCATTATGTTAGATGATGGCGGTACAGGAGGAATTATTGATGCTAATACATTAAATCAGTCACCAGATCTCAAAAAAGTCATTGACGATATCGTCAACAAAAAATAATCTGGTAAAAACCCTACAAAAACGCTTTTGGAAACCCAAAAGTGTTTTTCGTATCCACAAAAAGATAGCTATTGAAAAATATAATCATTTACCTACTATATATAGGTATTTATTTTTGAGTATTAAATATGACACAGTTAGTTATTCCCTTTCAAAAACTTTCAGATAAAGCACACATACCCACACAGGCTACTTCATCAGATGCTTGATATGATCTATATGCTACAGAAAATTACTTACTCAAACCAGGAGAGAGAAAACTATTCAAAACAAATATAACTGCTGCCATTCCTCATGGATATTATGGGAGAATTGCACCACGTTCGTGATTGGCGTACAAACATGGAATAGATGTACTTGCAGGAGTCATAGATTCAGGATACAGATGAGATATTTGAGTGATTTTAATTAATTTTGGTACAGAAGATTTCCCCGTCAATGAAGGAGATAGAATCGCACAATTCATTATAGAAAAATGTCATTTCATTGAGCGACAAGAAGTTAGTGAGTTTGATGAAAGTCAAAGAGGTGAGGGTGGATTCGGCTCTACAGGACGTGCATAGTCATTTCGACAAGTGAAACGAGGAGAAATCTACGCTTTATAACTCAATAGCGTAGATTTCTCGGCTATGCCTCGAAATGACTAACTATTCAATAAGCGATCTTCGATGTTGTTTATATCGTTCATATTTTTGGGTAAATTCTTCTTTTGAAGTCATAGTAATTTCCAATTCAGTGAATTTTTTGCGTAAAATTTCAAGATTATCATCTTTTTTTTCTTCGGTAGAAAGTATTTCCAGTTCGATAATATATCCGTATCATTTGGTATAATCCAAGCTTACATCGATACCGTTTCGGTCAAATTGGAGACGCTTTCTGATTCGAGTAATTTCAATATCATATCATAAACCAAGGAAAAGATGCTGAAGTTTTTCAAAATCTTCTTTTTCACATTTAATTTCAATTTCCTCTCTACAATCATCATGAATTTGTCATTTTTTCATCCATATTTTAGAAAAAAAATCATTTTT
>CAYXTU010000025.1:0-13027 GCA_964468245.1 uncultured Candidatus Peribacteria bacterium | reverse complement strand
GTAGGTAATATAGTCTATGTGTGGTATTTTTTTGAAAATATCTAGAATTTGTTGAAGTATCTCTTTTTGGATACAATTTAGGTCTTGTTCTATTTTTTTGTAATAAAGTCCGAGTTGGTTGTTTCCTAATTCTTTTAGGTTTTTCATTGTTATATTCTAAAGAAAATTAAATTGCATTGAGCGTGTCTCTATTGTGCATATTTATTTCTTTTGTAAAAACAATCAGATATTTATCTGATGATAAATTTTTTAAGCTCTTTTTTGGTTTTCTTATAGTCAGGGCATAAACTTTCTACGAGTTCCCAAAATTTTTTGCTATGGTTTTTTATTTTGAGATGGCAGCATTCATGGATGATGACGTACTTGATGTATTTGGTTGGAAGGTGAACGAGATCGAGGTTCAATGAAATTTTTTGGTCATAGGTGCAGGATCATCGTTTGGAAATTGTTTTTCTGAAACTGAGTTTTTGGCATTTTATACCTAGTTTTTCGCTATATGTTTTGACTATGGGAGTGGAATATTCTTCAAGAATAGACTTTAATAATTTTGTGGTTACAAGTTTCAGGTTACAGGTTTCAGGTTTTTTGCAATATTGTTTTTTTATGTCTTCAATAGGTATTTCTTCGCCAAAGAGTAATATCGAATCTTGTTGTATCGGAGTTATGCGAGTATGTTTGCTGTAGCGTTTCAGAAGTTTTTCTCATTTTTGGATCATTATTTTTTCAAAGTCGGTTCATTTTTTGGAAAGGGGAATGGTGATAAGAAGCTCTCAGTCCTTATCTATCCTAGCGTATCCGTGTCTTATACTTTTGTACTCTATATGCATAAGCGATGAAACGACTAAACGTTAAAACGATGAAATCGTTTATATTGTTTGGTAGTGGGAAGGCAATTGGAAAATTTGCATTATTTTGTGTTCTAGATATACTTATGTGTCTTTTTTATTTTATTTGTTTTATATGACTAAAAAAAATACTACCAATAATAAAGATAATCTTTCTTTTTCTTCATTTTCAGAAAATGATTTTTCTCAAAAAAATTCTTTACAGCTTGATGTAAAAAAATGACTTAGCCTACAATATAAAAATATTAATCAAAATATAGAAAAAACGATTTCTTCTCATGTTATCTCTCAAATACATGATTATGTATTAAATCATGAGCCTTTTGATTCAGGTACAGAAGGTGTTGTGTATAAGGTTCCTGTAGAAACTGAGGTATGATTGTCTTATTTTTTAGTTGCAAAAAAAAGATATAATCATGATGTCAGTCAAGAATATAAAAATCATAAGTATTTATCTACTATATTACATACTTCTAATGAATTTGTTCATTATATAGATATTCCTAAATTGTATGGAAAATTTGATGATGCAACAAACAATGAGTCATATATTATTATGGATTATATTCAGGGGAAAACGTTTTTTGCTATATTGGTTGAAAAAATATCTTGAACTGTTGTCGAAAATGACAAAGATGCCCAAAGAGTATTGAATGATATGTTTTTACAAAAAAAATGATATAGCACCTCTCAATTTTCTGATCTTGTCGACTTTCTCAAAAAACATATTCAAGATAGAGGTATTAAACTTTTTTCTTTTCAAGAAGGGATGACTATAAAATATGCACTTAAAAATTTTATCAACCATATACATCAGCAATGATTTTATCATAGAGATATGTGAAATAATTTAAGAAATATTATTGTATGAGATGATAAAAAAATATATATTATCGATTTTTGATGTTCGGTTATTCTTGATAAGAATATAAAAAACTTAGATCCTGATGATATCAAAGAAATTTATTATTATTCACACAAAAATAATATACCCCATTATTATGCATATGATGAATCATTTTTGGATACTATTGATATGTTGACTAATAAACCTCCAAAAAAAGATCCACGAGAGCTTTCTTATTAAAAAAACCTTCAGGCTATTCCTGAAGGTATGTTGAGATTTTTTCATACGTAAATAGTATTTCTTTGGTATTTATTCTATTGTTGTTGTGTGCAACAGCCCCAAAATCTCCCAATTCTTTTTTTATGCAAAGAATAATTGTTCCAATATCTTTTTCTATTTCTTCTTTTTTTTGGATGTTTTTTTCGTTTGCATGTTTTGTGGTTACTTGTTGTATTACGAACCTTATTTCTCCTAATGTTATTGTTTTTTTCATTTTTTTTGTTTTATGATTATATAATAATCATATATATTTGTTTTTATAAGTCAACTGTTTTTTTAATTACTTTCCGTAGGTACTTGTTCCAGCTAATTTTTCTTCAATTCTTAGAAGTTGATTGTACTTGCAGATTCTATCTGTTCTACTTGCTGAGCCAGTTTTGATGAATCCAGTATTTAATGCGACTGCTAAATCAGCGATGAAGGTATCTTCTGATTCTCCTGATCTATGAGACATGATAGCGTTCATTCCGTGTTGTTGAGCCATACGTACACAGTCGACGGTCTCTGAAACTGTTCAGATTTGATTTAATTTTATAAGAATTGCATTGGCCATATGTTGATCAATTCCGAGTTGAAGTCTCTCCATATTCGTCACAAAAAGATCGTCACCAACGAGCATTATTTTGTCTTTTAATGCTATGGTAATTTCTTTTCGTCCATCGAAATCGTCTTCTGCCATTCCATCTTCGATAGAGATGATAGGATATTTTTCTACTCGGCTTTTGTATAATTCAACAAGCTCTGTATGATTCAATGTCTTTCCTTCTCCTTCGAGAACATAGTTCCCGTCTTTGAAAAATTCAGAAGCTGCACAGTCGAGTGCTAACTTAATTTTGCCTGTGTATCCAGCTTTTTCGATTGCTTGCATGATGACTTGTAATGCTTCTTCGTTGCTTCCGAGATTTGGTGCATATCCACCTTCGTCTCCAACTCCGGTGTTGTATTTTTTGTCTTTCAAAATTTTCTTCAAGTGATGAAATACTTCAGCACCCATTCTTAGTCATTCCGTGAAATTTGGTGCTCCGACCGGTACGATCATAAATTCTTGGATGTCTACGTTGTTGTCAGCGTGCGATCCACCATTCAAGATATTCATCATAGGAAATGGTAGCGTAGTTCCTTTGTTTTCTCCTACGTATTCGTAAATCCATTTTTTTTCTGTTTGTGCACAAGCGACGGTAAATGCCATAGATACACCGAGAATTGCGTTTGCTCCGAGTTTAGATTTTGTAGGTGTTCCATCAAGCTTGATAAGGAGTTCATCAAGTGCTCTATAATCAGCGAAGTCTTTTCCGACTATTTCGTTTTTGATACTTGTATTTACATTGTTCACTGCGGTGAGTGTTCCTTTTCCTAGGTATCTTGCTGCATCACCATCTCTGAGTTCGAGTGCTTCGTGGACTCCGGTAGATGCTCCAGATGGAACGATTGATCTTCCCATGATTCCGTTGTCGAGTGTTACTTCTACTTCGACCGTAGGATTTCCTCTAGAATCTAATACTTCACGTGCGTGAACATTACTAATTTTAAACATGATTACCGATAAATTGATAAAAGCTCATTTTATTCGCGATAAAAACTGTCCGGCGTACCGAGACCAGGTCGCGATAAAAAGATTGAATTGAATGTATAGTTATTTTGTTTTTTTGCAAGAAAAACTATATCATTTTATTCACTAATTGGTATTGACATTATCTTTCTTATACTTATATATAATAAGTTTTTTTTATTTGTTATGTTTTTTGTATGAAAAAACCTCTTTGAATTGATAATAATGATAATTGATCTTCCTTGGAAGTTTCTGGAGTACAAGATATTCCTGTTTCTTCTTTGTTATCATCTCAAAATCATCCTAAATTGCCAGAATTGACTTTGCCTATCAAAAAAGATGTAGCTTCTCTTTTTGTTCGTGATATTACCAAAAAAAAGATTGAATCTATGATTGATTCTATTGAAAAATTACAAAAAGAATTTGTCGACATTAACAAAGAATATCAAAAAATTTCTGATTTATTACAGACACTTTTTCATAAAATTTTGGATACTTCTCTTGTTTTGGAACAAGAAAAGGTTTTTTTGCAAGAAAAAATAAAAGTTAATTGATTTGACTTGCCTTATGAAACTATTCTTGTACTTATTACTAATATACAAAAAAGAATACATTTTATTGAATCTGTTTTGGATCAGTATGTTTTTTGATTGCAAGAACAAAATAAAAATATTCCTAATGAAGAACAACTTACTCAAGAAGAAATTGCTCAATATATGTCTAATTATGAACAATCTCTTCAAAATACATTTGATTGAATAACGCAACATTATCTTTCTATTTTGGCTTTTGAATCTAATTTGGAAATTCTTAATCAAAAAAAAGAAGAACAAGAGATTATGTTGCAAAACCTAGATAAACAATATGAAGAAAAATATTCGCTTTTGATGGAAAATCATAAAAAATTGAGAGATTTTTCTAAACAGTGATTTTTGGCTTCTTTTGAATCGTTTGATGATTCTTTGTCGGTAGATAATTTGGTAAGTCAAAAAAAAGTGAATAATATATTGTCTCAAATAATATCTCTTTACAAAAACAGAGAAAAATTTGAAAAATACGCTATTTCGTGACCAAAATCAGTATTATTTTCTTGATCTGCTATGACATGAAAAACCTATGCAGCAAAAATTCTTGCATCTGAATTGGGAAGAAAAATGTATCATATCAAGCGACATGATGTGTTTTCTGAAGAAAATACTGATATTAACCTCATGCTTACTGATATTTTCTATACTATTATAGAGCATGTTCAAGAAAAAAAAGAGCCTTGTGTAATTTTTTTGGATGAGGTAGAAAAAATGATTGATAGTGTTGGTAAATATAATACAGTTTCTCAACAAATTATTATCAATACTATCGAAAAAAATCTGATTGCTATACAAAAATCTGACTTGGATATCCTTGTAATAGTGGCTTTGTGAGACGTAGAAAAAAACAATACTCATATGCTTGATAAAAAAGTTTTTACTCAGACTGTAGATTTTGTTCTTCCCAATCAAGAAGAATGTCAGCATTTGTTTGTGCAATATGCTAAACAATATCCCGAAGGTACTTTTGTTTTGCCCGATTATGATGATCTTGTACAAGCGTGTGTATGACAGACTGCTTCGTATATTCGTGATTTGTTGCAGCTTTGTGTCAAAGAGTCTTTGATGAATGCATCAGATGATATGCTTGATATTTCTCTTGGTGTTAAAGAAATTTTGGATGTTCATCATCGTTTGCAAGCCAATCGTCCACAAAAATATTTTGGACAAAAATTATAATTTATATTTTAATCTGACCTTTGGAATTTTCAAACAGTTCTTCCTTGAATTTCTCTATATATCCGCTATTTATCTCGATGTTCATCGTCACTTGTTCTTCATATTTTTCTTCAACAACTTTTGCGTCATATTTGTGTATTAGATTTCTTACGATAGGCATAAGATCAAAGTGATAGGTAAGTTCTACTGTTTTTAAAATTTCTGTCTCGATGATGTTGGCGTGCTCGATTACTTGTTTTGCTGTTTCTCCGTAGGCTTGAATCAACCCTCCAACGCCAAGCATAGTGCCGCCAAAATACCTGGTGACGACTATGAGGACATTGTGTAATTTGTGTCATTGTATTTGTGCTAATATTGGTTTGCCTGCGGTGTTGCTTGGTTCACCTTCATCACTTTGTTTGAACGAATCGGCGGTAATTTCTAGATTGCCAAATAAATCAAAATTTACGTTTGTACCATAGCTATATGCGTAGCAGTTGTGCGTTGCGTCACGATATTTTTCCTTCATTTTTTGGAGATGTATTTCTGCGTCTTGTTTATTTTCAATATGAAAAATATTTCCGATAAATCTTGATCATTTTATTTTGGAAATTTCATGTTCGTAATGTTCGTCGATTGTCTTGTAAAAAAGTTTGGTCATAAAAATTAGTGAATAGTGAAAAGTGAAGAGTGAAAAGTGTGGGAATTGTTGGAATGAACTATTGCCATTATCTTTCTATTATTTTGTCACCTACAAAATCTATTAAAACTGACGGTTTTCCTCATCCGATTCCGCCATCAACGATATAATCTACTTTGCTTGCTATGTCTTCCGGGATATTGTTTATGTCTATAATCACTGGTTCTCAGCTTATGTTACATGATGTCGTGATAAATGGCATTCATAATTTTTCTACGAATTGCTGGAAAGGGTGTTTGATAATTCTGACTCCTGGTCTAGCATAATCGAAAATGTATGTTACACCGTGATAGGTGTCTAAATACTCTGGTAATTTATCGTAATGTACTTCGTGTAATTTGCTCGTTTCACTCGCGTAATTTTCCTTGATTCGGTCAAAACTTGGGGCAATGATAGAAAATATTTTTTTGTCGTCTCTGTGTTTTATTTCAAAAACTTTTTTTATATTTTCTTCGTTGTATATTCATCCAATTCCATAAATAGTATCTGTCGGATAGACAAAAATTTTCCCTGCTTTCGCTTCAGTGATGTAGAATTCTTTGCTGTCTAGAAAGTCATTTAACTGAACTATTTTCATTGATGAATGATGAAAGATGAATGATGAAAGATGAGCGAATCGTTGGTATGGACTATTGTGAATTACCATAGTTTTTTTAAGTAATTCATATATTGTTAGTTTTTAGTTATTCACTGTTAGTTGAATTAAAGGTCTGTTTGTACGCTTACTCTAAATTCTGAGGTGATAAAGATCGTGATGAGTCCATGTAACAAAATTCGTACGGGCGTGAGACTAACAAATTGAAACATATAGATATTGTTGGCTACGGCTTTTGCTACGCTTGATATTGTTGTGATATTGATACCATTCATTCACAATAAAACTATTTGTAAAGTGAGTATCATACTGATCACGGTGAGTGGTACAAAAATAAGTTGAAGCATTTTTTTGAGCGCTTCATCACTAGGGAGTATGATTCTTATTTTGGATGTTCTATAAACGATTACCAACAAAATTATATATAAAATAAATATGATTGTTGTACTTCCATTATCCAAAAAGTTTGCTACTTTGTCGTAGGCAAATCCCATAAATTTTCCATCAGGAGTGTTTTGCATATATTGTATTGCGAGATTGATAGACTGATTTGCTGCAAGACATATACTACTCAAAATATAATTTCCCAAAAGAACTTTGATCATTTTTTCGATACCAATCCAAAATGAAAATATGGTCATTAATCCTATGATAACAACTATTGCGTACGTGATGAGATTTTCCGTCATAGCTATTTAAACTAAATTAAAAGATTAATTGATTGCGAATTTCGTATTGCGAATTTTGGTTGTATAGTATATTGTAGTTTTTTCGTGAAGAAGGTTCAGAATTTATTGTTGAAAAAAATGTTGTGATGGTTACATTGTTTTTATGCAACTTTATATTTGTATAAAATTTGATGAAGTTTTCAACTAGAAGATTGTTTGCTGTCAAAAATTCAGGATTTACGCTTCGAGAAATTCTTATTATTGTTGTTGTTATTTCTGTTGGGTTATTGTCTGTTTTGGTTGTTTTGACCAATGGTATCAAGTATGTTCAAAAAACGAGATATAAAGTGATTGCTCTTAATTTGGCAAGAGAATGAATGGAATCAGTATATCAGATGAGAGACACCAACTGGACTAAACGAGCGTGAGTCAAAGATTCTTGTTGGCTCAAAATCAATCCATTGGTAGATGAGTGAATAGAAAAATGTATTGATGATTCACGATTTGTTTCTGGTTCATACGTACTCCAGCGTTTGACTACGGGAGGTCAAGAATATTTTGCTTTGACGGGACCTTTTTTGACTGGTGTATATTTGGATGATGGTATAGATAGTGGAGATTTGCACTTTAGTTTGTGTCAGCAAAGTGGGTATTGGGATGCTTGTCCATGAGTAGATTCTGTGACGAGTGAAGGAAGATATTTTAGACAAATAGAATGACGCTGATTGTATTTCAAAGATTCTCTTACGACATGATGAACGGCTGCTATATGTACGTCTTGAGCTAGCTATCCTTGTGCCGATGCGAGTGCAAAAGAATTTCGTTTTTGTAGTAGGGTAGTGTATGTTGGTGATGGTACGGGTGAAGTTAGTTTGTGTGGACTGATAACTAATTTTAAGGGGAAATAGAATTTAGCATAAAGCTTTAAGCATCAGGCATAAAGCTGTTTGTTAGCGAAAATGTGACTTTGAGTTTAAAACTTTGCATCAATCAAAAATTTAGAAATTATTTAGTATTGTAGTTATATAGTATGGATATAAAGAGATTAGAAAAATTTTTTGATTATGGGTCACTCAATCAAGATCCTCAATTTCTTTTGGATAAAATTATTGTCAAAGCAAAAAAATATTTGCCAGCAGAACAAATTCCTCTTATTTACAAGGCATATGAATATGCTGCAGAAAAACACAAAAATCAAATTAGACTTTCTGGTGAGCCATATATCGTTCATCCTTTGAGGGCGACAAAATTTCTTATGGAAATGAGACCTGATTTGGAAACTATTCAGACGTGTTTGCTTCATGATGTTATTGAAGATTGTGATGTTTCTCAGGCGGAAATAGAGAAAGAATTTGGAAGTGAAGTTGGACAATTGTGTGAATGAATGGTAAAAGTATCTAAAATCAAATATAAGTGAGAAGATAGACATTTGGAAACGCTCAAAAAAACGTTTCTTGCTATGGCGCGCGACTTGAGGGTTATTTTTGTAAAGCTTGCTGATCGTATCCATAATATTCAAACACTTCAATATCATCCTAATCCTTCCAAGAGACAAAAAATAGCTCAAGAAACTATGAAAATTTATGTGCCTATTGCAAAAAGATTGTGATTGTATCATTATCAATTGTATCTAGAAAATGGCTCGTTTAAAGTCTTGGAAGAGGAAGCATTTACTGATATATTTGCGTATCTCAAAAAATATTTTGGTGAAGGAGAAAGATATACAGAGAGATGAATAAAGATGCTTACTACGATGTTGCAAAAAGAATGATTAAAAAAATTTGAAGTCAAATGAAGGATTAAAAGTCCATATAGAGTTTTTGAAAAACTCCAAAAAAGATACAAAACAACTCAGATCAATACCGTTATGGATTTGCTTGCATATAGAGTAATTACTACTACAGTGAGTGATTGTTATATGGTGCTTGGAATTATCCACAAACATTACACGCCACTAATAAAAAAAATCAAAGATTATATTGCTGTCCCAAAATTTAATGGTTATCAAAGTATCCACACTACCGTTCTTGGGATGTTTCGTTTTCCTACAGAAATCCAGATAAGAACTTATGAAATGGATGATGTGGCAGAGTTTGGTGTGGCTGCACATTTTGCGTATTTTGAACATAATGCTCCTGTAAAAGTTTCTCAACAACAAAGTTCGTGGATCAAAAAATTACAAGATATTGTCAATAATTACACTTCATTGGATGATAAAGAGCAGTTTAAATCAGAATTGAATATTGAGATATTGGAAAAACGTATTTTTTTGTATACACCACAAGGAGATGTTGTTGAACTTCCTCTTTGAAGCACTGTGCTTGATTTTGCATTTGCTATTCATAGTGATATTGGTCTATCGTTCAAAAATGCTCTTGTTAATTGAGAAGTTAAACCTATTAGTTATGTCCCTCATACCTGAGATGTTATCAAAATTAATACCTTCAAAAATAAATATTCTGCCAATAAACATCGGTTGGATTTTCTTCATACTACTACCGCAAAAAATAATCTTTTAAAATTTTTTAAAGCACAAAAAAGACAACATCAGATTGATCAGGCTATTGTCCATCTCAATTCATCACTTCAATCTTTTGGTTTGCCATTGTTGAATGATCCCAAGGATATGTTTCATAAAAAATATTCTGCTGAAGAATTAGAAAAAAAATTACTTATGCTTTTTGACAAAAAAGAGTCGTATGCTGATGCTATTGTGGCCGTATATCCCAAATGCTTGGGAACACAAGGTATTGAATCATCACCGATTTCGTGTATTGCACAAGATGAACTTGCTTTACTCAAAGACAAATTTCTCGTGGTTGTAGACAATGATACTCTTCTCAATTATTATTTTTGTTCTGATTGTAAGCCTGCTGTAGGTAATAAAATTATCGCCAAGACAACAAGAGATGGTATCATTATTCATAATATAGCATGTAGAAGTGTAAAAAATATTGGTTTTGATAAATTATTGGAAGCACATTGGGCGAATCAAGAACCTACTCTTTATAAAATTTTGATTGAGATAAAACTTTCTAATAGACAATGAAACATTATAGGTATGATGAAGATATTTAATGATCTTCATGTTTCTGTTAATCAGGTATTTATGAAAAATCTTCAGGAAAATATGAGTTTGATTACTTTTGAAACTCAGTTTGTCGATCCAAACAAAATTTCATTTTTGCTTAATAGCTTGAAAAAATATGATGATTCTCTAAAAGTAATAAAAACAATCATAACATAACGTTATTATTTATTTATTAACTGAGTATATTGATGGGTACATGAGTAGGTGTCGTACTTGATAAGTCATCTTGGAGTTTATCTTCATTGTTCAATGCGAGTGGTATGGCATTGTGGATAAATATCATTGCGATTTTTCTTATATTTTTGCGAATAGTAGCTATTGTTTGGGTGACCAAAGATATTATCAATAGAACCAATAGTTTTAGTTTGCAAGTAATTTCTATTTTGTTTGTGACGTTTTGTACGCCACTTGTTGGTTTGCCTATATATTTTCTCATTAGACCCTTATCGTACAAAAAAGATATGATACCTTGGAGAGAGGCTTGTGCTTCTACACTTATCCCTTGTTACAATTGTCATACACTCAATCCAAAAGAATATCTTTGTTGTATTGCGTGTGGTGAAAGACTCAAGGTAAAATGCAAAGAATGCGGAAATAGTTATGCTCATTCGTTTGCTTACTGTAATATTTGTGGAGCACCGAATATTGATTAAAAAAATAACTAATAACTAATAGTGAAAAGTGAAAAACGAAGGTATTGTGTATTTAAAAACTATTGTAATTTATATTAGTCCATAATAAAACAAATACCAACACTTTTCACTCTTCACTTTTCACTCTTCACTAAAAAAAATGTTCTTAGTTTTTACTCTTGTACTCTTGGTTGTTGCATTGGGGATATTGGCGAGTGTGTATTCTGTTTTTTTTCCGTTTATGCAAAACTTGTGAACGGTGACACAATATCATGCGGCGTATTATGGAGCAATATCTTCTGTAGAAAGGGCACAGCTTACGCTGAGATATAGGCAACCGTGATTTGTAGGGTCAGGTTGATTTTTTTGATCTACGGAATATGGTCCGGTAAGTGATTATACGCCAGAACTTTTGTCTGGTGATCAGCAATGATTTCGATGGACTATAGATTCGAGGACGACAACAATTCCTGGTTCTGGTATGGGAAATATTGATCCAATGCTTTCTGATCCTAGTAGTGATAGCAAAGATTTTAATCAACTTGGATACAATTATTTGGAGACGGTTTTACTCTCGTATGATACGACTAGCGAGCCTCAAGACTATTATACATGAATACAACATCTTTCGATATTTTCTGGTGATAGTATTACATGAATTTTGAGATTACCGCCAAAGATTTACGCATTGTTTGGTCCTCAGGGTAAGCTTTGTGATAGCTATCAAGGTGACTGTGATCCTGATGGTGATGATATCTATGATGATGTTGCTCTTTCTTGGTCTATGGAGTGATTGTATAATGGTAATGGTTTCAAAATATTTCCTACGATATCCGTTTTTTATTACAGTGGGATGCAGATAGATACGCTCAAAGACAATTCGCTCAGAGAATCGCTTATCAATCAAACAGGTGTTCTTACCTGGGAAAATTCTTACAGTTTTGTGACTAATGGACAATCTCTAACCAAGCACAATGTCGTCGGCGCTGACGCTGATAGTATAGAAGTTATTTCTTTTGCCGATATACTTTCTAATACTTTAAATAATTTTTCTGGACTTCGTTTATCGTTTGGTGCTGCTAATCTCTTTCGTACCTTTATGGGCGCAATCTATCCTTATCTCGAATATCAATTTACTTTTGCTCAACCTATCGCTGATAGATTTTATACTATCCAATGACATGGTCGTGTGGGTGAATATGATGTACAGATCGTATTAAAAAAACCAACAGTGCAGGGCACTGTCGGCGGTGATTTTACGGTGATTTTCTAACGTTTCGCACTGATCCGATGTGCTTTGGATGTAGGATAGTGCGTGTTGTCGGCTTCGTCTGTCTTTTTGTTATATATATTTTAGAGAGTGGAGATTTGACTTGTTTTACAATATTTCACATACTAAAATTTAGTTTATTCATCTAATTCAGAATAAATACTAGCACCCAAAGAAATAGTTTTAATAATTTTTGGAACCTTACCAACTATAGGGATAGCAGTCAAAGGGTCTACAATATCTTTGTAATCAAATTTTCCATCATTCCATGCTTTCGCAATATCTCTCCAATTGCTTATACCAGTTGGGTCTACTATTTTAGCTACTTTTTTTTCTGTACTATTATCATTGGCTACGGATTTAGATATATATTCATCGATAATAGCATATTCTTCTTTTGTATAAGGCTTTCCATATATAGGATTTTTTGGATCTTTTTTGATTAATGGTGCTTTGGGTCTTCCTATTGTTTTTCTAACAAAAGCATCTTCTAGTGTTTGTTCTATATATAAGTCTTTTATATCTCTTGGTTTATTTGCTTCATTAATTTTTTTTTCTTGTTGTTCTTTTCGTCTTTGTTCTCGTTCCCATGCCCCGATATATGGTTTTCCGGACATATTGTAAATGGTTGTGATGGATTTATCTGGCTTATCTCCTAACCATTTTCCATCTAAAAATATTGATTTATGTGCTTTTCCTTCTTTGTCTTTTCGTATATAGACTCAATTTTCCGTTTCCATTTCATCTTTTTTTTCTATAGAAATTTTTAAATCAGAAAGTTCAGATTTAGTCTCTAAATCTACCAT
>CAYXTU010000024.1:0-13203 GCA_964468245.1 uncultured Candidatus Peribacteria bacterium | reverse complement strand
TAGTATTTTTAGTAGTATTTTTAGTAGTATTTTTAGTAGTATTTTTAGTAGTATTTTTAGTAGTATTGATAATCTTACACAAATACATATATTCAACAAAATCCGCAACCTTTTAACCTGCAACCTTTTAACCTGCAACCTTTTAACCTTTTAACACAATCTATATGAAAATTATTGAAAATATCGATCCTCAAGTCTACGCATCTATTCTCGCAGAACAAAAAAGACAGTCAGAAGGAATGGAACTTATCGCAAGTGAAAACTACCAATCTCCTGCAGTGCTCGAAGCACAATCTTCGGTTTTTGCAAATAAATATTCTGAATGAACTCCTGGACGCAGATACTACGGATGACAGGAAAACACAGATATCATCGAACAACTCGCTATCGATAGAGCCAAAGAAATTTTTCATGCAGACCATGCAAACGTTCAAGCGTTGTCAGGTGCAGCCGCAAACTTATGTGTGTATTCAGCGCTTATGGAGCCAGGAGATACGATTTTGGGAATGGACTTGAGTCACGGATGACATCTCACTCATGGTGCTCCCGTTACCTTTTTTTCCAAAGTATTCAACTTCATCCGCTACAAGACAAAAGCAGATGGGAAGATAGATTTTGACCAAGTCCGTGAACTTGCATTGCAACATAAACCCAAAATAATTCTCGCAGGATTTTCTGCATATCCGAGAGAACTCGAGTACGAAAAATTCGTCGAAATAGCAAAGGAAGTCTGAGCAATCGCGTTCGCTGATGTTTCACATATTGGAGGATTCATCGCTGCAGGACTTTTGAAAAATCCATTAGATTATGGATTTCACGTCATGATGACGACAACTCACAAATCACTCAGATGACCGAGATGAGCTTTGATCCTAAGTAAGTGAATTGTTTCCAATCCACTCAAAAAACCTGAAGACACCATCGAAAATATTCCGACAAGAATCGATAGGGCGGTGTTTCCTGGTATGCAATGATGACCACACATGAACACTATTGCCGCTATCGCTGTTGCTTTACACGAAGCTCAGACACCAGCATTCAAAGCGTACGCGCAGCAAGCGCTCAAAAACGCACAGACCTTAGCTGCTGAATTAACTGCGCGTGGATACAAACTTGTGACCTGATGAACAGACAATCACATGGTGATTGTTGATTTTTCTTGAATAGATATGGACTGATCAACAGCAGAAAAAATATTAGATAACATCTGAATTTCTACCTCCAAATCTACTATCCCCGATGATCCAAATCCACCATTCCGCCCATCTGGACTTCGCATCTGACTACCAGCAATGACGACAAGAGGAGTCAAAGAAGAAGAGGTAAAACGTATCGTTGAATTCATGGATCAAGCATTCAAAAACAAAGATAATGAAGAAGTTCTCGCTGACCTCAGAAATAAAATCAGAGAAATGGCTTTGTCTTTTCCTGTCCCTGGATTGTAAAAGAAAAAAATTTTTTCAACCCAACTTCTATTATTCCTATTTTACATCATCACGTCATTCCTATTTTACATCATCACGTCATTCCCGCGAAAGCGGGAATCCATCTCCCTATATAGCCAACTGGATTCCCGATCAGGTCGGGAATGACGTGAAAGCGTATAAAAAAAATAGAGAGTTAGCATTGAAGTTTCCCGTTCCTGGATTGTAATTTTATTTATTACTATCTCATTAGAATCTACAAATATCTTTCTAGTCTTGGACTCGTATCAAGAAGATATGCAAAAAAGTTTTTCAAAGAAAATATCATCACAGTAAACGAAGAAGAAGTTATAGATCCTGGATATATGCTTCAGGAATGAGACAAAATAGAATTTGGCGACCAGACGATTGTCTACAAACCGATAGTTGTTATCTTGCTTCACAAGCCTGCAGGCTACGTCTGTAGCGATATTCCCGAAGGCAAACACAAGACCTATCGCGACCTACTCGATGATTGTATATACAAAGAATCGCTCCACGTCGCAGGCAGATTAGATGCTGACACTACAGGTCTTGTCTTCGTTACCAATGACGGCGTACTCAATCATCAGATAATTTCTCCCAAGAAAAAAATGACCAAGATCTATGAAGTAGAATCTCAAAAACCTTTTTCTGACACGGACTGCAAACAATTAGAAAACGGCGTTATGCTCAATGATGGATATACAACGTTGCCAGCTCAGGTAGAGAAAATTTCTGACAAAAAAATTATTTTATCTCTCCACGAAGGAAAATATCATCAGGTCAAAAGGATGCTAGAAGCCGTAGACAATAAAGTTACCAAACTACATAGAACGCAGATAGGAAAATGTGTTTTGTGAGATCTCCCGGAAGGAAAATGGAAAGAAATCGAGGTAACTGATGTTTTTTAAGAAAAAAGATAAAAAGTCACTTGTTTTCGCTGATAAAATATATATAGAATGATTGCCCTAAGAAAACAACGTTCTTTTCTTTTAGATGTTTACTTTGGCTTGGCCAACGATAATCGGGCCAAAATTTTATGCGAGAAATTCGCAAAGGCAGTACGCTGTCAAAATGAAGGAGTTAGGTTCGTGTCTAGTGTTTTACTAGTCTTCCAACCTACTCCTTTTTCCTATAATCATAAAACTTGCACCCGGGTGCGAAATAGCTATAGTCCATAATAAGACAAATCATTCACTATTAGTTTTTAGTTATTAGTTAAAAAGTATGGATATCGTTCTCATTATCCTCTGAACTATTCTGTGTATCATTGCTATCATTGGCTCAATTTTGCCGGTATTGCCGTGACCACTGCTTGCATATATCGCTTTTATTCTCTTGCAACTCACTTCAGGACATCCATTCAATCGGACATTTTTCGTCGTACGAACACTGATTATCATCTTTATGACTATTCTCGATTATGTCGTGCCTGCACGATGAACCAAAAAATTTGGCTGAACCAAGCGGGGAGTTCGTGGAAGTAATATCGGACTTATTGTCTCGGTAATCGTGCTTCCTATCTTCTGAATCGTTATCTGACCCTTTGGACTGATTGGACTTATTGCTGGACCATTTTTGTGAGCATATGTAGGAGAAAAATACGCTGGTAAACAGCACAATCACGCGTTGCAATCCGCACGAGGATCATTTATTGGGTTTGTGACTGGCAGTCTGTTGAAATTAGTTATTTCTATAATTATGACTGGATATTTTTTGACAAATGTATATACGATATATCTCAAATAAAAATAGATACATAAATATGTTATTAGTATTTTACTGGTTTATGTATAATTAATGGATACGCTCAAACATACAGAATGAGAAGAAAAATGCTTTGTAGATGAAAAAAAGCTTATCTCTCAACAAAACATTTATCAATCAAAAATATTGCCATATATTCGTATATCATTGACTGCTATAATGATGATGGATGGCACATGATCTATAAAAAGTGAGGATTTTTCTTTGTATAATGAAATATCTATTGTGATATGAGAACATCCAACAAACAAAGAAAATGCGGAACGTTTGTGAGCATATGAAGCTATTTTCAAGGATGGAATTAGAAAAGCATTAGATGGATTAAATAATATTTGTCAGATTCCCAAGTGATGAAAAGTAATCGAATATTTTCGAGATAGCTCACATCCTACACTTGCTGGCAAAAAAATGTCCCCACAAGCAGTAAAATGAAATAATCTTCCAGAAACTTTTGATATTTCACCTAGAGAATTTAATTGATCTCTCTCATCGATGAATTTTCATCTTGGCAATAGAACCTTTAATATAGAGCCATGGATAGGAAAAATACAACATGTATATCTCAATTCAAAAGAATTGATTATAGAAACGACATTCAAAAATATTGTATATGACAAAGAAAAAGAGCTTCCCAGACTCATGTTTAAACTTTGGAGAACGCCAGCAGAAAAATGAAAAAAAGAATGATTCAAATGATCTACAGTCACAGAAGTATAAATAACTATTTATTTCTCTCCAATAAAAATGAAAACAAAAATATGTATCGGAATTTTTTTGACGTGTGGACTCTTCGTTCTAGGGACTCAATCTCAAGCATATCTTTTTGGAATGAAATCTCGGGACAACGGGATTGCAAATATTCAACAAATAGAAAAGGAATATGAGCTGGATTTGCCTATGGTCGCCTTCATTTTCGATCCACGAGGTGAACACGTAGAACGTATGATGAACCAATTCAATACAGAATTGTGAGAAGATAAGATATATCATATTTCACTTTCTCCCAACTCATTGACTGCAGCACAAGTAGCTGAAGGAAAGTTTGATACGCAGTACAAACAATTTTTTTCTGATATCAAAAAAAACAATCTGAGAGTAGTTTTTCGTACGATGCATGAAATGAATGGTGGACGATATCCTCGAAGTTCAGATCCCAAAAATTTTAAAAAAGCATGGATGCATGTACGAGAACTTTCTAGAGCAGAAGGACTCACTACCAGTAATATTCTCTTTGATATGTCGATCAATGCGCGAGATTTGCCAGCAAAAGGAGGGAAACCAAGTCAGACAGCAACATTCATCCAATGTACACAAAGTGCCAAAGCCAAATTAAAATGTCCGACCTTTGAAGACTATTACCCAGGAGACAAATATGTAGATCTGATGGGAGTAACGTTTTACAATCGAGGAAAAGGAAACAGTAATCGCCGACGAGGAACACCAGACCAGATCGTAAACGCAGGGGGACGAAAAACATTAGACAGACTCAAAAAGCTCAACAAACCCATCTTCGTCGATGAGGTCGGCACGACGGCCGTAAATTATACTGGCGCCTACAGTTTCACTAAATCACTTGAGGTATACCAAAATAATAAAGCACTCAAAAATGCTCGATTGCTCCAGCTCAAAGCGTTTTTGCTCAGAGAGACGAGCATCGTGTGAGCAATTTATTTCAACGTAGATCTGACCGACGGACTAAAAAACTGGACCTTGGGTGAATTGGATCGATCAGTTATCGACTTCGCCAACAACAAATTTTATGAAAAAATACTGGACGTCTACCAAGCAGGTAAGCCAAACGAATATTCTGCGATCTATTATCTTTTCAATGTCCAACGCGTCACACTCAATGACAAAACACTACTCGTTACCGCCAATTACGCAAAACCCGTCAAAGATTTGTATGCAGATATTCAAAAATATAGTAGCAACCTACAGACGCAATTAGCTCAGTTGGATACGATCAAGTCATCATGATCCCTCAGTAAAAAATACAAGAGATTTAAAAAAGCTGATGTAGATATGATAGTGGATGTTACGAAGAAGTTTATACAAGAGTAAAAAAGAAAAGACCTCGTTATGAGGTCTTTTTATATATCGCTTTTTTTTACACCAACTTTACTCAACTAAATAACTCCAAAAAACCTTCGTCTTCACTCAAGCCAGATAATTTTGTCTGATAATTCAAAATTCTTTTAAAATAATATTAGAAGATGTATTTTTGACAAAATATGATTAATAATTATAATTAACCATGAAAATCTCCTAATTTTATTAAGAATAATAAATAATGTCTAACATTAATACAATACATTGAGATAATGATATGAAGACAAAAAAGCTTTGATCTATTTCTAAAAATATAAAAAAAGAATTAGAAGAACTAGTGAACATTAAAGGAATAATAGCACATCTTGATAAAAACATACTTATGGATATGGCTATAAAATATGGTTATGGAATAAATCATTCAAATCATTCTTCTAGTCTATATTTATCAAAGCGAGATGAAGAGGATGAAGAGTGGATTAATTTGAGAATATCAGACCATTATAATCACCTAGATAATAATAATGTATCTGAATATGTTGGTCCATGGGATATTGTCAGCTTACAGGTTCTTAATAGGATTACTGATTTTAAATTTTTTGATATTATTAATAAAGAAATAAAAGAAAGAAATCTCATACATGAAAAAATTAAAGAAAAAGAAAAAAGAGAAAAGCGTATTAATGAAATTAAGGAATCAAGGATATTAATGAAATTACTTGTAGCTGAAAAAGATAAAATAAAAGAAATCAAAGAAAAAATAGAAAAAAAATTGATGTCTATAAACACACATAGATCAAGACGTGCTTTGGATGAATTACAACAGCTTAATACGCTATATAAAATATATAAAGAATTTAATGACTTATATCGTTCTTGTTGGCATGATCTAGTGAGCTTTGATCTTATACAGGAGATATATGCTATGACAAAAAAAATTGAAAAACAAAAAATGAAAATTTTACATACATAATTTTTACACCAACTTCACTCAACTAAACAACTCCAACAACACTTCATCTTCACTCAGTCCAGACAATTTTGCCTGATAATTTAAAATCACTCTATGTCTCAATACCGGTAATGCGACTCTCTGGACGTCTTCATGCGTGACATATGTCCTACCTTCTGCCAAGGCAACTGCCTTGCTCGCAGTCATCAATCCTATAGAACCTCTTGGTGATGTTCCATACAAAATATACTCGTGCTCTTTTCTCGTGATACTCGTCAACCTCGTGATATATTCTTTGATCTCGTCAGAGACAACGATGTCGTCGATAGTTTTTTTGATTGCAGCCAACTGACTATGAGAGATGACGCTTTTTATCTTGGTGAGATCTTCTTTTTCCATAGTGTCTAATATTTTCTTTTCATCGGCAAGACTTGGATAACTGACCAATACTTTAAACAAAAATCTATCAATCTGAGCTTCGGGAAGGGGATAGGTTCATTCCTGTTCGATTGGGTTTTGTGTTGCTAGGACAAAGAAGGGGTCAGGAAGTTTGTGAGTAGTTCATCCGATAGTCACTTGGTGTTCTTGCATCGCTTCGAGGAGTGCTGACTGGACCTTTGGCGTCGCTCTATTTATTTCATCTGCCAAAATAATATTTGCTACAATCGGTCCCATTTTGGTATCAAACTCTTGCGACTTACTATTGTATATTTCACCTCACAAAATATCTGCGGGCAAAAGATCAGGGGTAAACTGTATTCTCTTAAAATCTAATCCAAGCAATTGTGCAAAAATATGAATAGTTTTGGTCTTTGCTAGTCCAGGGAATCATTCCACCAAGACATGTCCACCACACAGGATATTAATCATGATGGCATTGATAAGTCAGTCCATGCCTATGATATGTTGGTGAAGATGTTGTTTGAGATGGTTCAATTCTTCGTGATGGAAGTCAATCGTTTCGAGTCATTGTTCAAAAAATTTGGTATCGATGACGTGATGTGGCTCAGCATGTTTTTTTTCTCTTTTCAAAAAATTGAACATATCTTGGGTATCTTCTTTGAAAAATATCAAAATCACCGCCACAACAATACCGATAACTAGAACAAGAAGGATGATAAGTGTTCGCATATTCCATTACTACCAAATAAATACCGCTATACTATAAATATAGTAGAAAGTATCAAGTAGAAAGTAGAAAGCCCAAAGCTTAAAGAGTAAAGCCGTAATATAACAAATAAGCAGCTTTATGCTTGTAGCTTTAAGCTTTATGCTAAAATTTGCATTTTTACCGGATTAGGGGTATAATTAGAAAGAAGACTAAATATTTGATAGTAATAAGCCAATCATTTAGTCGCTTCACCATTTATTCGTTTAGTCGTCTGCCATGAATACTTTAGGCGCAGTAGCTACCAAAACCACAGAAACTTTTCGAGATATTCTTATGAAATTTTATGAGAACCCTTTTGTCTCCAAGATAATTTTGTTGATTGTCGCTATTATTTTGAGTTTTGTCTTGATGTCATTGTCCAAAATACTTGCTAGCTATCTCAAAAGGAAAATTACCAGAAATTTCGTTACCAAAGGAAACAAAGATATTGAAAATGTCTCAGCCCTGATAGGAGATATTATTTTTTATACCTTGGCAATACTTTCTCTCTTCATTGCATTTAGTATTGTAGGACTCAAAGTTGGGCTTATCCTCTGAGGTATTTCTATTGGAGTAGGATTTGCGTTTAGGACAACATTGACTAATTTGATTTCAGGTATTATGATTTTTACTACCAAAGAATACCAACCAGGAAGTATCGTTTCCGTCAAACTTGGTGGAGAAATAACCGGAAAAATAGAACAGATTGATATGAAAAATACTATTCTCAGAACCTTCGATTTCAAGAGAGTAGTTATCCCAAATTCCAAGTTTGTGAGATCAGTTATCAAGACTTATAGTTTGGAAAATGTTTTGAAATTGGAAATAGACCTAAAAATAGATATAAATCTAGATATAGAAAAAGTGATTGATGTAACCTTAGCCAAGGTCAATACCTACGATTTTGTTATCTACAAAGAATATACACAGGTGCTTATCCAAGAGTTTGATCAAAAAATTTGTGAGCTCAAAGTCAGCTTCTGCTTCAATCCCAACGCAGGTATTCCTACGGATCTGATGAAGTCAAAAGTACAGGCAGGATTGATCCAAGAATACAAAAAACTATTAGTAAAATAACAAAAAACAAAATATCCCTTGTGTAGACGTCATTCCCGACCCGATCGGGAATCCAATTGGCTATTTAGCAACTCCGCTAAAGACGGGGCGGGTATGGATTCCCGCTGGAGTTTATCCCGCAAGGCGGGGCGGGAATGACGTAAAAGCATATAGGGCTTTTTTTAAACAAAAAAATTGCAATTTACTCTTCATTAACTATACTAAAAATTGAATTACACGCAGTAAATTACGCCGAAGGTAAATTACATTTTATATTGTTTTTATAGGCATGATAGCATTTTCCATAGGGTCTCTGCATATATATCGATATGGAATTTTCTATTTCATTGCGTTTCTTGCGGGATATCTTTTTCTGTATCGAATAAGCAAAAAAAATATATTCGGAAAGTCCTTTCCTCGTCTGCAGACCTTTCTCCAAAAGAATCTGGATGATCTTATTCTTTGCATATTTTTGGGAGTAATCTTGTGAGGAAGACTAGGGCATATATTCATTTATGATTTCAGGTATTATCTTTCGCACCCGGGTGAAATTATCCAGGTCTGGAAGTGAGGAATGTCATTTATCGGAGGAATACTAGGAGTGACCATAGCATTGGCGTTATTGGCATGGAAAAAACGCTTCACATTCAAAGATCTTTTATTATTGGGCGATTTGATTTTTGCGATCTTGCCCTTTGGAATTATGATAGGAAGGATAGGAAATTATCTCAATCAAGAGCTCTACGGAGTCGTAGTTTCAGATTGGCTACCTCGTCTAGGATATCCACTTTTTTCTTTGCTCAATGATCTCAAACTTTTTCACGTCTATCCACAAGTCGATTCATTTCTAAGACTCAATACCAATTTCCTTTCTAGTTTTTTTGAAGGATTTCTTTTACTCCTTATCACTTTATCAATCATCCGCACCCGGGTGAAAACAAAAGTAGTTCAGCCCGGAAAAATCGTGGGAACGTTTCTTGTTGGCTATAGTTTCGTAAGATTTTTCCTCGAATATTTTAGAGCAGATTCCCAGCTAGAATTCTACGGTCGATGTAGTATTTCACAGTGGTTTTTTATTGGATTTTTTTTGATAGGAGTGGCAGTGTTAGTATTTAGAAAAAAAGTAAAATAATAAAAAAAGACGTCATCGCTGACGCCTTTTTAAAGCTTAAAGTTTAAAGCTTAAAGCTCAAAGTTGTAATATAGCCAATAAACGGCTTTAAGCTTTGAGCTTTTTGCTTTTTGCTTTTTGCTATTTATTTAATCTTATACACTACGTTCACATTAACTGTTACTTCAGTTTCTCCAGGAGAAAGTGTATTGCTTACTGAGGTAGCAGAATCCATAGCTACACCACCCATTCCTTCTGCCTTTGCATAGTACATAGGTCCAGGTATACTGTAGTAAGTATTGTCTGTGATAGTAAGCACTTTTCCGAGTTTTCCACCGCTAGCTTTGACTAATTGTTCAGCTTTTGATCTCGCATCTGCCAACGCAATTTCGCGTGCTCCAGCAAGCGCTGTATTTTTGTCTTTGAGATCAAAATAACTTCCATCGATATTTATACCTCCTATTTTTGCGATTTCACTCATGATGGTTGTCCCTATTTCTCCAAAATTTTCTCCAGTAACGGTGATACTCAAATTATTTTGTGATCTAAATCCGAGAGATTTTCTTCCATTTGGATTGCTTCGATCAAACTCTTCATATGTATTTACGTTGGTTGTTTTGATGTTTTTTTCAGGGATGTTCAATCAAGAAAGTACTTCTTGGAGTTTAGTAATCTTCTTTGTAGTTTGTTCTTGCGCAAGCTGTGTAGTAGCTGCTAATTCTGAGATAGATACATTGACTATCAAGACATCAGGTTTGACAGATGTTTTTCCTTCGCCATTGACGGTGATGCTATTCGCAATACCATAAGGTGATTGATTAGTGTTGGCACGGAACATGAAAAATCCCATGAAGAAGAGCCCGATTGCGAGGATCAGCGCTCATCCGAGGATGAAAAATCCGTTGTTCATTTGTTTTTGCATGATTTTGTTGAGTAAAATAATAAAATTGATTGCCCACTATATAATAGAATGGAGTAGATTAATCAAGCTGAAGTTATATAACAAAAAAAACTTGCATTTTTCTTAAAAATAGTTATCATTGTTTCATGTGTATATTTAGACACTAAATAATGACGATATGAAATTCATTGATGAGATAGTAAATAGTAAACAGACAGTTTGGACAATAGCTGAACTGAGACTTTTCTTATGAATAAAAAATACTAATACGATGTGAAGCTTTCTCCAGAGAATGAAAAAAAATAATATCCTCTTTTGTCCGTATAGAGGTATATGGTGTAGGAAAGATTTTGATTACCTGGAACTCTGAGCAAAGATAAAATCTAAATCATATATTTCTCTCCAGACTGTCTTGCAGAGAGCAGGAATAATCTTTCAGGATCGATCTCATACGATTACTGTCGTATCTGACAATACACTTACCATCAAGCTCCCTTCACTCAAACTTTCTGTAGATATTCACAAGATCAAAAAATCTATTTTTACCAATCCACTCTTTATCATCAACACGTGAACATATCAGATAGCAAGCACAGAAAGAGCCGTTTGCGATATGTTGTACTTTGACCCAAATTTTTATTTTGACCATACATCCTCTCTTGATATAGAGAAATTGCAGGAACTTGCAGAGATTTATGATGAGAAGACAAAAAAAAGTATTTTATCTCTTATTCTGCACATCAAAGATGGTAAATAAACAGCCCAATCGAAGTTTACATAGACAAATCATGTTTGAAATTATTCATGCTATTTATACCACATCGCTCGCAGACAGACTTGCCTTCAAATGATGAACATTGTGTATGTTTTTATATTGATTGGACAGATTTTCTGTTGATCTAGATTTTGACCTTGTATCCTGAGATATTCATGAAGTATTTTCTCTACTTAAAAACTTGGTTGCCAAATACGGACAAATTATTGAGAAAACAAAAACTAAAATCATTTTACGCTACCCCAATGGCAATTATCCGCTAAAACTTGAGATCAATACAAGAATACAAAAACATGATGAATATGAAAAGGTACTATTTTTTGGTACGCCGATTTTGGCGATGAAACAATCCAGTATGTTTGCCAACAAACTGTATGCTCTCTATCAGAGGAAGCAAACAAGAGATAAGGTAGCTAGTAGGGATCTGTACGATATTCGATTTTTTTTCAAACACCATTGGGAAATTAATGAAAAACTTCTCAAGGAAAGATCAGGGAAATCTCTCAAAACATATATAACATTTCTCCAGACATTTATACCACAAAATTTTGATAATACTATATTGCTTGGCTTATGAGAGCTTCTCAATGAAAAACAAAAATATTTTGTCAAAAATAAATTGATTGCAGAAGTTCTTTCTCAAATAGACTTTTTTCTATGGAACAAATAATTATCACATCCTTATATATAATTCTAAATTATACATTTTACATTCTGAATTCAAAAAAATGACTACTCGAAAAGACATCGCCGACCTCATCTTTCCTGACGTGACGGAAACTATCCAAGATCTAGAAAAGAAATATCCTCCAAGAAATAATCCTATTTGTTCACGTATAGCACCTAGTCCTACAGGATTTATGCATATAGGTAATTTTTTTCAATGACTTGTTGCTCGAAAATTTGCAAAACAAAATGGATGAACATTTTTTGTCAGGATAGAAGATACCGATCAAAAAAGAGAAGTAAAATGAGCTACGGAATTGGTTATCACAATTTTACGTCATTTTGATATAACTATAGATGAAGGTCCTATATGAGAAAATAGTAAAGAAATAGGAAAATACTGACCGTATGTTCAATCTAATAGAAAATATATTTACAATATATTTGCAAAATATTTACTCGAAAATGGATTGGCATATCCATGTTGGATGACGACAGAAGAATTAGAAATTATTCGTGATCAACAGACAAAATCTAAGGTAACTCCTTGAATTTATTGAAATTATTCCGTACGAAGAAATAAATCTCCCGAAGAAATTATGGAAAAATTACAAACTGATAAAAATTTCGTAATTAGATTTCGTTCTCCAGGTGAGATAAATAAAAGAATAGTATTCGAAGATACAATAAAGGGAAGAATAGAAACTATCGACAATTGTAATGATATTGTTCTTATTAAGTCTGATGAATTGCCGACCTATCATTTGGCACATATTGCTGATGATTATCTTATGAGAACATCACATATAATAAGAAGTGAAGAATGGCTAGCTTCTGTACCATTACATATACAGCTTTTTACAGCTTTCTGATTACCATATCCTAAATATTGTCATATTGCTCCATTGTGTAAGATAGATGAGGAAGATGGGAATAAAAGAAAATTAAGTAAAAGAAAAGATCCAGAAGCTAACGTAGATTATTTTTTTGAATCAGGATATTCTACACAAGGAATCATAGAATATTTGACTAATATTATTGATCCATGATTTGAAGATCGACAAAAAGCCAATCCAGAAAAGTCTTATCTCGACTTTGAAATTCATCTCGACAAGATGGGAAAGTCATGAACATTGTTTGATTTAGTAAAATTACAAAGTGTAAACAACAATTATTTATCCAGAATTTCTACCGACCAGTTATACGACCAGAGTTTGACTCGAGCATTGAAATATAGACCTGAACTTGCACAACTCATGCAGTCTGATATTGATTACACAAAAGCTGCTATGAATATCGAACGTCACACCGCAAAAGATCCAAAGAGATTC
>CAYXTU010000023.1:0-13255 GCA_964468245.1 uncultured Candidatus Peribacteria bacterium | reverse complement strand
TGATTCTGATTTTTCTTTTGAACATCGCCGTATGAAGATTTACCGGACTCCAACTTCTCGAATATTTCCGTTTCATGCCATTACTAAAAAACTCCTCAGGAACTGAGGAGGAAGAGGAATAAAAAAAGCCGTATAGACGTCATTCCCGTCCCGCGTTGCGGGATAAACTCCAGGGAATCCATCTTGCTATATAGTAAATTGGATTCCCGATCAGGTCGGGAATGACGTAATGTGGTTTATCCAAAATATTTTTTTTTCGTATTCATCCATCGATCTGATTGTCTCGTAAGTTCTTTTTGATCTTCTGGATTGAGGAGGAAATGCTTGACTGCTTCTTCGAGGAAGATGGTATTTTGACTTCATTTGCAGACGACAATACATTCGTCACCTGGTTGTTTCAGCATTTTTTGGATGTGTTTACCCGCGATATTTGCATCGTAAAATTTTTCTATATTGTTTTTGTCGTATCACACCTTTTTTAATTCATCCGCTAGATAATCCGTCATATACTGCCCTACTAAGATTACATGATCTGCAACTTGTGATACATATCCCGCTATCATTCTGTGTTCACGTTCGGTAAGATCACCAAGTTCTCTCATATCTCAGAGCACAAGAATTATCTTTCTGTTTGGGAACAATTGTGTTTTAATGTTGTGAGCAGTATTGATAATTTTTCTTACACTGAGTGGTGAAGCGTTATACGTTGAATCTATAATTACACTATGTTCTATTCCTGAAAATACCGATAGTCTTCCTGGTTGTAATTGATACTGGAGTTCTAGTATTTCATGAGAACCATTTCTCAATATCGGATTTTCTGCTTTGGACTGTAATTTTGCATATTTGTAATCTATGATCCCTGCGATAGCCAATCATAGTCCTATATATCCATAATTTGCTTTTCACAAGATATTTGTACTTATCGTATATTTTTTTTCTTTGATTCGAAGATTGAATTTGACTCCTATTCCTCATTTAAAATCTGCTACATGGAATTCCTCGTTGTCAAAATGAATATCTGCTTTGATATCGTATCCTTCCGTTTGATAGGTCAGCGCATCTATATACAAGTGTTCTTTGAGTTGGAGTGCATAGATATCATTAGCATTGAGAAAGCCAGTTTCCAATGTGCTCTTTAGCATCTTCACTTCCTCTCTTGCTATCTCTGCAGGATCACCAAATTGCTCTGAATGTACGGAGTCGATAGCGGTGAAAATTCCTATATGTGGTTTCGTAATAGTCAGAAGAAAGTCCATCTCCCCTGGACGATCAATTCCATACTCCAAGAGGATAATATCGTAGGGTTTGGATCAGAAAAATCTTTTTCGAATGAGTTTTGCTAAGGTTGAAATGAAACAAAGAATAGTTGGTTCCCATGTTTCTATCTGAAAAATAGAGAGTGACATTCCGAGTTCTCCGTTGAAATTTTTGGGTGATGTATAGATTTTTTTATAGGGAATAAATTGTTGGAGTGTCTGAAAAACAATCATACGACACGAAGTTTTACCAACACTTCCATTGATTCCAATCACCTGTGGACTATGTTTTGCGATATATCCATGAGCCAATTTTCCTAACAATTTATAATATTGTCGAAGCAGTTTTTTTTTCATGAAAATTTATGATTTATAAATTAAATTTTAAAAATATTCCTTTATTTTGTCTCCCTTTTGAAAAGGGAGAGGTATCCGCATTTCGCGGATGAGGGATTTTGTGTCACACGACTAAATCCTCCACCGCCCGCCCCGCAGCACTGCGGGGTTCGGTTCCCCTCCTTTAAAAAGGAGGACAATATAACTATTCTTCAAATGTTTTTTCAAGTACCAGCGTAATGATTACGGCGATAGGCACGGCAAGCAACACTCACACTATTCACAATATCATTCCTCAAATAATCATACTGATGAAGATTACGACCGGATTTACTCCAAGTGTTTTGTTCATCAATAACGGGATGAGTACATTGTTTTCTAATCGTTGAAGTAAGAAGATGACTGCGATTACCATCAATGCGCCATAGACACCAAAATGGATAAATGCTACCAAAGCTGCGGCCAATCATCAGATAAATGGTCCTATATACGGGATGAATTCTGTCATAGCTACGATACCAGCAAGTGCTCATTTTTGTGGAAGACCCACACCAAACAAGGCAAGTATCCATAATGCTGCGTACATAGCAATACCCATACAGATACAGAGAAAGAACTGTGATTTGAGCCAGATACCAAGTTTTTTGTAAATTCTTTCTAGCTTCATATAGACGAATTTATATTTTTTTTCACCACCAAGACTCGCAATAAATTTCATAACGGAATCTTTTTGGATAGAGAACAAAACCGACAAAGTAAGTACAATAGATGTTTGCGTGACTACATTGAAAAATGTACCTACTGCGCTGACTGCCATACTTCCTATATTACCTGCGTATGATGTCCCCAAATTTACTATCTGTGATATGTTTTGTTGCAACTGACTTTGTACTCCTCCTACTACTGCAGGATTACTTAATGAATCCAATAATCAGCTTTTGAGTCCTCCAGGAATCCAGTGAATATCTTGTACAATACCTACGAGTGATTTTGTTTCCAATAGACTCTGAAACTGCGAAATATTTGCTATAAGGAGTTTGATAATATCTGAGAGTTGATTGAGAAAAAATGGAATAATAAATACCATAGCTCCCAAAAGCACGACCAAGATAAAGAGATATGCTAGTACAATAGAAAGTCCTCTATAATGTAAATATTTTTGCAAAAAATCTATAATAGCTTCTACTGCCAAAGAAATAACATATGCCATAAATATCAAGTAAATAATACCTAATGACTTGTAAACAAACAAACCAATAAAGATAATTATCATTCCAAATGCTCGGAATTTGATGAACATTCTGTTGGTAAACACAAAAGGGGCAACAGTCTTATCTACTTCCTTTTTTTGCTTTTCGAGTTGTTTTTCCAATTTTTCCAATTCCAAAATCTGCTGTTTATTGTCAGGCTTGAGGGAATTGAACAAGTTTGAACCACCTTTGATGATTTTGTGGATAAGTGCCATCTATTTTAATAAACAATTAAATGATTATTTTATTGCGAATTACGACTTTTTTTGTCTCCCTTTTGAAAAGGGAGAGGTATCCGCATTTCGCGGATGAGGGATTTTGTGTCACACGACTAAATCCTCCACCGCCCGCCCCGCAGCACTGCGGGGTTCGGTCCCCCTCCTTTAAAAAGGAGGACAAACATAGATTTTTTAGCGAGCTAATTTAATAATTACTCATTTTCGCGCTTTTTCAAATTCTTGCTGAACGTATGTAATTATATCTTTTTTTGGTAAATTTGCAATTTTTTGCTCTAGTTCTGGTACACGATCTTTGGAAAGTACGATGAAAAATTTGTAGAATTTGTTGTTAATTGACGTTTCTGCGCCTTTGTGTTGCTGAATATATCCCATAATCGATCTTTTGATAACATGTCTGACTACTGATCTCTTGGATAACTTGATGGTAATATGAGAAGATATCTGATGATATTTGATATTGGGATATTGAGCAATATAAAAAAATCCAAAAAGTCCTTGCGGGATATATTGTCTCTTTCTTGTGATATATATCACTTCCTTGCCGTTTAATCTCTGCTTTTGTGGTAACAAAATTACTTTATTACTATGTAAAATATGGCGTAAAGCTTGGAGCTGAAAGCATAAAGCCGCTTATTGGCTATAATACAGCTTTCAGCTTTTAACTTTAAGCTTTCTATCTAATGTTTTTGAATTGCATGGTAGTTCATTCAGCGATGTTGTATTTTTGAGCGAGTCAGGCGTTGATTTCTAGGACATACGATGAATAGGTTTCTGGTCTATATGCTGGACAAGGTTCCTGAGTACATGGCTCAGCGGTACGTATACGGACAATTTTGAATTGATCATCCATTCGGATCATATCTAGAGGGATTAGCGTATCTTTCATCCAAAAATTATGAAAATCTGATTGAGAAAAGACAAACAACATCCCATGATTTTGCGGGAGATATTCACGATTCATTAATCACAATTCGCGTTGCTGTACGGTATCTGCTATTTCTACGGTAAAACATTGGGCTGCGGCACAGACTTTTGGCTGAGTATAATAATGAAATCCTATCGTAAGGAGTATTACCATCAAGAGAAGTCCTCCCAATATTTTGGTTCAGAAAATATATTTTGATTTGTTTTTCATAGGATATTGTATATATAATTAAAGATAAATTTTTATTTGTATAATTATTTTTTTTATGAAACGTTCTATAAAATATCTTGTAGTGTTGTGTGTTGTCCTTGTCTGTGTATATGGTTTTTGGGCTTGGTTGCAATATAAATGAGCTACCGTCATCAAACAAACTACTGCAGCAATTATGGCCCAACTTCAGACCGTTGAAAAATTAGAAACCGTCAGCAAAACATTCACCAAGACCATCGAAGGTGAACAAGCATTGGCGAGTCTTACTCCTAGTATCGGAGTAGATCAGATCCTCGGAAGTGCATTATTCAAAGATAAGGTTGTCTTGGATGTACAGTGAATAATCACTGCTTGATATCTTATGAATACCGTGACTACCTGAGACATTACTATTTCTCGCGATGGAACAGTCACTATTGTCTTGTGAGCTCCGGAAATCTTTGGGATAACACTTACTGGTACTACAAAAACTAGTCAACTAGGAGTTGTCACTTCAGGAGACATTGCGTTGGAAAATACGCTTAGAACCAAAGCAGGTGAATTGATGGTCCAAGAAGCCTTGAGTGGAGGTATCTTAGAAGAAGCAAAAGCCAATGCACAAAGCAAACTCCAAGAATTGTTCCTCAAATCTACTATACAAATCAAAGAGGTAATTATCAAAGGAACTGGTGATGTTGATACTACTGAAGCAGTTTTGGAGTAATCTACCGGTTTTTTGCAGAAATCTCTCTATTTTCATTTGAAATTAGGTATCAAATTGCTATATAGTAGTCCGCATATATTTTTCTGTATTGCTCAATTTACCCTTTTAATTATTTAGTATAGTGTTATGCCAAAGAGAAAATTAGAAAACAAGACTATTGAAGTCATCCTTTTACAAAGCGACAAACATCTTTGAGAAAAATTTGAAATCGTTAGAGTAAAACCTATTTTTGCTAGAAATATTTTGTTACCAAAACATATGGCTGTGCTTGCTGACCTTAGCAACAAAAATAAATTCGCTCAAAAAATGGCAGCTGCAGAAACAGAAAGAAAGAAAAAAGCTACAGGACTTGAAGATTTATTTACCAAACTTGCGAATGATGAAGGTATCGTTCTTGTGAGAAAAGCAAATGCTGACAACACCTTGTACGCAAAAGTAGATGAACACGATATCGCTACCAAAATCAACGAAATATACTGAGTAGAACTTGAAGCTCACTACTTGAAACTCAAGAAAAAGATCACTGCTTTGGGAAGTTTTACGGTTCCTTTTTTGTACAAAGAACTCAAGAAAGACATACTCGTAAAAGTAGAACAAGATCCTGAAGAAGCTGAAAAATTAGCTAAACACAAGTCTTCAAAATATGCCAAAGCTGAACCAGAAGAAGAAGCCAAAGTAAAGAAAACAAGAGAAGAGGTTATGGCTGAAAAAGAAGCTGCAAGATTGGCAAAGAGAGAAGAAACTATCAAGAGATTGAAAGAAAAGTTTAAAGATTAAACTTTTCGATAAAATGATAAATGGCCTTTGGCCGATAAAATGATAAACTTCATCGCGAAGCTTTTATCGTGAGTGAAACGAACATTTATCATGAAATATTTATCGACGAAGTCATATTTGAAGCAAACCATGCTTAAATATAACCCACAATCGTGGGTTTTTTTTTATAAAAAAAAGATCAGGACAATATCCTAACCTTTTTGTATGCGTAATAAGTAACTACAAGACCATCATTTTTTTTCTTGGGTCTTTTTTATTCTCTTTTTTTGCGAGAAGAAGATTAAGTATCTCCCTTTTCTGTTCCTCTGTCCAATTATTTGAATTGGTACAGAATTTGGATACAAGTTCTCCTCCTATATTCCGAGTATATATTTGCATTTCTCCTTTTTTCTTAAAAGGTATTGCACCCTTAACTTGAAGATCAATTTTATACTCAGGCAAATAAAATTCGTAATACGTTATATCTTCTGTACTATTTACATAAGAGCTATCCAATAGACCTTTTTCAATAACCTCCTTCAAATCTTGGAAAGAAGTTTTAAAAGGATCTTTTACTCTTTTACCACTCTTTGACTCACATGATGTGAATACGACCGTAGCTATTACTACAAACACGATTAATTTTTTCATCTTTTTTTGTTTTTAATTGTTTTTAATTGTTTTTTTTGTTTTCTATATTATAAGTATTTATATTTTAATGTCAAGCCTATTTTTGATAAAAAAAAAGCCGTGCATACTATATATATACACGGTTAATTCACTTCTTGTCGTTTGGTGCGAAAGATGTAATATCCTAATATTGCTATACACCCTACAATAAAGAGCATACCCTGGATTGGCAATATCCACCAATACATACACAGAGAAAGTATCAAGGCCATAATGCATGATACAGAAAACAAAGATACGACTACTATAAATAGTAATGCTAATCCATTTGGTCGCCCGTACTCGAGCGAAAGCGATGAGAGAACTATTTTCCAGAACAATATATATGAAAGAATATTGAAGGTTATAAGTAAAAAAATCAATACATATACCCCAAATTTTGCTATTATAATATATATTATCATACATAGTGCCAGAATAGGCACCACGAAGAGAATGAGAAGTAGAAAATCCCACACCAATGAAATTGTTTTTTTTATTGTTTTCATCTTTTTTTATTTTTTTGTATTTTATATTGATAGTAACGAAAATGTCAATCTCATTTAGTTATGGACTTTGGGACTGAATTTCCTATATTTCATTAGCTTCAAGTTCAAAGCTTAAAGCTTGAAGTTGTAATATAGTCTAAATGGCAGCTTTAAGCTTTAGACTTTCTACTTTATTCCCCTTAATTTATTTATATGCTTTTCGAACTACAATCACAATATCAGCCAGCTGGAGATCAGATCAAAGCGATTGAGGAGATCAAAAAGCTTTTTGAAAGCGGCAAAAATAAGGCTACCCTGCTCTGAGCGACAGGTACAGGAAAGACCTTTACTATGGCGAATATGATCCAGCATCTACAAAAACCTACGCTGATTATTTCTCACAATAAAACTCTTGCTGCGCAGCTTGCGACGGAATTCAAGTATTTTTTCCCAAACAACGCCGTGCATTATTTTGTTTCGTACTTTGATTATTATCAGCCAGAAAGTTATTTGCCTACCCAGTGAGTATATATCGAAAAAGAAGCAACAATAAACCAGGAAATCGAGATGTACAGGCTCGCAACTATGGCGTCGTTACTCACCAGAAAAGATGTCATTGTCGTGGCTTCAGCATCATCACTCTACGGTCTGGGACAAAAAAGATTCTTTGAAGAAAATTGTCTGCAGTTTGAAGTCGGAAAACAGTATAATTTCCGTGAACTCAAAAGACAGCTTCTCCATATGCAATATAAACCCATCGTCAGCAAGATAGAACATGGAATGTTTGAATTCAAAGGAGATATTCTGGATATTTTTTCCAGTACAGAGAAATTCGTGTATAGACTCCATTTCAACGAAGAGACCCTTGAATTGATCGAACTGAAAGATTCATTGACCTTTGAACACAAAGACAATGCCAAGAAAGTGACACTTTGGCCAGCTACGCAATTTTTGCAAGATGTCTCCGATATAGATACTATTCTTGAGCAAATGAACGCCGAAAAAGAGCTCAGAGTCAAAGAATTTGAGAAACAGGGAATGCTCGTCGAAGCTGAGAGAATCAAAAAAAGAGTCGAATATGATATTAGAATGATCAGAGAAACAGGCTTTGTAAATGGTATCGAGAACTACTCTCTCTATTTTGATAATAGGCTCCCGGGAGAGCCACCAAATACAATTTTTGATTATTTTCCGGATGATTTTTTGTTGATCGTGGATGAATCTCATATGACATTACCACAGTTGAGAGCTATGCCATGAGGTGATAGATCAAGAAAAGCAAATCTGATTAAATATGGTTTTAGACTACCTTCTGCGGTCGATCACAGACCACTGAGATTTGAAGAGCTTGAATGAATTTTGTGACGAAAAGACTTGAAAGACATAGAATTGGATCAGGCGTTTGATATTAGTTCCAACGTATCGAATACGCACGTAGAAATTTTCAATAAATACAAAAAAATGAAATTGGCGCGTGGAGAAAATCAGTTGATGACTTTGGTTAAAAAGCATAAGAAAGATACAAAATCTATTTTCTTGTCTGCAACTCCTTCTGAATATGAGTTGAAATTGTCCGACAAAATAGTCGAGCAAATCATTAGACCAACATGATTATTGGATCCAATTACCTACGTCTACCCTAAGTCGGGAGATTATGATTCGCTTATCTTGAGTATGGAAACGCTCATGAAAAAAAAACCGCACTTGAAAGAATTTATGGATGGATATAGTTTGAAAGATGGTATCGAAGAGGTGTTTTGATGAGAAGAAGAATAATACTCTACGGTACAAAATGGCTATTTTCTAAATTTCGTAATTTTACGAGCTAGTTTGTCTCCCTTTTTGTGTCCCATTTTTGTCTCCCTTTTGTAAAGGGAGGTGGCCGAAGGCCGGAGGGATTTAAGTGAAGGTAACATACTTTATTAGAAGGGATTTTGGGAGAAGTCTCCCGATTAATTACCGGGATAAACTCCAGACAGAGGGATTTTTTATTGAAATACAAAAAAATAGTAATAATAATATTTATTATAACTTAGATGCGGTAATAATGGATTTAGAAAGTAAAATAAAAGAAAGAGTAAATTATTTCTGATTGAAATAATATTTTTTTTAAAATCCTCCATCCGCGAAAAGCGGATACCCCTGCCTACCGCAGGCAGGTCCTCCTTTATCCCGCAGCTACATGCGGGACAGGCGCCGGAGGACAAAAAAGTTCCCGAATTTATAATAGACCCCTACAAAATTTGACAAAAAAAGTTTTTTGTATATACTCATATTACTAGATATTTATCTGATAAAGATATGCTATGTGATTATGATCTGCAGAATATCTTCCTGTCCACGAGGAAGTAAGCAACAATAAAAATATGTATACCAAAGGCAACGATCCATACGAGGTCATGTCTTTTTACAAAGAAAAATTTCAAAACAACAAAGAAAACAACAAAAATTATAGAAACCTATGGGAGATTTTTGATAAAGCTTCACAAAATATTCTCAAACTCAATGGATCAGAATCCAAAACAAATGATAGTTATATCAAAAGCATTTATTGTATCCCTACGGACGAAGAAAAAGATCAGGGAGTAGAAAATATAGTTTTGAGTTTTTCTCTTGAAAAAGAAGATAGTAAGAGCAAATTCCATACTCCAGAAATAACACTATATACAACATACAAAACATGAGTGAGTACAACTTTGTCTATCAAACCAGAAATCGATAGTTTGATAAATAGAAAACAAAAACAACAAAGAGAGTTTTATTTTTCTGGATTTATCATCTCTTCACAATTCGAAAAAGACGGTGTTGTACAACCAAACGCTCTCCATCTCGATGATGACTTAATACAAGATACCGACACCATGAAAAGAAAAATATCTCTCGTCACCGAAAAAACTCGTGCAGCAGCGAAACTACAAGACAAGCAAGCGCAGGAAAAAAGGAAACAAATAAGACAAGAAACTATTGCGAATAAAAAAGACATAGTACACAAAAAAATAAATACGCTTGTGAATACTGGCAAGAATAAACTTACTCATGAGTTTAATAGTCTGAAGCAAAAATCTGTCTACGAAAAACAACATATAAAAAATTCTTTGCGTAGCCTCAAAGCAGATATTCAAGAAGGTACACGTACGCTTGATGCGGATGAAGAATTAGAGCAACATATACAGATGATGGATGATACAAAGATAGAAGAGTAAATTATAGAGCATATACAAAAGTTCCTGGTTGAATTCAGGGACTTTTTTTGTATATTCACGGTATGAATTTTTTATATTTATATATATACTATGATACAATATATCGTCATATTATGAGCTATCGTAGGATTATTATGAGTACTTTCTTATGTAAAAGATACTATACAGGGTAAGACACAACCAAATAGAGTATCTCGATTACTTCGATCAATAGCGCCGATGATTGCAACGGTTGCCGCACTTTCAGACGGTGTTCGTCGAGCAGTACTTCCCGTATTCATTTCATGATTTGGTCCATTTTTGGTATTTGTCTCTTCGTTTATCAATAAAAAAGCCTATCGAAAACTCGAAAAGTCTGATTATATTTGTTGAATCTCTTCATTACTCGCGTTAGTCTTGCGATATATTACCAAGAATCCTTCAATCGCTATTCTTTTTGCTATCATAAGTGATGCTCTTGCTGCAATACCCACACTGATAAAATGACGGAAACATCCGGAAACAGAATCGCCTAGTGCATTTGCTGGATGACTATTCAATGCATTAACTAGTTTTCTTGCATTAAAGAAATTTTGATTTACCGAACTTGCATTTCCCATGTATCTTGTGGTTATAGATATTCTTTTGATGGGGTCAATTATAGTAGGAAGAATTAAAAAGAAAAAGAATAAAAATATATAAAAAATTTATTATTGTTTTTATATACAAAATATGGAATTGAATTTTTCGTTAATCAATCTCTGATGCACCAAAAACCTGGTTGATAGCCAGTATTTTCTTGGGAGACTTTTTGATATGAGTTTGAAGACGCCAGCAATTCAATTGAATTATTTTACTGATCCCTTTGATAAAAAAGCTACAATAGTTTTTTTGAATACCTGCGGATTTATTTCGTCTGCAAGAGACGAAGCTGACGCAACGGTAAAAAAGCTTTTGAAAGCTGGAAAAACGGTATATCTGATGGGGTGTGCGGTGCAGTATTATAAAAAGCTTAAAGCTCAAAGCTTAAAGCATAAAGCCGTCTCTCAAGCGATTCACTATTTGTCACGAGGTGATTTGAATAAAATAAGTCTAAAGCAAATTCTCCAATGATATGATAGCAAAACTTTTGGTGATTTTGAATTTGCGACATCGCCGAGAGTGTATACTAATCTGGAACAAAAGTTTGAATATCTCAAAATAGCTGAATGATGTGACAATCATTGTACATTTTGCATCATCCCAGACATTAGGGGAAAACAACAATCTCTCTCGATGGGAAAAGTTTTGCACGAAGCGAAGCAGATGATCGCGAATGGAATTCAGGAAATTATTTTGATAGCGCAAGATACGACGAGATATGGAAGTGATGTGTATGGTGAGCCAAAATTGCTGGAATTGTTGAAAAAATTGGATACGTTGAAATGAAATTTCACCTATAGACTCCTCTACTTGTATCCTGATATTGTGACATTGAATCAGGTCAATGAGCTCAAAACATTGAAAAAGTTTATCCCGTATTTTGATATTCCGTTGCAACATATTAGTTCACCGGTCTTGAAAAAAATGGGAAGATTCGGTGATGAAAAGTATATCCAAAAATTCATTGATCAGATCAAAAATATTTTTCCTAATGGATTTGTGAGAACGAATTTGATCATCGGATTCCCCGGCGAGACGAAACAAGATTTTGCAAAACTTCTGAAATTTGTCGATGAAACGAAGTTTGATAATATCGCGCTTTTTGAATATCATGACGAGCCAATGGCGGCTTCCAGTAAGTTGCCTAACAAAGTCGATGATGCTGAAATCAGGGCGAGATTTACAAAAATCAGACAGCTCGTAAATAAGCAATTATTGGAACGTGAAGCAGCGAGAAAGTGAAAAGAGGAAATTGGTTACATTATGGAAATATTGAACGATAGAACGATAGATAATAGAACGATAGGCGTGTCAAAGAAAAATCCATCGTTCAATCGTTCCATCGTTCTAATAGTCCGTCCACAGTTACATTGTCCAGAAATTGATGAGTATGACGAGATTGAGTTAGTACAAGTAACGTGAGTTTTTGACGAGAAGAATGAATTGGAAATCTGAGATAAAATCGTATATACATTATAATGATAGACGAAAAATAGACGAAAGTTTGCCTAAAAATTGCTGTAGCACAGCTACCTTTAGTCTACATTTCGTCCCTCCCCCTAGACGGGGAATTCGTCCATTTTTAGTCCATAATCTAATTACATGCCACTCACTCCAGAACTTCAACACCTCATCGATAACGCCTTGTGTAAAGAAAAAATCGTCGTGTTGCTTGCGCCGAGCTTTCCTGTGGATTTTGCATATCCGCAGATTATTTTGGATTTGAAAAAAATTGGTGTAAAAAAAGTCGTTGAATTGACGTACGCTGCGAAGCTGATCAATATGGAATACGAGAGAATTTTGAAAGAGAATCCAGATACACTCGATCTCCAAAAAAACAAGTGAAATGAAGGTTTTTTGGATGAGAGAGGTATACCGGCGACTTGAGAAACGGGAAGCACGAACGAAGTGAAGTGATGACAGATTTCGAAAGCAGCCGTGTGCAAAAGATATATTTGTCCCAATTGTCCTACAATAGTAAAAATGATTGAGTTCAAATATCCGGAGTTGAAAGAACATATTATTGATGTAGCTTCTCCTATGGTCATCATGGATAGATTTGTCAAAAAGCAATATGGTCCCGAATACAAGACACTCTTTGTTGGACCATGTATTGCAAAGAAAATGGAAGCCAAAGAAAATAGTATCGATTATGCGATTACATTCAAAGAACTTCAGGAAATTTTGGATTATCACAAAGAAAACAATCTCCCAGACTGTGAATTCACGTTCACCGTGACCGAAGACGGTACGCCTGATTTCGACAAATTTTATAATGATTATACCAAGGTCTATCCGCTTGCATGATGAATCGCCGATAGTCTCAATTATAGAGGGAATCTTAGCAAAGATCAGGTCTATGTCGTCGATGGACCAACACAAATAGCTGCGGGTATCGAAGCGTTCAAAACCAATGAAGCTATCAGATTCCTCGATATCCTCGCCTGTGAATGATGATGTATCGGCGGACCATGAATGATGTCCAAAGAGCCGACAGAAGTCAGAAAACAAAAAGTCTTGGATTATAAAGACTATTGCAAAAAAGATAAAATCTGATCTAAGTTGGGTAAATTTGAATACAGTGAAGGACTTGATT
>CAYXTU010000022.1:5083-13977 GCA_964468245.1 uncultured Candidatus Peribacteria bacterium | reverse complement strand
ATTTACCGCTGATGGTATTTCACCGGTTACTTTACCATGAACAGAAAATGGGGAATTCATTGCAACCTCATACGAACATGATGAATATGGTGCGACCAATGAAGATCCACTTATCAAAAAACAACAACAAGATAAAAGATTTAAAAAACTCGAAACATTCGTTCAACAAGAATTTACCAAAGATTTTTATGGATATGAGATTATCAATCCTGAAGCAAAAGAATTTTTTGTGACGTTTGGGGTAAATAGATATGTACTTGAAGACTATATAAGACTGAAACATCTGAAAAAAGCCTGAAAAATCTGAAAGAATACAGCAGGTGCTTTGTCAGATTTATCATATGTTCCTTCAGATTTTTGATTGATTGTGATTAAAGTAATGCAACCCTTGGATATGAGATTGAAGGAATTCTTGGATGCGAACGTGAAAAATATCAGAAAATTAATTTTTGTAGAAATGAATACTAGTGGGCAATTACAAGAACTCATTACCAACAAATGCTGGCTCAATGATAAAAAGTGGAATAAAAAAGTGATGAATATCAGAAAATATACTTCGTATCCGATATTTAATGAAGACATAATAATATAATGAAGGATGAATGATTAATGATGAATGATGGCGGTATATTTTTATTTTAATATATATCATGAAAGAAAATCTTATTCAACAAAAAACACTTCAATTTTCTATTAAGTTAGCAAAATTTTATATGTCATTAAAAGATAAAAAATATTATGAAATAGCTTCGCAACTTTTTAGAAGTTGAACGAGTATATGAGCAAATGTTGCTGAAGCACAATGAGCCGTAAGTAAAAAAGACTTCATAAATAAGATGGCTACTTAAAGAATCATATGAAACACTGTATTGGTTAGAAATTCTTGAGCATTGATTCGATGAACATTTGGTTGAAATAAAGTCTGATTGTGAATCAATCGTCAGAATATTAGCAACTATTGTAAAATCATCAAAAGAATAAAAAAAACTCCAAAATCATTCATTATTCATTTTTAATTATTAATTTTTTATGAAAATGCGTACTAACTTAACTAAAATCCAACGATGTCCCGGTTGTGGAAATTTCCTTATCATGGCAGCGATAAAAGCGGCTATAAAACAGCTGAATATACCAAAACACAAAGTTGTTGTTTTGTCTGGTATTGGTTGTGCTAGTAAAATGCCACAATATATCGATAGTTACGGATGTGAGACACTTCATGGTAGAAGTCTGCCGTTTGCTACGTGAGTCAAAATGGCTAATCCTGACTTGACCGTTATTGCGTATGGATGAGATGGTGATGGGTATGGAATTGGACTTGGACATTTTTTGCATTCTTGCAGAAGAGATATTAATCTGACCTATATCGTTGCAAACAATGAAAACTACGGATTGACTACGGGGCAAGCATCTCCGACAACTCCACTTCACGTCAAAACAAGATCTACCCCTCAAGGGAATCAAATATTGCCGTTTGATCCTGTAGGTATGGCTAAGTCTGCTGGTTGTGGATATTCTGTCCATATGATAGACAAAGATTTACCTTTGCTTACGCAAGCTATCGTAGATTGAATACAGCATCAAGGATTTTCTCATATAGATGTTGATCAAGCATGTCCGAGTTGGAGAAAACGATAGATTAGAAGATTAGAGGGTTAGAAGATTAGATATTTTATATACTAATGTTTTAAAGAATGTATCGTACACATACCTGTTGAGAACTAGCTATTGATAATAACAAGTAATTGTATATATTTTTTTGTTTTTATTTTTTTTTGTATCTGATATGTTTAAAGACACATTACTTTCATGACAACTGCAAGAACATTTAGGAAAACAAGCAACAATTCGTGGCTGGTTACATACCGTTCGTGCTGTTTCCGCCAATCTAGCTTTTCTTATTATTAGAGATAGAGATTGATTGTCTCAGGCAGTTATTGAAGACCCTGAAGAAATTAAAAAACTTGATGGTTGTCTTATGGGAACTATCTTGACCGCTACGTGAACGGTAGCAGAAATGTCAAAAGGAAAATTTCGTTTTGAGTTACAGAAGGCGAGTGTTAATGTAATCAGAAAAATAGAATTTCCTAGTCCTATAGATATTTCAAAAGATATCATCAATGCTGATTGAGAAACTATCCATGACAATAAAGTTGTCGCTTTGAGACATCCAAGATATATGAAGATTTTTAAAATAGCTTGAATTGTTGAAAAACATATGAGAGTATTTTGGGATAAAAATGGATTTACTCAAATCAATTCACCTAAGATTATTGGATTTCCTACAGAAGGAGGAGCTGAGGTATTTGAAGTAGATTATTTTGAGCGTAAGGCATATCTAGCTCAAAGTCCACAATTTTATAAACAAATAATGGTGCCAGTTTTTGAAAGAGTATATGAGATTGGTAGAGCATATAGAGCTGAAAAGAGTAATACGAGTAGACATATGTCAGAGATACTCATGTTGGATATGGAAATGTGATTTATAGATAGTTTCGATGATATTATAGAAACCACAGAGAAATTTATAAATTATGTTGTAGAAGAAACTCGAAAAGAAGCAGAAAAAATGCTGCTTGAATTGTGAGCTACTAAACCTTTAACACTTGAAAAATTTCCTCGTATAAGCGTAAAGGATTTGCACGAACTTATGAAAAAAGAAACATGACAAGATTTTACTGCTGATAAAGATCTTGCACCAGCTGAAGAAAAATTTGTCTGTGAATATGCCGCTCAACATCGAAACTCAGATTTTGTTATTGTTGATGGATTTCCTCGGTCAGACGCAAAGTTTTATCATCATCAAAATCAAGAAAATCCTGAAGTTGCGGATAGGGCTGATCTTATTTTTAGAGGTGTAGAAATCATTACCTTGACACAACGTGAAGTCAATTACCAACGTTTAGTTGATCAAATCACTGCTCAAGGACTTGATCCAAATAATCCTGGTTTGAAACATTATTTGGATGCTTTCAAATATGGAATGCCTGATGAATGAGGTTTTGGACTCGGTATTGCGAGATTTGTTCAAAAAATAATCGGATTGGAAAATGTAAAAGATGCAGAATTATTCCCAAGAGATATGAATAGAGTAACGCCGTAAAATCTCAAATATAGTTTTTATTTATTATTTACTCTATTATTATGCTTACTAAAAAAAAGTTTACAAAGATTATTATTATTCTTATCCTCGTTGTTTTCCTTTTAATCACTGCGTTGTCTGCGATTGTTCCCTATATTTGAGGGAATCAAAATGTATGAACGGGGGATATCTTATCATGAGATATTGCTAATCAAACATGAAGTATTGCTACATGAGTTGTTGATACATGAGCTACCAATATAGAGACTGTTAGTGTATGAACTGTTTCTCCAGTACTTACTACTACAGGAACTAAATAGATAGATTATTTACTACTTACTTTGTTGTAATGAAACTTATCGTAGAACAATGTCAAAGATATGCAAAGATGCGTGCTCATACTGCTACGCATTTGCTTCATACGGAGCTTGCTAAAATTTTCAAAACCACAAAACAAGCTGGTTCGCTTGTTGATGAGGATTTTTTGAGATTTGATTTCAATGCTGATAGGCTTTTGAGTCCTGAAGAGATTTACGATATTGAAAAACATATCAATCAGATAATTTATGATTCTTGTGGGGTTGAAGTGAAGGAAATGTCTTTGGATGAGGCAGGCAAACTTTGAGCCAAAGCATTTTTTGAAGATAAATACTGATCCACAGTAAGAGTCGTTCAAATTAAAAATGAATGATGAATAATGAATGATGAATGTATTTCTATAGAACTTTGTGGAGGAACGCATGTGACGAATACCAAGGATATCTGATGTTTTGCTATAGTTTCTCAAGAAGCAGTGGCGTCATGAGTCAAAAGAATCGTTGCAGTTACCGGACCAAAGGTCGCTGCTAGATTGCACGAAGTGCAAGATATTCTCGATACTACCGTAGCTAAACTATGAATCAAAACTGCTACGCAACTCGCAGACAAACTTGATAAGACATTGAAAGAATATGATGAAATGAAAGCTAGCGTAGAATCTTTGGAAACAACCATGATCAAAAATATATTAACATGATCTGATTTTTCATCACAAAAGGATTTGGACAAAATCTTTCTGGTCCCCGTTGAATTGAATTTCAAAAATGTCGTCTTTCAAGCCAAATCAATATTCAAGGGTCAGAATGTATTGATATATACCAAAGAATGAGGGTTTGCTTTGTTGGCAGACAAATGAGTTTCCGCAAAATTACTCGCAGACAAGCTTGGTCTCAAGTGATGAGGGACTGATAGTGCGGTGCAGGGAAGAGATGAAAAAGTTTTAACTTTATTTACATAATACATGCTTACGTATATTCTTTTTGTAATCGGTTTTGTGTTGTTGATCAAAGGAGCAGATCTTCTTGTTGATGGTTCTGTTTCTGTAGCTAAGAGAGCTAAAATTTCTTCTATAGTTATTTGACTCACTATAGTTGCTTTTGGAACATCGATGCCAGAATTGGTGGTGAATCTTTTTGCAAGTGTTACGTGAAATACTGCAATTGCTATTGGTAATGTCTTGGGAAGCAATATCGCTAATATATTATTGATTCTTTGAATTTCTGCTTTGATTTATCCATTGGCAACCAAAAACAATACTACACGAAAAGAAATACCATTGAGTATCCTTGCTGCTCTTGTTTTGGGTGTTTTGGCAAATGACTTTTTGATAGATGGGAATACTCGATATTCTGGACTCACGAGAATAGATGGACTTATTTTGATTGCTTTTTTTTCTGTTTTTATGGTATATATTTTTTCTATAGCCAAAGAAAAAGATGTTGTAGAAGTTACGGAAATAGATGATATGAAAAAAATGAGCAAGCTAAAATCTATTCTCTATATTTTTTTGTGATTGATTGGTCTTGCTGTTTGAGGAAAGTGGATTGTAGATGGTGCTGTACATATCGCTACAGTTCTTGGAGTAAGTCAGTCTTTGATAGGGTTGACTATAGTTGCTATCTGAACTTCGTTGCCAGAGCTTGCAACTTCTGCTATAGCTGCTTATAAGAAAGAATCTGATATCGCTATTGGTAATGTTGTATGATCAAATATTTTCAATATTTTTTGGGTATTGTGACTGAGTGCAGTGATTCGTCCATTACCATTTTCTTCGTTGAGTAATGTAGATATAGGTATGACTATATTGGTTAGTATATTGCTTTTTATTGGTCTTTTTTTGGGTAAAAAAAATATCTTACAAAGATGGGAATGAGCTATATTTGTTTTGCTATATGTAGCATATGTTGCGTTCTTGGTGATAATTCAAGGATAAAATTAAGGATTAAGAAATTAAGGATTAAGAAATTAAGGATTAAGAAATTAAGGATTAAAACATATGGGTAAAGTCTTTTAGTTTTGGTAGTTTGGTAGTATGAAAATAGCTTCGCGAAATGTGAATGGAATACGTGCCGTGATTGGTAAGTGATTTTATGAATGGGTGAAACAGAATGATCCAGATATTATTTGTTTGCAAGAAGTAAAATCGTTTGAGTCACAGTTACCTTCAGAATTTTGCTATCATATGGCTGAGTATAATCGAATCTGGCATGTTTGAGAAAGACCATGATATGCTGGTGTCGCTACGTTATATAAAAAAAATCTGAATTTTGTTTCGTGAACATCGAGATTTGAATCGGTGGAACATTTTCATGAAGATGGTAGAGTAGTCGAGACGAAGTTTCAGGATTTTACTCTTTTGAATCTCTATTTTCCCAATGGCTGAGAAAGGGCTGATGGTACAGAAATGTTGAGTTATAAATTACAGTTTTATGATCACTTTATTCACTATATCAATAAGCTTAAAACTGCTGGTGAAAAAATAATCACGTGTGGTGATTTCAACGTTTGTCATCATGAAATAGATATCGCAAGACCAAAAGAAAATGCTAATTCTATTTGATTTCTTCCTATTGAAAGAGCTGAAATGGATAAATTAGAAAAACATTGATACGTAGATGTGTTTAGACATTTCAATCCCGATCTCAAAGATCAATATACCTGGTGGTCATATCGTGCTGGTGCAAGGCGTAATAATGTGTGACGGAGACTAGATTATTTTCGAGTAGATAAAAATATCCTTCCTAATATAAAAAAAATCACTCACGAAACTGCTGTAGAGTGATCTGATCATTGTCCGATTGTTTTGGAACTTGATTAGTGGATAATATTTTTTTAAAAATAAACGCTCCGCTGGGGTCACTTTTTCTCTTGACCCCGCCCTTGCGGGGTAAATTCTAAAACAACGAAAAAGATCAAGCCAGATGCAATACTCAGGATAAATGTTTCATGTATACATGACCTACCAACTCGACTCCGTCCCACCTGCGGCGGGTCCCACTTCGTCTCGTTCCAGTTTACTTCTTTATCTATGAATTGTTTACTATCTCGTGGCGTGCATCCGGCGTTGTAATAAAGTTTATATAAAAAAATTAGCAGATATGTTTTCTACTAATCTTTTCTATTTTTCAATATATACAAATTATTTACCAAATTTTAGTGATTTTTTGATTCGCTGGAAGAAGAGGAATCCTGTGTTTGATTTCGGAGAACCTGCTTTGAGATAGTCAGTATATGTTGTGTTGTTGAAGGTACATTTTGCATTGATAAATGCTCATTTTAGTTTTCCGTTTACGCAAGCTCTGATTTCTGTTTCACAGGGAAGATCAATAAATCCACGTGGTGCTTTGTATGCTTTTACAAATTGTCCATGAGCTATTTTTTGTCCTCGAGGTGTTGTACAACTTGCTTTGGTTGTTGGTTGTGTTTGTGATACGGTTGGTGTTGTTGTAACAGGTGAATTACTTGTTCCTCGGGTATCTATCGCTTCTCCTGTGGTATTTATTTTGCCTTGTGTGTCAAATCATGATCATGCATTTACTGGTGGTACTGGTTGGATATATTCGTTTATTTTTTTTTGATTGTATGAGATTACTTCAGCTTTTTGATAGACATATACCACATCTTCTTTGCATGAACGTTGGGTAAATGTCCCTCCTAATGTTCCACTAAGACATACTCTTTTTTCTACGTTGCAAATAGTGTTTACGTCTTTTCTTTGTTGGTATGCTAAGACAAAGTCTCTGTTTTTTACTTCTTCTTTTCGTGGAGTACTACAATCCAATGATCCTGTTTTTATGGTACCTGTGATGATAGTTCATGTTGTTATTGTACCTGAATATATCGTTCATGAATAGGTTGTTTCTGTAGTTGTTTGTCCTGTGGTTCCTGAGATAGCTTGGTTTACCTCATCTGGGTTGATGAGGCTATCTATAGTATCTGTGGATGTTGTAGTACTCGTAGTTGTTTGTCCAATTTGTCCTTGGTATGTTTGTTCTCCTTCATTTTGAAAGAGATAATCTCGTTGGGTATCTGCTGCGTTGTGCATAAATACCTCGTCTGCATTTCGTACAAATTGAAGTTCAGATTGTCCTACGTCTTTTTGAAAAATCATAACCATTGCAAAAAATATAAGCGTAAGTATTGTAGCTCATTTTTTTATTGATGTTTGGTTTATCTTTTTCAGATGTTTTTGTATCTGTTTTTTGACGTGTTTCATAATAGTTCTTTCTAGTATCTAAAACACCTCAAGTATACTCGTATATCCAGTTTCTGTCAACTTTTTTGATTATAATTATTTGACTTTTTTGTAATATATTAGTTAATTATTGTTCCGGATCCTATACATTCATCTCCTTTGTATGCAGTAAGTATTTGTCCAGGTGCAACTCATCGCTGATCTTGCTCGTAAACAAATGTTATTTTTCCTTGTACTGATTGCATTTTTGCAGGATTTGGGTCTTGTCTGTATCTGATTTTGGTTGAACAGTCTAAGGGGAGTGGATATTCTTGTCCTATTCGGTGTCGTCACTCTATTTTAACCTCTTTTTTGATTAATTGTGGTTCTTGTTTATCATAACTTACTATAACGAGATTTTTTTTGACATCGATAGCTACGACATATGCTTTTTTGTTGATATCTAGACCTCTACTTTGTCCGATAGTAAAAAAATATGCTCATTCATGTTCTCCAACTTTTGTGCCATCGAGTAAAACAATATCTCATGGTTTGATAGGTAGTCTTTGTTTGAGAAATTCTTTCATAGGGATATTTCCTATAAAACACAATCACTGACTATCTTTGCGCTCGGCATTGGGAAGTCAGATTTTTTTTGCTAACGCTCTAATCTCCGGCTTGGTCATCTCACCCAAAGGAAATATTGATTTGCTAAGCTGAAACTGATTGAGTCATGAAAGAAAATATGATTGATCTTTGTTATAATCTTTTCATCTGAGAAGTTTAAACGATCAAACGTTTAAATGACTAAGCGATGTTTTTTTCGTTTTATCGTTTTGGCGTTTCGTCGTTTCAACGATTCTTGCATAATGTCCCGTTGCTATAGCGTCAAATCATAGTTCTAATGCTTTGTCTAGGAATACGTCGAATTTTATGAGAGAATTGCATAATACATCAGGATTTGGAGTTATTCCTTTTTGATATCACGCATAGATATATTCAATTATTTTTTCGTTATATTCTTTTTGTAAATCAAAAGATAAAATTTCTATTCACAAAAATTTTGCAACCTTTATTGCTTCCTCGGCATCGGTATATGTTGTGCAATTTCCTGTTTCAGAGACATAGTTTTTCATAAATCATCCGACAACTTCGTATCATTGTTGTTGTAACAGATACGCAGCGATCGCAGAATCCACTCATCCTGACAATCAGACTAAAATTTTTTTCAAACCAATAAAATGATAAATTGATAAATGCTGCGCGATAAATTGATAAATGCTGCGCGATAAATTGATAAATGCTGCGCGATAAATTGAT
>CAYXTU010000022.1:0-4983 GCA_964468245.1 uncultured Candidatus Peribacteria bacterium | reverse complement strand
AAATTAAATGATATGTCCTTTGTTTTCTTATATAAACATAAGTATTTACTGTGTATTTTCAATATAAGAAGAAAACCCTGCCCGTAGGCAGAGTCTTCATTTTGTTTTTGGTTTGTTTTTTTAAAGAAAGACTATTTTTTCTTAGCAACTTTCTTTACAGCTTTTTTTACTACTTTTTTTGCTGGTGCTTTTTTAGCAACAACTTTTTTTACAGCTTTTTTAGCAGCTGGTTTTTTAGCAGCAACTTTTTTTACAGCTTTTTTTACTACTTTTTTAGCTGGTGCTTTTTTAGCAACTTTTTTCTTAACTACCATTTTTGGTATATAATAAGAGATAAAATGCCAGGTAGAAATTTAACTTCTTGAGTTAAACTTTCCTTGCTACAATTTTTATATGTAAGGAAACAAAAAAAGCAAATACAACAACACTTTTTTATAAAAAACAATACCTGAATATTGCTAGTTCTCAACTATATATTCATTGTATAAAAAAAAATACGGTTTACATATTTGATTAAATGTATAATTTATGTTATGAATTTTATTTTTTTTTGATGTTTGTGTTTGTTTTTGTTTGTAAAATATTTTTTTAATAGTACGTTTTTTGTGTTTATTGTGTCACTCTTTACCTGCTATTTTGCTTGTTGCAAAAATATTTTTTAGTTTTTTGAGCTTTGTAGTAATTTTGGTTATATATTTTTTTGTATCATGATGCACGCGTCGTGGATACATTCGATTCAATTATTTTTGCAAAATATAATCGCTGTATCACTCTGTGAGCCTGGTTGTAACCATACATTTTTTATTCATAACTTTTTTACTTGTTCCAAAACTTTTTCTGTCACCGATGGTTGAGTGACAAAAATCACTACATCAATTTTTTCTTTCACGTCAGAAACAGTAGGATAGACATTTTCTCCCAAAATTTCTTGTTGTGTTGGGTTGATAGGTACTACCTTGTATCATGCATCTAATAGGTCTTTGAAAACTTTGTAACCATATTTCTGTGTATCGTTGGATGATCCGACGACGGCGTAGAGAAAATTTTTGTTGATCATTAAGAACGATGAAACGATAAAATGATGAAATGATGAAATGATGAAATGATGAAACGATAAAATGATAAAATGATAAAATGATGAAATGATAAAATGATAAAAGCTACGCGATGAAACGATAAAAGCTTTGCGATGAAATGATAAGTGTTATATTACTTGTAAAAATCTCATCTCTATTTTTCTAACTCAAAATTTTGGATTGTGAAATTTTACGATTGCGACATTGTTTCGAATTTCCAGGACATATCATGTACCAAAGAGCTTGTGTTTGACGGTATCACCTTCATCTATATTTGGTCATTGAGCAGCTGCTTCTCATCAAAGATCAAACTTTTTGATAAGTTCAGCTGGTATTTCATCGATAAATCTGCTTGGTGGATTATTTTTTGTTTGTCATCGTGTCATCCTTGAGTGAGCGTGAGAAAAAAACAAAACGTCTTTTGCTCTCGTGATGGCGACATACATCAGCCTTCTTTCTTCTTCCAAAAGTTTTGGTTCCATCATCGCATTTCCTAATGGGAAAACGTAGTCTTCAAGTCCACATACGAAGACAATCGGAAATTCTAGTCCCTTGCTTGAGTGAATGGTCATCAATTTTACCGCATCGATTTCTCATTTTTCGTTTTCAGAAATATCTGACAATAATGCAACTTCTTCCATAAATTGTCTTAATGCTTCTTCACCTGTTTCTACATATTTTCCTGCCATGTTGATCAATTGTCCTACATTTTCATATTTTTCATCGCCTAATGTTTCGCTTCCTTCTTCTTTGATAAGAAATTCTCTATATTTAATTTTTTTGATAAGTGTTTCTATAATCGTGTTTGGTGAGCTTGCTGCAAAAATGCCGTGTATACTGGTAATTACATCCAAAAAATCTCTGATTCCATTTCTCGCTTGTGGGGTGACTTTGATTTCGCTTGCATCGTTTTGTGTGATACGAAGAACGTCAGTCAAACTAATATTTTTGTTGATGGCTTGTTCTTCGAGTCCGTCCAATGTTGTTTTTCAGATTTTTCTATTTGGGATATTCAAAATTCTTTTGAGGGAAATATTGTCTTCCGGATTGAGAATATATTTTATATAGCTAATGATATCTTTGATTTCTTTTCTTTCGAAAAATTTGAATGCGCCGTAGACTTTGTAAGGAATTCCTTCTTGGAGAAATAGTTGTTCAAAAGGTGAAGATTGTGCGTTTGTCCTATAGAGAATTGCCACGTTTCCTCGTGATTTTATTTTGTCATTGTCTTTGAATTTTTTGATCATTTCGACGATATTTGCTGCTTCATCCATTTCACTTCCGTGAGAAAAAATTGTAATTTTGTCATCACCGGTTCTGTGAGCAACGATTTCTTTTTGATATTGGTTGGTATTGTTTTTGATGACGTGATTTCCTGCTTGGACGATGTGTGGTCTGCTACGATAGTTGATTTGTAGTTTGAACATTTGGATATCTGGTCGATATTTTTTTACATTCAAAAAATTTTCCATGAGCGCTCATCTTCGTCAATAAATACTTTGGAAGTCATCTCCAATCATCGTAATATTTGATCCGCCTCCGGTAAACATTTTCATTAATTCAAACTGAATTCGATTGGTATCCTGTGCTTCATCGACGAGAATATAATCAAATTTGTTTTGTCGCTTCGTCAACGCTTCTTTGCTTTTTTTAAATAACAAATAGGGGAGTAGGAGTAGGTCATCGAAGTCGAGTGAATTGGCTTTTTCAAGTGCTTTTTGATATTCTTCGTAGACTTGTCCCATGTGTTGATCGTAATCTGATTTTCCTGTAGTGCTGAGAAACATTTTTGCTTCTATACCGTTGTTTTTTTGTGTGGAAATAAATCCTTTTACTTCATTTACTTTGTAGACGTCTTGGAGATTCATTCTTTTGAGGACATCTTTTATCACGGATTGTGTTTCGTTGGTATCGAATATTCCAAAATTTTTGTTGTATTTTCTTTCGAGCTTATCGATATCTTCTTTTAATATTTTGAGAAAAATACTATGAAATGTTCAGATCCATTTGAGTGAGTTGGAAATATTGAAACGGGTTGATTTACTTTCTGTAGCATCTATGTTTTGGAGAAAATCATCTATACTTTCTTGATCGTTTTTTGCTTCCGCTTTTTTTGTATCAGATGTTTTTACTTCAGAAAGTTCTTGTGCAATTTTTGTAAGTCTCTCTCTCATCTCCGCTGCCGCTTTGTTGGTGAAGGTAACCGCCAAAATTCTTCCGACAGGAATATCTTTGCCTCGAATAAGGTAGGCAATTTTGTAGGTAAGTACTCTCGTTTTTCAACTTCCTGCACCTGCGATGATCAATGATGAAGTATCAGTATGTAAGGCGGCTTTGGTTTGTTCTTCATTGAGCTGTGTCGCGATATATTCTTTAATATTCATTAAAAACGATGAAACGATAAAATGATTAAACGTTGAAACGATTACGGACCTGCCTGCCGGTAGGCAAGTTTCGAATTGCGAATTATTTGTTGTGTAGTGGGGAGTGTAGTGAAAATGTTTTTGGTTTCAATTTGAATATTCTATTTAACTCATTTCCAAACAAACAACAGCACCTATTCATAATATAATTCCTATAATTTGTATGGGAGATAATGTCTCTTTGAAATATATCCAACTTACTATAGATAAAGTTATAATGTTGAAAATTACGAATATGGTTGAAGCTACTGCAATGTTTTTATATTTGAAGCTATATGCCAAAAAGATCATTCATAATGTATATATAAGTAATCCTAGTCCAAATGTGGTTTTTGCGTTGGTAATTACTCGTTTTTTCATTACTATATCACCAATAGTGAGTATTGATCAACCAATAGCTAGGAGTATAAATGGTATGCTATTTTTCATAGATATATACTACAGGTAAAATGTATTTTAGTGTCGGTATATATTTGTATTTTATTCTTCTACTATTAATCCGTCTTTGTTTTCTTCATATATTTTTTTTATATCGTCGGGGGTTTCGTAGTTTGGAAAAAGTGTTTGGTTGAGTTCTATGGTTGTGTTTATACTGTCAGTAATAGTAGTGTTTGTTTCTATCAGCATATTGATAATTTTTTTGTCTATTCAGTTTTTTTCAAGTATGGTTCTAATTTCCTCTTCGGACATAATGTGAAATTGTCCTTTTGGCTTTCTTCTGTTTTCATCATAAATTTTTACTCCGTCCTTGATTGCCAAAGCTACTTCTCGTGCTTGTTTATCTTCTTTTGATGGATAAAAATAATTGTTGTCTACGATACAAGCAAGCTCATTATTTTCTAGTTTGCTTATCAGAAGGTTGTTTATATTTTTTGCTTCGTTGTTTTCCTGGTAATCTTGTGCAATGATTTCTCCATATACATTTTCTTTGCCTACGGCGTCTTGGATCAGTCCAATTATTTCCATGATTTTTGATTCTTTTTCGTCAAGAGCAATCATTTTGCCTATCCATGAATTTGCTCATCCAAAAAAACAAATAATATCTTTTCAGAATTCTTTTAGCTCTTGGAGATCTATTTTTGGTTTTCCTTTTGTTCATTTTTTGTTTGCTGATGACGTCAATTTCATCAGGCTTTGATATCCCTCCTGATTTTTTGCGAGGAGGACGATGTTTCCAATCTGATTTTCTGGTATTTGAGAATTGTTGTCCATGACAAATCCTACTTCTACACCGATGATAGGTTTGACTCCTGTATCTTTTGTTCATTGGTAAAATTTTACCATTCCATACATTCCGTTATAGTCGGTGATTGCGATAGCATCCATACCAAGCTCTTTGGCTTTGTTGATAATATTTGCAGGTTTTCCTATCGCTTCCAAAAATGAGAAGGTGCTGTGACCGTGTAAGTGAACGAAACTCATTGTATTGTTGAAAGGTTAAAATGTTCAAAGGTTGGTATATATAATAGTATGGTATATTTTTG
>CAYXTU010000021.1:0-14628 GCA_964468245.1 uncultured Candidatus Peribacteria bacterium | reverse complement strand
CTATAAGTATACACCCAAGCACTTCATTTTGCAAATATGAAGACCAGATATTCACCACGTTGACTTGACTTTTGTTGTAAGATACTTATAGTCCTAGGTTGAAAAACAAAAAACTAAAAACAAATGAAAAACATGAACAAAACAGAAACAACAGAAACAACAATTTTCGGGATTATTGATTTGGGGAAATCAATACATGAACAAAAAACATTTATTATTCATTCGTTAGAAATAGCAAAACAAATGAATAAAAAAATGGTCTTTTATCCCAAAACAAGCACCATTTCGTTTGATTCAGCAAGAGCAGTAGTGCTTAGCTTATTGCCTACAACGATAGAAAATGTTTCGGTGTCAAAAAAGAAAATCAATTCACTAAACTTTTTTACGTCTATGTGTGACATAGCGAAAAAAGAGAATGCTGAGTTGATTATTATTGGCGTTTCCAAGGACCAAAGTAAATCGTGGAGAAAAGAAATTTCCACCGCTGAAAAGTCGTTAATTCCTATTCTTTTGGTCCCTGATGGTGCACCTTTTGCACCGATCAACAACATTGTAATTGCTGCAGACAGTGCTTTTAAGTTACAAAAAACTAATGAAGCTATTCGATTTGCCAAAATTTTTGGAGCAAAAATAATTGTTTTCAAAGAAAATAATCTTCATGATCAAAAAATAGCTATCATTACCAGACAAATCACCCGATATCTAGCAGATGCTGAAGTGACTTTTGAAGTTGTTGTAGCTGAAGAAGACAAAAACTTTGCAAAAAATATGTGTAAGTATGCAAGCAAATATGCTCAATTGCTTATCATAGAGGTCAATCCTGGCAAGATTGACGAAACTACCAAAAGAAATATTTCAAAACTCATGAGTATAGATACCTATGCCTCGTCAATTCCTGTACTCATTACGAAGACTAAGGAAACTATGAAACCAACAGGTAGATTTTAATCTATCTATACCAAACCAAAGAGTCGGAATTTCCTGACTCTTTTTTTGTTGACTTTTTTGTAATAATCCATACAACATTTATTTGTTTATTCTTTCAGTTTTTGAGTTTTTTATTATGAGTTTTACTCCAGCGATTGTACAATATCTTGATATCAAGAAACAACATGAAGATTGTATCTTATTTTTTCGCATGGGAGATTTTTATGAAACGTTTTTTGAGGATGCAAAAATATGTAGCAAGGTGCTCGACATCGTCCTAACTAGCAAAAATAAAAACTCAGAAAATTCTGTGCCTATGGCAGGAATTCCCTATCATAGTGCCGATAAATATATTACGAAGCTAATTACCAATGGACACAAAGTAGCTATCGCTGAACAAACGAGCGAACCAGTTCCTGGCAAAATCGTAGAAAGAGAGGTGGTAAGTATCATCACTCCCGGGACATATATTCAAGAAAGCAAAAAAGAATACACCTACACCATGGCGATTACGTTTTTGCCTCATACTACGGGCAATCATTATCATCTTGCTTGGGGAGACTTTAGTATAGGTGAATACTGGACAAAAAGCTTCTGAGATATTTTGGAAACACAAAAATTTATCCTCACCCTACGCCCAGTAGAGATAGTGTTTGATGTGGATTTTCCTGAAAAGGAAATGATTAGTATCCCTGCACAACAGCACAGCAAATGCCTGATTTCTGTCCGAGATCTACCGCCTGATCCACAAAAATTTTTGTCGGGAATGACGGGAGTCCAACAAAATGCAAGCTTTGGAAAAGCTGTTGAAGAAGGCAGATTGGAAGCAATTACGCTACTCCTCTATTATCTCAAACACACACAAAAACACTCTCTGACCAATATCACGAAGATTTCCTTTCATAGCCAAGATACCTATCTCATCTTGGATGAAGTCACGATAAAAAATCTGGAAATCTTATCGTCAACATATGAAAACAGTGAAAAATATAGTCTCTTACATATTTTGGATACCACGCAAACATCAGGTTGAGCTAGACTTCTTCGCCATATACTTACCAATCCCATCAAAGATCCAAAACAATTGCAACGAAGATTGGATACTATTGAAAACTATTTGGATGATGGAACGATTGAACGATTGAACGATTGAACGATATACAAAGAAAACAAAGCTAAGCATATTCATCAGATGCTGAGCCATGTACGCGATATTCCAAAACTCATAAGTTTACTTTTGTATAAAAAATTGTTGCCAAGTACGTGTATAAAACTCAGAGCAACGTTGAGAATATTTTTTGAAAATAAATTTTTGCTAGATGAATTAACGTACTTGTGACTTAGTGAAATAACCAAATGACACGTACAACATATCTACAATCATCTTGAACAATTATTGAAAAACGATGACGAATACCAAGACGATATCGATTTTGTCCGTGATGGATATCAAAATAGCATAGACGAATTGAGAAAGATAGCATATCATAGTGATGAGCTTCTCATGCAGTATCAACAAGAGTTGGCGACCATTGCAGGAATACCAAATGTAAAAGTAAAATACGTATTGAATCAGTGATATTTTCTTGAAGTAACAAACAAAGACATGGAAAATTTCGAAAAGAAATTTTCAAGTTCAGAATTTAGAGGTAAAATTTCAGAAAATAATAATGAATGAAAATTTGACATAGTCCGTAGAAATACGCTGAAATGAGGTCAGAGATATTCTTCTCCGTATCTGGAAAATCTAGAGGTAAGCATATTGAAAGCAAAAGATGATTTGCGTAGGGTAGAATTTGAATTGCTTCGTCAAGCACAACAAAAAATAGCTGAAGGAATGAAGGAACTTAATGAATTTTCAGAACGAATATCATGGCTCGATCTCTTTGTTTCCCAAGCATTATTGACCAAAGAACAACATTTTGTAAAACCAGAATTTACCGACGAAGACTGTTTGACTATCGTCGAATGAAGACATCCGGTGATCGAAAAATATCTTCCCCTTGATCAACAATTTATACCAAATGACTTACAATTGAATGCAGAATGTGGAATTCAGAATTCAGAATGAAGAAATGAAAATTCCGGTTTCCTCCATATTATTACGGGTCCGAATATGTGAGGTAAGTCGACCTATCTGAGGCAAAATGCGTTGATAGTGTTGATGGCGCATTGTGGACTTTTTGTGCCAGCGAAGGAATGTACACTGTGAATAATGGATGCAATTTTTGCGCGTATTGGTAGTGGAGATAATATAGCAAAAAACCAGTCGACCTTTATGACAGAAATGATTGAAGTCGCAAATATTTTGAACAACGCGAGCAAAAAAAGTTTCATCATCTTCGATGAACTCGGACGTGGAACAGCAACCTACGATGGACTTGCACTAACTAAATCGATACTGGAATATCTCGTGACGAATATTGGAGCAAAAACATTGATAGCGACGCATTACCATGAATTAATTCAGTTGGAAACATCGCTCCCGGGAGTCAAAAATTACTCGGTAAGTGTCTACGAAACGGACAAAGAAGTTGTCTTTATGAAAAAAATAATTAAAGGGTGAGCAAGTAAGAGTTATGGTCTCGACGTAGCAAAGCTCGCATGAATACCAGCGACCATCGTCGAAAGAGCAAAAAAACATTTACATAGTCTTGAACAAGAACAAGGAGTTGATACGCCAAACCAATGAGTTAGTGCCTTGGACCTCGTACCTGAAATCTCAGATCCAAAATATGAAAAAGTAAAAACACTTTTGGATACCTATGATTTGAATGACATTACTCCTCTGCAAGCATTACAGCTTTTGGACAAGATAAAAGACGAACTAAAATAGATAAATAAAACCTCAAATATATATATTCACCAAAAACAAAAACAAATGAAAACACAAACCATTAAAAACATGAATGATTACCAACTTGCCCAAGAAATTGCTCAATATAACGAACAATTGAAAAGATTTGGGTGGAATGGTGGGATACAGACTCTTCTTGATGGTTGTTCATCTTATGGACATCTTTATGAAGAAAAATATGTTTTGGAAGGACTAGAGGATACTATACTTCCTACACCTATGAATTGCTTTGCGGTTATAGCAAAGCAAAAACCAGATTTTGTAAGAGAATTGATTGAACAATCTGAACTTGATCAATTTCTTGTACTCACTACAAACTTAGCTATGTGTTTAGAAATAGCGGTAAGTAGAATTGGATTTACATTTGATTTCTAACCCCCCAAAAAAAAAAAAAAAAAAATGAAAAACGAAAATTCTTTTTTGAGCAATGTTTCATTGTTTTTGGATAAAATCATGAAACAAAAATATATTAGTAAAGCAGAGATTCTCTCTCTCAAAAAAATGATGAGAAAACTTGCTAAATCTGATGAATCCTATAAACAACTATACAATAGAATAACAACGATTTCCAATTCCAATCGTGTTATAGGGAAAAATGATGCTAGTATTTTAACGGAGTTTTATGAAAGATTCCAAAAAGAAATTACTGAAAACAAAAAAACAACATGCCCAGAGCAAGTTTGGACAAAAGAAGATTACAAAGGAATTCCCAAAGGATCGTGTATTAATGTGGAAAAAAACACTACAAACACTTATGAGGGCACTTGGTCGTTTATGGGAGGAACACGACCAATCAGCATTCCTAAACATCTTTGTTCAGAAACAAGTAATTTGGAAAACATCAAAAAATCTATGAGTGTATACTTCGAAACGCAGAAATAATTATTTACAACATTTTAACTACTGGAAATTTCCAGTAGTTTTTTTTCACCAATTTTAGTCAACATGAGGCATTGACTGCCTGACTCTAGGCAAGGTATCTCTACCTCCTGGCTCTAAAGAACCAGGTTGACTATATGGTTTTCCACTCGCCTACTTTGAGGTCTCCCAGACTATATTTTCCTTCACGAATTCTCTGAAGACTCATGACGCGATATCCTAGTGTTTTGAACATTCTGCGGATATGACGCTTTTTTCCTTCATTGAGAATGATATCGTAATGATACTTCTTTTTGTGCTTGGTGATTTTGATTGCTCTGAGGAGCTCGTCTTCATCTTTGACCCCAGAAAGCGCTCTTTGGATATCTTTGGACTCTAGCTCCATGTCTAATTCAACAATATATTCTTTTTCTATCCCATGTTTTGGATGTTCGTATTCGTTGACGAGGGCGGGATCATTGGTCAAGAGGAGTAGTCAATGCGAATCCTTGTCCAACCTTCAGATATAATAAAAATTGTGATATTCTGGAGGAAGGATATCGTAGATCGTTTTGTTGTGGGGATCAGACTTGGAAGCTACGCAACCAACGGGCTTGTTGAAGAGAATAAGTATAGATGACTCGACTTTTTCCTCCATCACTTCGCTAATTTTGAAGTTGGCAGCTTTGATATCTATCTTGTCGCCAGCTTTGACCTCTTGTGTATATGAGTCGATTTTTTTGCCATTGATAGAGACAACTCCTTGCTTAATTAAGGCAACGAAGTTTCTACGGGATATTTGGTGACGAGTCTGAATATAGGTAAGAAGACGCATATTTGTTTTACAGGTAATAAAAAAAGAAAGTCTTGCGACTTCCTTTTAGTTGTTTGGTACAGGATTTCAACCTATATGAATAGGGAATTATTCTGCTGTAGCTTCAGGAGTAACTTCTGTAGTTGTAGTTTCTTCAGTTGTTGTAGTTTCAGTTGTAGGAACTACTTCTTCTGTTGTTACTTCTTCTACCATTGTAGTTTCTCCAGTTGCAACTGTAGTTTCGTCTTCTACTACTGGTTGGTTCATGCATCCAGCGAAAAGAGCAACACCAGCTACAAGAGCTGTAAGAGTTAATAACTTTTTCATAGTACTTGTTTTTAATTATATAAAAAATTAATAAAGCCCCAGCTATATAGTAAATTTATCTATAAATGCAAGGGCTTTTTGTAGAATAGTCTATTGGTTGACAAATGGGGAGCAAAACGATATACAAAATATATATTATACTCTTTATGGTAAATAATTTTATCCTACAACACCATATAATATATGTGAGAACTTCAAGCAAAGATCATATATAGATATCAAAAGCTTTCAAGATTTGTTTTTCATTATCTTGTTTTTTTGATTGCGCTTGTCGTAGCAGTAGTCCTCTTTGAATATATCATTTCTCAGCCATCACCTATCAATGTATTTCAAACCAATGAAAACTTGGTAATGCAAAAAACGAGACTCATCGCCGAATTTGGCAAATTTCTCAAACAAAATATCCAAGACAATGACACGCAAATACATATCCTTCAGGGTGATTTTCAAACCAATCAATGATTTATAACGTCTATAAACAATCTTATCAGCTACAAATGATTTGTTGTGCCAAGATATTTTTATCTTTATGGTACTATCCCTGTCAAACCACTCAATTACTTTTCTGGAGGAATGTATGCCGTGGATGAGCTAGAAAACTTTGTACATACCATAGTATTTACCAAAAAAATAGCGATTAGCAAACCATTTTCTCGCGTACAACTCCCTATCAATACTTCTCTTGTTGAAGATTTTAATCTTGCTTGCGTATTTGAAAATAAACTAAGTCAACGTGCTTGCAACTACTATTTGAATAGCTTTTTGGATAGCTTTTTTGTCTATACTATTTCTTTGGATTATCCATGATTACAAAGTATATTTGCAGCGTTATCCACCAACAACAAAAACAAATGACGTATCTGTGAATGACTGTCAAAATATCTTTTGTATGCCAATGACCATAGTCAAACCATCAAAGACCTCTTTGTCTTGTGTGGATCAGCATACGAAGAAACATTTAAGAGAACAACACTCTTTATGGAGATACAAGCGACACTAGAAAATCAATCGTTTGACAAAACCATCTACAAAGACCCATTACTCAATATCTATAAACTCCTATCGTATCAGCAACAAATTTACCAGGATTTTTTGATCAATAAACCAGATACCTACAAAATATCTGTCTATCTTGACTTGGTAAGAGAGCTTCTTACAAGAAAAAGCATTGATCCATTTTATATAGATGAGACCTATCGATACAACAACAAATATCTTGCTCCCTCATTGGAAAAATTAACCTATCAATCTACAACATTTACCCAAAATATCTGAAGTAGCAAGATAGCTTCACTCCTCACTACTATCAACGGACTAAATGAATGAGAATCCCTTCTTGGATTTGCATGACTTGTAGCACAAGTACAAAATACAGGCTTGGTAACCGAAAAAAATATAATAAATGAATCAGTAAATACGACAACAATTGCAGAAAGAATTGAAAAAAAACTCCAAAATCTTTCCTATCTCACTATAGAAAAACAAAGTATATCTGACAACATTCTTGATGTGGTTGGCTATCTTACGTTTACTTCTCCTGACACGAATGAAACAATAAAAGCACATATCATTATGGAATACACCAACGAACTCCTTCTCGTCAAAAGCATTGAGCTCCAAAACAAAGCAGAAATCAATGATGTAATAAAAAATCTTTTGCTTATCCAAAATTTTTCTCTAGGAGAATTGTATAGTTATATTTCCAAAAATCTTGTCTTTTATGGACAAGAAGATACTCTCATTTCATCAACCGAAGATCTTTGTCCATGACTCAAAAAACTCAAAGATATTACTGTAATAGCCTGCACACCTACGCTAGCAACTATTGATAAGAATAGTCTTCGTTATTCATTTACTTTCAAAAATGGGGGAATACAAAATATACATATCTCTGATACCTGACGAGAAAATGCGATTAAAACGGACTATAGCACTATCGTAGGCAAGACCTACACTCTCTTCGATACACTCAAAGCAATTTTGCAATACATACCACCCAAAAAGACCTACGAAGGAACCAACAATGCTATCTTGGTTTTTGAAACCATACAAAATTATCTCTGAATAAAAGCCAATGATATCGCAGATAATAACAATAAAATACTCGTCGATATTTCATTGGGTGGTATCAATTTTATTGTCAATTATACCTTGGCTACCAATACGCTTGGTCCTTGGTACTTTAAAGATATTTTGTCCAATGGTAAACCCTATTTGATAAAAAATCTAAGCATTATACTGGACGATAAACACAAAAACGATAGCAATACTTTTGTTATCGATCCATTGGCTGCTATCAAAATCGCTGACATAACCGCACGAAACAATTATATTGCCAAACTCAAAAAATAAATAGCTTTATTTATTTTGTTCTTGTATAATGTACAAAAGATTTACTCTCGATGAACTCAAAACCGTACAAAATACCTTTATTAGCAATTTTTATAGTATTCTCAAAAAAGAACATTGTCAGATGCCGATAGATTTGTTCAAAAAAATATTTAGAGATGGCAATGAGATTTACTATATGAACAGGGGTGATTTTACGTTTAGATTTGAAAATAATAATGAAGAATACATCCTCATGGATGAAAAAGAAAAAATACAAATCGTGCTTGATGATCAAGGGAAAAGGGATTTTCAGAATCTGGTAAAAAATTATATTTTGAAAAAAGAAAAAATTATCTGACAAAAATCCATCGAACAAATACTCCTCGACGAATTTCATACAGGAAAATATTCGACACTCTGAGGCAAAAATTATATGGTATACGATATTGAAACAGATACTAATATTGAAAACCTGAAAGAGACAAAGTTTTTGCTTGCTTATGCTATGCATCCTACAAGCGACAATAAAATGACGTATGAATATATTGATCAAGCGTGATTGAAAGCATTTGTACAAAAAATGCTAGATTTTGACTGATATATCGTTGGGTTTAATAGCATTGCTTTTGATAATATAGTCTCTGTATATGCTGCATGATGAAGTGAAGATGATATCAAAAAACTGAATGAAAAAAGTATTGATCTTTTTTTGTTTGTACGAGCTATGACGGGCAAAAGATTGGGGTTGAATAAAATAGCTGAAGCATTGGTAAATGTCAGCAAAACACTCACTTCATGAGCAGAATGAGAGGTGTTGTACAAAAAATATCAAGAAGAAAATGACCTCGAAGCACTCGAAGAATTCAAAAAATATTGTAAGAATGATGTAAGGATGACAATGCTTGTATTTTTGTATCTGATGCATTTCAAAAAACTCTTTATTGAATGAGATGAAATAGCTTTTACTCTCCAAGATTTGGAAGACAAATCTCGTCAATGAAGCAAAGCAACAAGCCATATGGTTGGACAAAATATATTCGACAATTAATTAAAAATTAAAAATTAATAATGAATAATGTAGGACTTGTCTTTTTATTGCCTATTATATCATCACAATAATCAAAAAAAAATCATTCATCATTCATCATTCATCGTTTATCATTCATCGTTTATCATTCATTATTCATTATTTATGAGTATTCAAACAGATCTTCAGGAGTTTTATGACGCTCATGCAGAAAAATATTATCAGACAAGAAATAAGCATTGGGCAGATGCAGATATTTTTTTGGATGAAATAAAAAGTAGTAACAAAAAAACTATCAATATCTTGGAATTTGGCTGCGGAAGCGGTAGATTACTTAGTCATCTTACGAAGCTCAAATGAATAAACATCAATTATATCTGAGTAGATATTTCCAAAAAACTATTGAATTTTGCAAAAAAACAACTTGCTACCAAGACTTTCCCAAAAAATATTACTGCAACGTTTGTATGTGATGATGTGTTGCACTACATTGTATGATGCAAACAAGAATCATTTGATTTTGTAATCGGGGTCGCCAGTTTCCAGCATATTCCCACAGACAAACAAAGATTTTTTCTGACCAAAAACATCTATAGGATACTCAAATACGAAGGAAAACTCATCATGACCAATCGATCTTTTTCACGATGGTTTTTGAAAAAATATCAAAAAGAGATGTTGCTTGCTTTGTGGAAATATATTATTTCTCTGGGTAAGAGTGATCGAAACGATATTATGATTCCACGAAAAAACGAAAAAACCAAAACTCCTGCAAAAAGATTTTATCATATATATACTTTACCAGAACTTAAAACATTTGTGGCACTGAGTGGTTGTATTGTAGAAAAAAACTATTATCTCTCCAAATGATTGCCAAGTACATCACGAAAAACATCTCAGAATAGTTTGGTGGTTGGCAAAAAAACAGTGTTCTTGAAAAACTAATATACTTGTGTATACTCACTCATAGTTTTACCTTCTTAACAAAAATAGCATGAACAAAAAAATTTCTCTTGTCGCTGTATTTGGACTTCTCTTTTTGTTTGGATGTGGGACACAAACTACACCTAGCGATACAACAACCGCTATAGAGACGCCTGAGCTTGCACGACAAACGTATCAAAGCAAAACTGATGGATATTCTCTCAAAATCCCTGCAGATCGAACATTTCAAGAAAAAGTTTTTGGAGCTGATGTGATGTTTTTTAGTCCGTTGGTAGGAAAAGATACTATCAAAGAAAATCTTGGTATCGTCAAAACCCCTCTTACAAAATCATACACCCTCGCAGAATATAGCGAAATGGCAAAATCTGAACTTGCAAAACGTATATCTGGATTTGTAGAAGTCAGTGACGAAACTATTACTCTCTGAGATATTACTCTACAAAAACTTGTCTACAAAGGAACATCAATGGAAACATCTCTCGAGTGGAAACAATTTATCTTTATCCAAGACAATGCTGTATACACACTTAGTTATACTGCTACAGAAGCTAGTTTTGATGACTACGCACAAATTGTAGATGATATAGTAGCCACTTTGCAATTTAGTAAGTAAAATATCTTGAGTAAGCAAAAAGCTCCGAAAAATTCTCGGAGCTTTTTTTTGGTTATAAAGTTTTTCTGAGATCCTTTGCGTACCCCCTAACAAATGAATCCCTTTTTTGTTTTGTGGGATTTTTTTTGTATCGCAAGTATCGCTGATCTACAATTTCATCATCTGAATCTGTTTGTTCATAATGAACATCTGGATACAAATATACGTGAATTCCTTGATATTTTTTTTCTTCAACCACAACACTACCCTGACCAATAAGGTAATGTCGCTTGAAACAACTGCCATCATTGAGATGTTTACAACAAGTTTGTTTGACTTGAGAAAACATATCTTTGATTTTTTGAACTGCAATAGTCTCAATATCTAACGAATCCTGTATTTCCAGTTCATCTTCGATAAGATCAAAACCTTCTAATACTTCTTCTTCAAGATATTCATTTTCCTCTATTGCACGCTCATGACATTCAGTAAGTACCTCATCCATGAGTTTATTGTCCAAAATGATTTTTTCTTGAAAGATATCCTCCAAAGGAATTATCCCTCTGCATGTAGTGAGTACATGTGAAAACACCAATTCACTTGGCTCTTCGAGCTTTACATAGTCGTTGGGGTGAATGTGTGGATCAGAAAGTTTATTCCACAAATACATAGAAACATTTTCATCTTGAACCCCTAATTCGTGACATATTTTTTCACGAATCTTTCTATCTAAAATAATAGGACGAAGGAATGCTTCAGTAGGAAATGATGATTTTGGCGAATCTATCTCGCCAATTCTGGCAGAAGTCTGATTTATGATTTCTGGCATATTTTGACCATCATCATCGATTAATCCCATTCTAAAATCAGAATTTTGTAATTTTTTCATAATAATTTTTTTTAATTTGTTTTTTTGTTTTTTGTAAAAATACTATACATATTTTGTTGTGAATAGCAATACAAAAATAACTAACAACTAATAACTAACAGTTAATAACTATTGATTTTTATTTACCTAATACATCCAATATTGTTTGTTATTAGGTATTCAGTGATATTTGATTGCATGCTCGCATGAAAATAGCCGTACTTTGTCCCACGTTTAGAGATTCTTTGATTCATTTCATGGGAATATAGACGACGTGATCCATGAGTTTGAGTGTAGAATCGAGGACACCATCGACTTCGTTGCCGAATATGATAGCGACGCCAGAATTTTTATTTTTTGAAAACATATCCAAGGGAATCGCATCTTTGGTAATTTCTGCAGCGATAACCGTCATTCACTGCTTTTTTGCAAACTCGATGGCTTCTGGTGTATGACCAAATTGTTGCAATCCAACGGTTTTTTCTGCGCCGAGGGAGGTCTTTACAACTTTTTGCGTGTCTTCTGGTGATGGTGTATATCCGGTCAATCGGACCTGCCATCCGAGGGCATCTGCGGTACGGATAATATTGCCGACATTGTATGCGGAGCGAATATTTTCGAGAATGATGACGTTGTTCATTTGATCTTTCAAAAAAATAAAATTTTATTTTACTGTATTGTTTTGATTTATCTTTTCAATAAGGGTTGAATTAGTTTTCGACATCAGTATTTTTTATTTATTGTTTCGTTTTTTTATCGTTTAATTATTTTTTATGTGAATTACAGAATTTCTTGCAACCTACATCACCGCTTTTATCCAGCAAACTGGATATATCACTGTTTTTCTCTGAATGGTGATGGAGAGCATGATTTTTCCGGTGCCGAGTGAGGCGATTATGCCGTTCGCATGATTTTTGGTTGCAACCAAATATTTTAGCTTGTGGGGAGTGATATTAATTAGTACACTATGAAGTATTGTCTGATCGTTGTTGTCATATGCTATCTGATATTATGGAGGAAAACCGTTCGTCAGAAAGTTCTGAAAATATTTTCTTCTTGATGAAGAAGAACTAGAAGCTACAGAACATTTTTTCAAAAAAAGATGAAGTATTACTATTTTTATCAGCAGATTTATCCCAGTTGTGAGGCATCTTATTTCTCTTCCTGCAGGAATGTGAAAAATGAATCTGATTAAATTTGTCATATATACTGTAGTCGGTGCAGGGATGCGAAATACGTTTTTGACTTTGGTCGGAAAATATCTCAAAGAAAATTGGGAAAAAGTTATGGAATATGCTAAAGGAGTTGATATTGCAGTTCTCGTTATTTTGGTTGGAATCGTTGGCCGATTTATCTATCGTCAACTTAGGAAAAAAAACAAGAAAAAATATGTAAGTTAATTTTTTGTATTTTCTACAAATGCTTTAACTTCTTTTTCTCTCTTGATACTATTGATACTTCTACTTATTACAGATTTTCTCCTACTCAATCGATAGCTACGTTTGTGGAGCTGATAATATCTTGGATTGGGCATCATAGCCACGAGGAAACTTGCCTGACTTTGGGTAAGTTTTGCTGCTGATGTGTTGAAATAATAACGAGCTGCCTGCTCTACTCCGTAGATACCGTCTCAGAATTCTATGATATTGAGATAGACTTCCATGATTCTTTGTTTACTTCGACAGAGTTCCATCATCAAAGTAAAATATAGTTCTATTCCCTTTCTAAATATTGAGCGATCTGGCCAGAGAAAGACATTTTTTGCTGTCTGCTGGGTGATGGTACTTCCGCCAAGACTGATAGATTTGTGTTTGATATTGTACAAAAACGCATCCCACAATGATTGCATATCTACTCCTCGGTGTTGGAGATATCTTTGGTCTTCACCTGCCATTACTCCATATATCATAGCATTTGAAATCTGCTCTATCGGCACTCGGGCATGTTTGAGCACAATAGGTCTCCCATCTACAACCTGATCTACCCCTCTCACCACCATCAGTGGCGTCATACCTGGGTTTTGTCGTTTGTAGAGAAAAATAAAATATATTGAAGCAACAAAAAAAATAAGCAACAAAGACCTAAATCGTCCTTCTAGCCTTCGAAACCAATAATCAAATCATCTTGATAGTCTATATCTCATGCCAAAACTATATATTTTGTCCAAGAAAAAACAAATTAAAAAAAAGACTAGACCCAAACGATCTAATCTATTTTGTGATAGTAACTAGAACTATTTTTTGAAATTTTGAATAAGTTCTTCTGAAAGCTGTTTTGCATATTTGATTTTTGGTTCTATTCGAGAACGTGAATTGCCCAATATTTCACTGTATGCAATATGCATATGACGATACAGCAGACGAGATTGTTTGATTTCTAAGCTACAGTTTCTTAAGTTTCTTTTGATTGCATCATGTCCAAAACTAGTAGTAGTTTTTGCTAAAATCTTTTGCCATCCCATTATTCTTTTTTTTTGTGTTTTGATGGTTTCTGACAAAGATTTTAACTGACTTTTTAATTCGTATGCCACAATGGGCAATGATTCTTTTTGTTTTCTCATGGAAATATTTTTTTTGTTTTATTTTTTTTATAAAAATAACATAATTATTTATCCCAAAAAATCAATACATTCACGTCCTAGTCTTTTGTTTTTTCTCAGCTGGAAATTTTTGCCATTTTCCTTACAGTTATTTTCGAATTTAACATTTAACATTTATCATTCCAATGAGTATCATTGGCTTAGCTCCTATGGATGGTTTTACTGACTGTGCCTTTCGCCAAATTGTGAAAGAGATTTTTGACGAATATGGAGAAAAAGACAAGTATGAATTGGTGTTGTGGACAGAATTTATGAATGCTGATGGCTATATTATCAATCCTCCATGAGTAATGAAACATTTACTTACAGACACATATCAATCACCTGTAATAGTACAAATATTTTGAGGAAATGAAGAGATGCTGATGAAATGCTTCGCTGATATTCAAAAGAAATATTGAACAAGTTGAAAGTTGAAAGTTGAAAGTTGAAAGTTTAGTTTTGCGGGTATAGAGTTAAATATGGGTTGTCCTGCGAGAAATG
>CAYXTU010000020.1:0-14699 GCA_964468245.1 uncultured Candidatus Peribacteria bacterium | reverse complement strand
TCTATCCCAAAAGTTTCTCTCTCTAGTGGTGGTATCGACTTCTTTGTAGGAAAAAATCTCAATAATAGTATCTTGTATTATATCAAATATGATATTAGTAAATGAACGTGTTATGTAGATACTGATATTGCTTTTGATAATGATCAAGATGGAAACAAAGACAATGACAAAGATTTTTTGTGTAATGAACCATATCTCAAAAAGTATGAACCAAAATATGAATCCGTTGTAGGAAGAATCTATTATACTAAACCTGATACTACTTTAGTTTCCAAAGACTTTACCGTTTCCTTTTTGGATTTTGAGGCAAATCTTGATCCTGAGATGACGATTGTCTACAAAAAGATCAATGATTTTATAAATACTATGCAAGACATTTGAACTACTACTTGAGATATTACTGATTTTAGGACGCTTATGGTTGGGCTTAGAGATGGGCTTATTGATCAAAACAATACCAAATCCAATCTTGTTTCTGTAAAAGACTTTTATGAAACACATACCATAAAACTTACTGAAGAGCAGTCTTTGTTGCTTGAAGAAATATTTACTAAACTTACGGACAAAGCAGTGTGTGCTGCAAACGGATGTAATCAATATCAACAATCCAAAGCAGAAATACTTTCTATATTGCCATCCAATCTTGCGGTGGATGTAGAGTGATTATTCAAGGAATTTGAATCCGTTGTTTCTGACAACAATCAAGAAGCAACTTCACAACAAGACAAAAGAAAGCAGGTTCTTCAAGATATTCTCAATCTTATCAAAAAAAACCTTGCTCCTGAATGACAAGAAGTCAAAACTAATCAGGTTGATCCTGTAGATATGACCAATACTATCATGCCACATATGTGTAAGATACTTTCTTTTTATGGTATTGTGAGTGATGCTTGTCCAAATGAATGAACCAAGATTGTAGAGAATCCTGATACTATCAAGGCAGACAATGCTGGCTGATCTTGATGGTGGAAAATTATTCTTATTGTTTTGTGAATACTCGTTGGTATTTTTGTTATCTTGGTAATTGTTTTTGCGATCAGAGAAAAAATGAATCAAGAAACGGAAAATGCTGAAACACCTCCAGAAAATAATTAATAATTTAAAATTAAAAATGAAAAATGATTGAATTGTTGTTTTATATGCTATTGTAATTTGCAATAGTTTATAATAAGACAAATCAGTCATTTTTCATTATTCATTATTCATTTTTCATTAGGTTTTGATATTATTGTTTTTCATATTGTTCGATACTCTCGTCAAAATAACTAATTTCTATACCTACTTGTTTGAACATAGCTTCAGATTCTGCTCCTGCATGATATTTTTTTTCGCAAACAACATGTTTGATTCCACAGCTAATAATTAACATTGCACATGTTCTACATGGGGTCATTTTGCAATACAATGTTGCTCATTCCAATGCTATTCACAATTTTGCTGCTTGACAGATGGCGTTTTGTTCTGCGTGGACTGTTCTTACGCAATGATTTGTAACGCTTCCATCTTCGTGAGTCATTTGTTTGAACTGATGTCCGACTTCGTCACAATGGGGTAATCCTGCAGGAGAACCTACATATCCTGTACACAAAATTTGTTTGTTTTTTGCTATTAAACAACCACTTCTTCCTCTATCACAGGTAGCTCTTTTGGCTACTGTCTTTGCTATTTCCATGAAGTATTCATCCCATGTAGGACGGATGTATTGTTCTTCAGCCATTTTTTTTGTAGATAAATTATAAATTTTTTTGTATAGTATTTATATTTTTTGTAATGTCAACCCTTTGTGTATATTAAGAGAGTATTTTTTTGATAAAAAAGCTATTTCTGGATATACTTGTACTATATATAGCGACCTTTAAATTTTAGAGAAATACTATGACGCCAACAAACACTCCAGAAATACCAAAAACACCTGAGACACTTCCTCAGACTTCTTTGGGTATCGATAAGCTCAAGGCAGATATTGCCAAACTCAAGCAAGATGCCCAAGTTCTGGAATCCAAAAGAGTTGATTTTGAAAAAAATCTAAAAAATCTTACCAAAGATGAGGTAGAACAGCTCAAACAAGAGATTGAAGCCGAGGCTTTGCGTATTGAGTCTACAAAGCAAGAATTGCTTACATTGATCAAACAGACGAAATGAGAATTACAAGTCCTCAAGTGAAGTGTAGAGACGTCTACAGAAAAAAGTCAGTTAGATTCTTTGGAAAAAGAAATATTGGGGATTCAAACCAAAAAACAAAACATACTAGAAAAAGCGCGAGAGCGAGGAAAAGAAAATCCAAAAACCGCTATCGTAGCTACCGCTGGAGTAGGACTTCTCGTATGGGGTGTGGTAAGCTTATTCAAAAAGAAGAAATCAAAAAGCGAAACGGGCGAAAAAAAAAGTGAAGAATGATTTCGAAATCATGGAATAGGTAAAGTGCTCAAGATCTGAGGTATCGCGGTCGCATGATTTTTTGGAATCAAGTGGTTATACGAAAAATTCAAAGATGATACCTTAAAAGACAAAGAAGATCTTGCAGACGATTTTGATAAATTATCCGCTGCAGAAAAGATGAAATACAATGCTTTCGGAGCCAATGTGAATAGTATGTATACAGGTATTTACCAAAAAGAAATTGATGATGAAATAAAAAATGATGCAGGATTGGGTACGGGATACAATAGCACAGATATCAAAAAATATGAAGGAATAGTTCCCTATGCTATGGACAAAACATATAGCAATGTGGGTGCTATGCTTACCGAAGGAACCGTCAATCGTCATATTTTCAAAAAAGATATTGCAGAATACAAAGAGCTTATTGGTGGTTTTGTAAAAGGCGAACTAGAAAGTTTGTTGTTGCCATCACTGATGAAGATCAAGTCATTTAGCGCGTTTCTCCCTAAGTCAGGAGAAAAAACTGTAGACAAAATTATTGCTTGGATGGATGCAAACCCAGAGGATGCGCTCAAAGAACTAGATCTATTTTTTAGACAATTTATCATGGTGCTGACCTATCTCGAAGAAAAGAAAATCCAGCTTCGTAGATTATTAATGACCAAAAAAATAAACGAGATCGGGTATGGATCAGACAAACAAAAGTTGACAGGACTCAGCGAAGATGATCAAAAAGATCTTATAGAAAAAGCATTGGACGATGAACAATGGATGACAACACATATCAATCCAACCTTATGAGCAGAATTTGATAGCCAAAAAATACAAACGATAGAATCTACCCTTACAAAATATAGCCTCTATGATGGAAAAATCTCTCTAGAACTCCAAGAAGAAATAAAAAATCTGGATGAAACAAGAGACGATTTGCTCGACTACGACGAAAAATCCAAAACCGACATATTAGATAGAGCAGAGACGGATATTGCTGATGGCAAAATGGAAGCAGACAACCAAAAAAATCTTACCGAATGTGCAGACGATATTCTAGAAGATGCAATAGATGCAAATGGAGAATGATTTATGCAAAAATATTTTGAACCTATTGCTATCGCATGTGGTATGGATCAGGTCATGAGAGAAAAATTTCTCCAAGAGTCAGGTGGTAAAGCAATGCTCGACAATTTTGCATTGGGTATGACAAAATACAAAGAAAAATTCGCTGCAGGTACGATGACCAAAGAAGATGTCACCAACTTCAAAATCTTGGTAAACAAGTATTTGATGTTCAAAAAAGAAGTGATTGTGGCAATACATACGATAAAAAATCTTCATAGTGAAGATCCAGACGTAGTAGCAAAGCGATTAAATGTTTTCTGGTCACCATTCAAAGCATTGTACGCTTGTTGTACAGAGAGGATGCCATGGCTAGAACGAACGGCAAATTTCATTCGATGAATGACAGGAGTCGGTGGTATTATTCGATTGCTGTGAGGTGTTTCAGGTAAAAAAGGACTTGCTCGTACAGGAAAATTAATGTTCAAAGTATGAGGAGCTATCCCGTATGGAATATTCAAAGCAAGTATGGCGTGAGTAAAATATACATGAGGTAGAATGATTTTTTCTGGCTATTATCGAGAAAGAAAAATACTTGAGAGCAGTGATCCAAAACAACTATTAAGACGTGCAGTCATGACGTGAGAAATAGATCCAAAGAGAGCGATAAAGCTTGCTGATACGTTGTGAATAGAAAATGCATCTTCAAAAAAAATAACTACTATCGAAGAATTACTTGTCAAGTATTGAGCAAAAGATACTGCACAAGCAGAATTGATAGTAAAATATCGAGATAATGCAAATATCAAAAAAATAATTTTGAAAAAATCACCAACAAAAAATATCCAGCGTTATGATCGACGAAAACACAATATTATGGAAAGAAGTCTAAAGTCTGAGTACGATTTTCTTCCTACCAAGCTTTGACAGCTCAAAGAAATCGATGCTATCATCGAGGCAAACAAAACAAAAAAATCTTGAGAAGTAATTAGCTATATGCTCCACAAAGTGGATCCTAAACAATTTGATAAGCTTCATGATGTGCTCAAAAATGGTTGAATAACAGGAGATATCGATGCTTTCTTTGTCAAAATGTGATCCAAGTTGGACGCAAAAGATTTTGGTAAACTCATGGGGAAACATCTCGATCAGTTCACCGATGCCGCCGATATCAAACAATTTCTTCATACACGAGAATCAGCAAATCTCGAAGCAAAAAATTTTGGTATCATGATCAGAAAGTGGAAAGAAGTAAAAGTAAGGTTGGCAAGATGAGAACAGTTGCCGGCTATCCTCAAGCAGGTAGGCAAAAACTTTGCAAGAATATCTCCAGAGATAAAGGTCATAGATGATCTCGCTGCCAAAAAAGTGGCAGAATTTATTCGGCAAAAACGCTCACCAAATTTAAATAATTTGCTCCAGGAATTTGAACCAAACGGAAAATATGCAAAATATGCAGATGATTTTAAAGCAAGATATAGAGCAGCAGCAAACGATAGGCAGGCTTTGCAAGATTTGGATATGGAACTTTCCAAGAGGTTATTGAGAGATGGTAAAAAAGTGGAAGATCTTCTAGAACTTACCGCAGATCAAAAAGCTATAACAAAATTGATTGTCGGTGATATTGATGACTTGAAAAAATTTATTGCTACAGATCTCCGCAAACAACCAGGATTTCAGGCAAATGGTGTGTTGGATATTCACTACAAAAACCAACTAAAGAGCTTAGAAGAGTTTAGATACAAAATAAAATGATTCTCTGCACCAGAATTGGTTTCTTTCAAAAAACTCCACAAGATTAAATTTACTTCTAGACATATAGTAGAACTCTTTCAGCTATGAGAAAGTAATGCAGAGATCAAAAGAATATTAGCCAAAAATTGAGCAGAAATAGATGAACTATTAGACATAATCAAACATGAAGAACAGACATTGGAAACAGCAGGAAAGAAGGTATCCAAATCGTTATTAGCGTGACTAGAAGAACTCAAGAGAATAAAAACAGCAGCCAAGGTGGGTGATGAAGTAATTGATACTATAAAGATGGTTTTTAAATTTGTAGCAAAAGCAAGCTAATGTCTATGGATGTCTTACAGCAAAAAAAACAAGAAGTAGCGCAGAGTATGTTTACTGATTTCAAAAAGGAATTAGGGTTTTTTCAGTCGACCGTTCTTTCTCTTTTTGACAAAAAAATAACTCAGACTATTGCTTCAGACAAACAGCTAGGAAATTCATGGACAGATACCCAACTCGATATGAATTTCATAGAAAAGATGTTGATCAAACTTTCGCCAGAAACTGCGGACAAATTATTTGTTTTTATCAAACAAAATCAGGAAAAATTAGTACAGGCAAACACGATAGAAGCATTAGAAAATCTCAAAAAATGAATAGTCGTGCCACCCGAGGTGCTACCAGAAAATCAACAATTTCCTACGCCAGAGCAGGTCGCTCCATGAGAGAATTCAGAAAATATTTCTTCCAACCCAGATCAAGATACTTCACCACAATATACTTCATCACAAGATACCTCGCAAGCAGATGAACAAAATCCAGATCATACCAAGAGAAATATCGGTGTTGGTATAGCTACCTGAGCAGGATTGTGATTGAGCGCAAAGGCTATAGGTCAGATAGACAAGCTCAAAACAGCGAATAAACTGAGAGAAATAGTAGATGCTAATCCAAAGGAGTTTATCAAAAAATTTGATGATATAGCAGAGTGATTGAGAAAAGAAAAAATGAATCCAAAGCTAACTGCTTATCAAAAAAAAGCAATAGACAAATCAATCAAAGAATTTCAAAACATTTCCAAACAAGTAGATACATGAACAATGGATGCAGTGGCAATGTTACAAAAATTAGACAAAAAACTACCAAACTCAATATTCAAAAATATTAATCCAGCAGATGCAAAAAAAATAGAAGCATTGCTCTCCAAAGATGCAAAACTTGCAGAGGCTATACTCTCCAAAACAGACAATATCGCTGAAATACAAACAATATTCAAAGCCAATGGAATAAAAAATATTGGAGAAGATACTATCAAGATTTTCAAAAATATGGATACTATAGAAGATCTTCATAGTGTTATTTTTGTCTGTACAAAGACTACACAAATCAAGGCGCTCAAAAGAGGATTGCGTTGAGTGATGATATTGGATTTGATTTTTACATGAGTAGATATTTGGATATTGTTAGAATGATTGGATGAAGCAAAAGCATATGAAAAAATAAATCAACTCAGAAATTCCACAGCCAAAGAACATAAGCGAGTTCAGTTTTGATCTTCATTGGCGTTGACAGCATTGAGTATGATAGTGACTTATTCATCTTTGGGAGCTTTGTGATGACCGCTATGATTTTTGCTAGGACTTGGATTGTGAGCTGCCTCATTTGCGGTAACGCAAGCTGTAGATGTATATTATGATGCAGTAGAATTTTATCAGCAAAACAAAGAAGATTTCAAAAAACAATATAGGACAGAAATCAAGCAAGCGATTATCCAGTCAGCAGCTACCGAAGAACGAAATCTCAATATCAATAGCAAACTTACTGCAGAAGCAAGAAATGGAAACAAAAAGCTAAACACTACATCAGACGCTTGGTATGCGTTGATATGGCAAGAAGAATATCAAAAATTTCCTCTGATAAAACAATGATTCAATAGCGACAAACTTGATGATGAATTCGTCAAAACATTAGACGCTTCACAACAAACAGAGTTCAAAAAACAAAAACAAGAACTAGAAACTATCATTGCCAAGAGGATGGAATATGTCCAAACCTATCTCTACCAAAAAAAATGAACACCGATGTATGCGGCATTCGTTTCTGCAATGAAAAATAATCTATGAATCAAAGCGATAGAAAATATTCTCACCGAATCCAAGACCTATTACACACTCGGATTGACCTGACCAGAGCAATATATTACTGGTGCAAAAACCATACCAGAATACAAAAATCTTTTCTGAAAAAAATTGCAATCTGAATCTCCTGAGGGATTTGCTACCCTAGAAAAGATGTGGGCTACACAACCCGCTATGATCCTTGAATTATATCAATGAGTAAAAAATACAGAAAGTATGTTTGCAAACTCATGGGAATCTCCCGACTATATTCACGCAGACAAAATAGCTGATATGAAAAAAAATCAGGAGCTGATAAAAAGATATTATGAATACAAATCACTTGATTTGTCCTTGGAACAAAAAAGAGGATTTGATATATCGTTTAGAGCGTTGGACGCAGTAATGATAGAAAAAATGCTCATAAGTGGCGACTTCCAAAATGTAGGAGCATTGTCGCGAAGCTCAACCGAAGCCAAGACCTATTTTGTCCACGATCTGTCACAAGAAAGACGAGATACCAAAATAGAATCCTCTGACAAGGTAGGACAAAATATTATCTATAGAATAGCAAAAGAAATCCATGGATATGAAGGCAACAATACTATGGCAGAGTTGATAGATTTCTTTAAAGAGGACAAAGCAAATGCTTTGTGAATATATTATAAAAGTGGGCGGGTTATCAACAATGACAACGCGATAGACAAAAAGTTTTCTATTGAAGAAATGGAAACAATGTCATCACCAGAAATAATGAAGATGTTTGTCGATCCTTCGTTGTGGAACAAAATTATAGATCCGACTCAGCGAATAAAGTATGGTGTTTTTGGTCCTGCATGATTATTAATTCCAGGATCCGTATTTGGTTTGGATGATGACGCAGCATGGTTAGATACCAAAGCAGATGCTGGTGATATGGACAAAAAAATGAATAATGAATATTACAGTAGATTAGCAAAAATAGTCTATGAAGAAAAAGCATATACCAATCCAGAAGTCCAAAAAAAAGTAGAAACAGCTATTCTAGACTATATTACTAGATGTTCACAGCCAGTCAAAACCATTGATGATCAAGGAAATGAAACACAAGAATCGTGATATATAGAGATGCCATATTATCTTATCATGGCAGCCAAAAAAGCACATATAGGCAATATAGAAAAGTTCCTTTTCAAAAAACAAAACAATCAGATTTTTGCATGTACGAGTCGCTTGTTTGTCAATGAACCACTACATTTTACTCAGACTACTATTCAAAAACAGTTTGTGGATTTGGGAACACAAGTAGATTATAAACAAGCTATGCCGTATGTCACGTATGTAGACAAGGCAAAAGAAAAATTTGAAACGTTAATGAATTTTGATGACAATGAGCTGGATATACCAGAAGAATATAGAAAAAAATATAAAGATAAAATCAACGAGCGAAATACCTTCAAGTTTAAACTTCTTCAGATGGATCCAGGGATAGCGGCTGAAAAATTGCTTGCTGAATACAAGACATATTATGATTGGTTTGATAGTATGTATACTGGTATGTTGTACACGATCTCCAAATGTAAGATGAGCAATGATCTAGATTCGGCACAGTATTTGCAACAAGTAGAGGCAAGAGCAAATCAGTTACAATCTATTACCATAAAAAATGGGCTCATTGTGTGACCAACACAACTGCTCTCTCCGATACAATCAAAAGCTTTTTTTGCTCTATTGACTCAATGGAAGCCTCGAGGCGTATCTCTAATGGATATGGCAAAATCACCCAAAGAAGATGATCAAAACAAAGCGATTTGGTGAGTACAACAAATAGTAAAATCACTACTAGAAGTTCAGGTACTAAATTTTGATGCGAATGGAAATCTTTTTGGTACTATAGATATTGGAGAACATAAGCTCTATGAGTTAGCACTAAATAACAAAAAAATCATAGCGAGACTTGCTATCAACGGAGACACCAAAAAATATTTTACCCAACCAAAACTCGATATTCCAAAAATAGACGAATCCAAAATAAAAATAGTTGCTCTACAATAATCATTTTATTCGATTACCTCTTCCATGTCAGACACAGAAAAATTACCAACAGACACACCAGAAGTCGACACACAAAAAACGGAAAAAACAGAGGAAGCTCCAAAAGAATCTTCTGAATCACAGAAAACGATAGAAGATACCAAACAGCAATTGGCTGAGGTGTATCTCAGATTTCTTGATGCAAAAAAAGAGTGAATTGTCGGCATGGCTGCATGATTGGGAGCAAATATCAATCCTTTGCAAAAAGAGGCAGTAGCGTATTTAACGACGGAAGCGAGCCCAAAAAAAGAAGATATATTCTCCAATTTTGGAAAAAATTTCAAACAAAAACTTTCAGAAAAATTTCTTTGAGGAACGGTATTGGAATACAACAAAGCTGATTTAAACAAAATGAAAGCACTTATTAGTCAATACAAAAACGATCAGGCCAAGTTGCAAGAACTGATGGCAAAGATAGAGGAAGGAATAGATCCTACAACAGATACCTCATTGGTGTCGCCAGAAGTAAAAACCGCTGCTGTCGCTACTACGGTTGCTACATGAGTCGCTGCGGCAGAAGTGTATAATATCGTTGATGATATAAAGGCAGAAGGAACGGGTAAATATTTCAAAATCTTGAGTGGATCTTCTGATGTACATATCAAAAACATTGATGCAAAAAAAACCATTGAACAACAGCTTACTCCCTGTACATTTTTTGGCAAAAAAATAACTATCAACAAATATATTATTCCAAGATTGCAGCAGGTAGAAAAAGAAATCAAAGCCGCTAATATTGATTATTCTATCAAAAATATCTGAGGATATAACCGAAGAAATGTTTCATGATGAAGCTCGGTGAGTTATCATGCGTTATGATTGGCACTGGATATCAATCCTGCAAAAAACCCATACGTCAAAACCCAACGACCAGATATCCCTACGGATATGCCAAAAGAATTTGTAGATATTTTCAAAAAAAACGGTTTTGTTTGGTGAGGAGACCGATGAAATCAAGATCGTAAGCCATGAGAAACCTACAAAGCTGACGCTATGCATTTCCAATTCTCTGATGAAAAATATCTTAGAGAACAAAAAGAAAATGATATACCATATGCACAAGCAGCATAATACTTCAATACTTTTAAGCTACGCGATAAAATGATAAAAGCTCACTACGTTCGCGATAAAAACTACGCGATAAAAGTCCTTTATCAATTTATCAATTTATCGTTTTATCAATTTATCAATTTATCAATTCATCAATTTATCGACCGAAGGTCCTTTATCATTTTACACATCTTTGATAATTTTCTTCACTACTCAAATCACTTTTGCCTCATCATATTTGCTGACTTCTATATTATCAAAAAATCTATTAACGGATTCCAAAAATCGTTTTCCATCTTTTTGGATGATTTTTTTTAATTTTGGCAGATCGTTGTGGACAATAAATACATAATCATTGATATCATAACTGTCTTGCTGCTTTATCAAAACAAGGTCACCATCTTGGATCTTTGGCTCCATACTATTTCCTTTTGCTCTAACGAAAAAACATTTGCTGACATCTTTGACACCAAGCATCGCCATCGTTGCAGGAATTTTTTCTTGCGTATATTCATCGACAACTTTTTTTCCTTGATTTCCACACTGAGCAAATCCGTAGATAGGAAGCTGGACGATGTCATTCATATTGTCCGTGATACTCTCCCTGATTAATCTATATCCATGTTCATCTTTGATAAAATATCACTTCAAAACAAGCTGATTCAATTTATTCAATACCGTCTGTGGATGTCCAACTCAGATATTAGCTGCAATCTCTCTGAGGGTAATTCCTTCTTGATTTGTGTTTTTTTTGAAAAAAGCAATAAGTGATTTTTGGATGTTGTCGAGTTCTTTGATCATGATGATATTGTTAAAAGGTTAAAAGGTTGAAGGTTAAAAAGTTACAGGTTAGAAGGTTACGATTTAGAAAGTTGAGGTGTAAAGTTTCATTGTTTTCTCATTTGTTCTAAATATGTTGTTAAAGAAGATATTTTCTTAGATATCGTGATACATATATCTTTTAATTCTACAAATTTTTTATCATCGATGTATCATATATAAAATGACGCATATATTTGGTTTCTAGTTTCGCCACAACTTCATTTTGCTATCTTTAGAAATCTAATAAATTCATTATTGTTTTGTCTTTCAAATCCCTCTACTATATTACTACTAACAGAAACAGTAGCTCTCCTTATTTGGTCTCTTAATCAATAATCAGATTTAAATTCTCATTGATTGGATACTTTATAGATTTGTCTAAGCAAATTCATTGCTAATTTTCGGATTTCCATGTCTTCAAATTGCTCAATCTTCATCTTGTCGTCATAATAAATAAACATTATCACATAATTGCCAACATTCCAAACCTTCAACATTCCAAACCTTTTAACGGTTTGTTGATGTCATTATAGTAATCTCGTTGACAATGTCAAATCCTTTTTGACAAAATCAACCCTATTTTTGACAGTATCACAAAAAGCAGTCTAGCATACGACAAAAATCTCTTGATTTTCCAAAATAATTATGTAAAATTGATTTCGTTGATGAGAAAAGACTCCCAAAATACTATCTACTTTAGTTATCCGATCTTTATCGCAAACAAAGTAAATATATATTAAGTCCCCATCATTATTAACTGTTAGTTATTAACTGTTAGTTGTTAGTTGAATACGTTTTATAATCTTATCGTAATATAATATGGCAGCAAATGTATCCGCAAAAGCGGGAAAACAAGAATTACAAGAAGCATTCAAGAGTATTGAAAAGCAATTTGGAAAGGGTGCTATCATGAGAATGGGAGACAATGCAAATGTAGGAATGGTAAACACCTTTCATAGTGGGTCCTATGTATTAGATCTTATTTTGTGAGGATGATACCCAGAAGGAAGGGTTATAGAAATTTATGGGCCAGAATCATCTGGTAAAACAACTATCGCATTACATGCGATTGCGGAGATTCAAAAAAGAGGAGAAATGTGTGCATTCATAGATGCAGAGCATGCACTTGATCCACAATATGCCAAAAAACTTGGGGTAGATACCGACAATCTTTTGCTTTCGCAACCAGATTTTGGAGAACAAGCATTACAAATTGCTGAAGAATTGGCAAAGACATGAGCCATTAAACTTATCGTTATCGACTCTGTGGCAGCATTAGTTCCTAGAGCAGAAGTAGAAGGTGATATGGGTGATTCCTATATGGGATTACAAGCGAGAATGATGTCTCAGGGACTCAGAAAACTTTCTTCTATTTTGGCAAAAAGTGGTACAACTTGCATATTTATCAATCAAATCCGTATGAAAATTGGAGTTATGTTTGGTAATCCAGAAACTACGCCAGGAGGTAATGCACTCAAATTTTTTGCATCACAAAGAGTTGAAATACGTAGAGGGGACAAACTGCTTCTCGACAAAGATCAAATCGGATATTTAGCAAAAATTAAAATTGCAAAAAATAAAATATCTGCACCGTTCAAGACCGCAGAATTACCAGTAAAACGAGGTATTGGATATGACAAAACTGCTGATATCGTAGAAGCAGCAACAGCATTGAAGCTCGTAGATAGAGCAGGAGCATTTTACACCTTTGGTAAACAAAAGTTCCAAGGAAAAGAAAAATTCATAGCAGCATTAGATAGTGACGACAAGACAAGAGCAAGTATAGAAAAAGATATCCAAAACAAAATAAAGGATATGAGAATGGGAAAGAAGGTTATAGATGATGAAGATCTTGTCGCTATCGAAGCAGAGATAGATGACGAAGCAGCTGAAGCGTTAGTAGAAGCAGGAGAATAATAGGGTTTGTTTAGCAACTTTTCCTTATTAGCAACCACACATATATAAAGATCCCCCGCATCGTGTTGCGGGGGTTTTCATTAATAGGTAAATATCTATTTAATTCCTTACAAATTTATGTATAAATTCAGTAGAATATTTATCATTAAAAAATTAATATGCTGAGTAATCAATGTGTTTCCATCACAGATCTTAGGACAAAAACCAAAGAATGTTTAGAAGATTTATGATCACAAGAAAAATATGTATTTGTAAATAACAAGCCGGTAGCTGTACTTATGGACGTGGCTCAATTTGAAAAATGGGAGACAGCTTTTGATTTTCAAAAAGAAAATATCAGCCAGGAAGAATTTATAAAGTATTTAGCAAATTCAAAGGAGAAATGACAAAAGGGGTGAAATGTAGTGGTCGATTTTGGCGAAAAATGAATAGATGCTACAAAACTTTTAACAATTCATAAAAAGAAATTAAAGTAGTGAAGAGTAGTTATATATAGATAAAATTGATTAACCTGGTACTTTAGTGCCAGACAATAAAGAAAAGCTAGATATCTAGTGAGATTCTTTAAATATTTTTCAAAAAAAACCGCTCAAATTGCTACGAGACGGTTTTTTTTTATAAAGCTATTCTATTTACTTCACATCCAAAACAAACTCACCAATCTTAGCTCCATCCATACTGATCACGATAGTAGCTGTTCAGATTTTTTGCCCAAGGAGAGAGATATCTATAGAGCCATTGTTTATCATTTTTATATTTGAAATATTGGCTTGAATGGTATCGTTCGTAGAAAGAATAGTAAACGCGAAGGGGAGTAAACCTGAATATTTTTCGTCAGTAGTTTTATTTTTTATTTCGATTGTTAATGTCGCTACTTCGCCAAGTTTAAGTGGTGATTTGCTGATAAGCGTAAGGGTCAAATTATTTTGTGTCATAAAATGTGTAGCTATATCGCTCAGATTATCTAGGCGTAAAGAAATATTTTTATTATTTGAAGATTGTGGTATAGTTATGACAGGAGGTGTTGGTTGAGTCACTACGGGTGTTGTAGGCACAACAGGAGTTGTTACCGTTGGTGTAGTATTCCCTGCGTTATGTACTGGTGTTGTGACGACTGGAGTCGTTACGACTGGTTTCGTTGGGGGTAAAACTTCAGGAGATGTTACTTCAGGAATTATGGTTTCATTTGTTTCTGGAGTGGTTGTTTTGTTGTTGTAAATATAACACTTTACATTTGCGGTTGTGAGGTCTTCTCGACGGTCAGACATCATACCTCTCGCTACCCAAGCCATATCTCTTACGATAATTTTTTTCAAATCTTTTTCATAGTGGAGAACTTTTCCTACATGCCCATAACTTCCAAATCTTCCTCCTGCATCATAAATAATCAGTGCTCATTGACTTGGTGTAGATCAAATTTTATATCAGGTATCGGATGCATTTTTGCATCGATCGACGGCATTTCCACCTCGTGTTCTTTGTTGTGTTGTTTCGTTGATGTAAGGAAAAAATTCTGGAGAAATCCTTGCTGCTCAATAGGTACAATAT
>CAYXTU010000019.1:0-14917 GCA_964468245.1 uncultured Candidatus Peribacteria bacterium | reverse complement strand
ATATCATTTTTAGGAAAAGAAAAGCCAGAATCAATAATCAACAAAGCAATTATTATGAAACACATACCCAGGATTAGACGTTTTTATAAGGACAAAAAGATCCCAGAAAATAACATAGTAATAAAAGCAAATATGAATGAGATAATGAACGGATTAAACAGTTCAAATCTTAGAAACAATCAATTATCAAATATCGGAAAGATATTGAGATGAACCAGATATAACTTCTCTGGAATAATTTTGGAAGAAGGGGAAAGTGGAGAAACTATAATTCAAAAAGGTAGTGAATATCTCATCACAGAGGAAAAAAATCCGAAAGAAAGTATTATCAAAAAATGAGAAAGAGTGTTTTTTAGACATCTGGAATGAGATAATGTAAGTCCGGAAATCATGGAAACAGCATTAAAAAACGGAATAGCATTCTACGAAGAATATTTCAAAAATGAGTATTTTGCAGATTATAAGGACGACAAAGGAAATGAAGTAAAAGGAATAAAATACATTAAATCAGGAAGTTGGCTCCGAAATAGGGAATTCAGAAAATTCTACAAAGAAAAAATATGGGATAAAGATCCAAATAAATCTAATAATATCCAGGAAACTCTTACACGAATGGAAAATAAATGAACAATATTTGTCAGTAAAAAGGAAGAGAATGAAGAAAAAAGGAAAGAAAATAATGATAGATTTTTGCGTATACCATTACATACGCCAACATCTGAAGATAAACACCTAAGTTCAAAAGAAATTGATGAAAAGTTAGAAAATATAGAAAAATGGCTAAATGAGAAGAAACTATCTAACGGGAAAATTGTTGATATATGAGAAAAAATAACTATGGATAATATAAATCCTGAAATAGTACTTCAATTAATACAACAACGAGACAAAGACAAAACGAACGATAAAGTTAGAATAAATTGAACAATTATCGCAAGGATTCTTCGATGAAAACCTATAGAAAGCGGTATTTGTCTATTGCCTATAGAAAACTTCAAAAAAAATTAAAATAAATTAAAATCCGCCCGCCCGAAATATTTTTCTTTAGACCCGAACGAACGCACAACTGGTATTGTGCGAAAGCGAGGTCTGGATATGGGGCAGAGGAGTTGTTCCCTAAAATTGAATATCCAGAACAAGCGTGTATATATCAAAGTCCTCCCACCAAAAAGATCTATCCGAATTTTATACCTATGCACAATGCCTGTGTGTTGTGCAAGTGTATAAATGAGGAAAGAGAGATCTGGAAGCTAAAACCACGAAAACCACTCAAAAAGCCATGATATATACTTTACACAATATATCTTGTGCAAAGTTAGTTGTGTTATAACTCAGCTCTAAAGCCAATGTATAAAATATGATTTAATGGACTTTTATTGTTTCTATACTAGATATATATGCGATTCATATACCACTAATTAGATTTAATTCACTACTACGACCAAAAAAACCAAAAACTAGCAAAATACCCTATTTTTGCCAAAATACCCCGAATTTTAAAGGTCATTTTCATTACCTAGCTGAACTTAGTGCCACCTAGAACAAAAAACGGCCCGGATTTTATAGGGGACTTGGCTTCAAAAGCCATATTTTACAACAAAATGAGGGGAATACTCCCCTATTAATTCTAAATTCTAAATTTCAAATTCTAAATTTTAAATTCTCTTTGTTTTTAAATTTCAAATTTCTAATTTCACATTTTCTAAGCTTCTAAGTTTCTAAGCTTCTAAGTTTCTAAGTTTCTCATATTCTTCAATTTGTTGACGTACAATTTCTTCGTCATCCGGATTGGTAACGCCAAATCGTTTATCAGGCGTAGAATACAGTTTCATAGAGATTTTGCCAGATTTTATAAGATTTGAAAGTTCCACAGGGAGGTAACACTCTACTCTTCTATCATGAGAAAATGTAGTTTTAAACTGTGATAATACATCCTTCAATGCTTGTACATCAGACCTATGCAATCAGAAAATATTCATACTACACAGATTGCTAGACTGCAATCACACAGCTGAAAGATTGTTTTTTTCTATTCACAAATATTCTTGAATATCTTGGATATAATTATCAGCATCTACCGTGAATATTCATCTATTAGTGCTTCATACCTCAGGTAATACATTTTCCAAAATATACCCAAGAGAGGCAGATTCATCATGGTTCTGCAAATGATCAAATAATATCTTAAACGAATGTGCTCCATAAATATCATCACCATTACACACCACAAGCGGTCCATCAACCAAATCTATAGCACTACAAAGCGCATCTACCGTTCCTCGTGGTCTATCTCTCAAAGATTCATCAAAATTCTGAATGGCGTATTCCACGGGAATTCACTTATACATCGTTCAAAATTTTTCCTTGAACGGCTGCTCCGTCATCTTACCTACAATAAAAATTATCTTGGCAAATCCCGCAGGCAATGCTTGCTGCAAAGAATATTCAATCAACGATGAATTATTTGGGCCAACATTAGCAAATTGTTTTATTCTCCCACCAAAACGAGACGACATCCCAGCAACCATATATACCAACGAAATCTTTTTGTCCATACGCACTACAAAAAAAGGTAAAAAACTCATATACATGTATATACAGGAGTACTAGAACAATTTCAAGAAGAAAAAAAGAGTCGTCATAAAAACAACTCTTTTAAATGATTATACCTATACCTACGATGCTAATAAAATTTCTTTAGCATAATCGGTAAAAACAATACCATCAACAGCATTAGCAGACTGAAACCAGCCGCGATTTGCCATTATTTTAATATCATTTTCAATTCCATCCGAAGGGATGTACTGAGAAAATAAAGTTTTTTTTAGTCTCTTTTCAATTTCTCTAGAGGTAATAGGAACGAATCTATTCTTACCCTCATTCATAAAAAATGAATGACACTCTTTGAGTATTCCCAGCTGATGGACTAACAATGGTAATTTTAGCTGTCCATTTAGGATTTGCTGATGAGTAATCTCACTAAGAATAAGATCACTTGGTTTGATTTTAATACCTTTTGTCATATATTTTTATTTTTTTATTTGTGAGAAAATAATATACGAATTAGAAGCAAAAAGTCAATCCTTTTTATTTTTTCATAAAAGAAAAAGCTACTTGATAATAACCAAGTAGCCATACCCATTGGGGATGGCCACCTATTATTATTAGGTTTATAGAACTAACACTACTCTGCCAGTTGTATAGACCAAATAATTTTAATGCCATCTCCAAGGGTTGATGCGAACATTTCACTTTGGTAAGTTACTCTGTTGGCTAAGCAAATCGTTAGAAAACTAATAATTTGCAATAGTATTTTTTTGTAACAGCCCAACTGGCTTAGCTCATTTTTGTTTAGGGTGTTTTTTTGTTTACGCCAACAATATATCATTATATTACTACAAAACAAATAGATAATGCAATTATCATATAGCTTTTGGTTTGCACACGATGATTTTTTAAACAAATTATATATTGTCATATTATGATAAATGTGGTATGATATCATTAAATTTACAATCCGTAATTCGTAATTATATACTCAATGAATTATTTTTTTGAAATAAGAAAAAGCCAGGAACCAAGTCCTGACCTTGTATTATATAAATTTTATCTTTTTACTCATTCACGTCATTCCCGACTTGATCGGGAATCCATCTTGCTATATAGCCAAAATGACAAGTTTTTCTATTTTGCAACCGTCTCTGTATCAGTCCCTTCCGTAGGAATAGTATCTGTAGTACCAAAATCTACTGTAGGAGCAATATCTGCTCATTCTTTTGCTTCAAATTGTTGCGCAGTCTGGAATCCAAACAAAGAAGCAACTATATTAGCAGGAAATCTACGAATATAAATATTCAAAGCGTTCACTGTATCATTAAAGTTTTTTCTCTCTACAGTAATCCTATTTTCTGTACCTTCAAGCTGCGTCATAAGATCGCGAAACGCCTGGATAGATTGTAAGGTAGGATAGCTTTCTACAACTGCCAACAATTTTGACAATGATGATGATACCTCCCCTTGCACCTTTTGATATGCAGCAAGTGATTGAGCATCATTGATATCTACGGTCACTTTGGTAGCATTTGCTCTAGCATTGACAACAGCAACCAATACTCCACTCTCTTGTGCTGCAGCACCTTTTACCGTCGCTACAAGATTTGGGATCAAATCCAATCTTCTTTGATATACATTTTCTACTTGTGACCAAGCAGTAGTCACCTTTTCATCCAAACCTACGATTGTGTTGTATTTACCTACAACAAATATTCCTACAACAACTACAACAGCAAGAATAATAAGCCATGTTTTTTTCATGAAACAATATGATTACAAAATAAAATACTTCAAACCAAAGACTAACAAAAATATTCCACATTACAAGACCAAGATATGCCCCTAATCTCTAATCACCCGCTCCGCCACCTCAAGATACTCCTCATCATCAACTAAATCCTCCTCATCATCAAAATCAACCTCCAAAACCTCATCACCCAAGTCCGCGACCAAATCATGGAATAACTCATACCAATCCAAACAAGATTCCCAAGGACACAAAAAGCAATACGGTTCCAATAAAATATATTCCTACAAACAATGCACCCAAAAAGAAAAAAGCAAATCAGATAAGAAAAGATTTTTTTGTATGTTTTGTAGAACGTAATTTCCACAAACGCTTGATTCACAATCACAAAACAAAACCCAAAAACATAGCAATATACATAGAATCATCTTGTCAAAAAGACGAAGAAGTTGTATAGCCGACAGGTATTTCTCCACCAATAATTTGCTGACTTCTTTCATAAAATATCTTGATTGCACCAGCGATATCACCAGCATTTACCAAAGGACGAATATCGTTTTCTATCACCTGTGATGCCATCAAATCAGGATAAACACCTTCCAAACCATATCAAACAATGATTCTGATTTTTTTCTCCTCAGACGAGATCAACAAGAGCAGACCATTATTCACATCTTTTCTCCCTATCCCATTATCCGTAAATATTTTCATTCCGATATCTATCAATTCATTTCCATTTCTATTGGGGAAAACAACAGCAACAATCTGATTGCTAGACTGCGTCTCATAATTTTTTGCGATAGCATTTAATTCACCAAGTTGACTCGCAGACAGTGAATTAGAAAAATCAGTTACCCATTGAGTAAGTTTGGGAAAATTCATAGTATCGATAGATGTCTGTGCAAACACCATACTCGAAAGCAATGACAAAACTCACACAGCAACTATACCTTTAAAAAAATTTTTCATATCTACACCACAATATATAAATTATTTTTCTTGTTTATTATCTATTGAATCATTTTTATTTGGATAACAACAAACAACATTGTCTAAATACTGAACACCACAAAAATATTCACATATAGAAATATTTTTTACTGCACATTTGTGTTCATTGGTACCGTCAGCTTGATTCCAAGGACATTTAGCTTGCTTCCACGAAGTTTTATCTTCTGAAGTAAGATCAATATCCATATTTGCACCATCAAGAATTTTAGTTTTCATATTGTAAAATTTTGAATGTAAATCGTTTCTGCATTCTAATTAGTCATTTTTACTTTTCAACTCACTAAACTTCATAATAGTCTTTTCAAAATAGAGTTCTGATTCTCCAACAGGACCATTTCTATTTTTTCTCACACACACATCAGTCAATCCTTTCTTGTCTGTATCAGGATCGTAATAATCTTCTCTATGAAGCATAATTACCTCATCGGCATCTTGTTCAATAGCTCCAGACTCTCTCAGATCAGAAAGCTGCGGCTTTTTGTCGACCCTCTTTTCTACTTCACGAGAAAGCTGTGACAATGCTATGATAGGAATTTCAAGTTCTCTCGCAAGTTCTTTGAGTCCTCTTGAAATTTCAGAAATTTCTTGAACCCTATTACCAGAATATCAAGAACTCGACCCACTCATCAGCTGAAGATAATCGATAATAACGAGGTCCAAAGAGGTTTTTTCTATTTTGAGTCTTCTAATCTTGGATTTTAATTCAGGAATAGTTGTAGATCATTTATCATCAATAAATATATTTGTTTCCGATAATATTTCCATAGATTCACTCATGGTAGTGAAATCATCATTGTCTAGTTGTCATTTGGCAATTTTACTCATAGAAATACCAGAAACCATAGACAATATTCTATCAGCAATTTGTTCGGAGCTCATTTCCAACGAAAACAAAGCAACACTTTTTTTCTGATCTACAGCCATATTTTTGAGAACATTTAACGCAAAAGCTGTTTTTCCCATACTCGGACGAGCTGCAAGGATAATAAGCTCTGCTGGTTTAAATCAACCAAGCATTTCATCCAATCAAAAATATCCAGAATATACTTTTCTTAGATTTGCTTTTTCTGGATGATCCATGATATCCATATGTTCCTCTATTCTTTTGTTTAATATTTCTCAAATAGAAAGTACTTTTTCTGAGACATTGTTTTGTGTAAGATCAAAGACCCTCTTTTCTATATCTTGAAGAACTTCCATAGTATCCTTTTGAGTATAGACATCACCAATAATTTTTTGAGAAGTTTTGAGAATATTTCTGAGGATGGATTTTTCTTTGACAATCTTCACATATTCAGCACAAGAAGACGTACTCAAAAGAAAACTAGACAATTCATAGAGATAATCAGTCCCACCAATAGTATCCAAAACAGCATCTTTACCAAGCTGATCAGCAAGTGTTACAACATCTATAGTCTTACGAGAACCCCAGAGATTTTTAATTCCTTGATAAATATAAAAATGCTCTTTCTGATAAAAATCTTCCGGAGAAAGCCCTATCCCATCATAATAATACATCAATTCGTTATCCATCAATACCCCACCAAGAACACCTTTTTCCGCATCGATATTGTGAGGTGGCAATTTAATATCCTCTAGACTAACCATTGTATTTCAAAACAAAATAAAATACGACAAATATTCATATCAAATGAATGATAAAATGATAAATACTTCGTGATAAAATGATAAATACTTCGTGATAAAAAATTTATCATTTTATCGACTGAAGGTCTTTTATCTTTTTATCAACAAAGATTGTTTATCAATCCTCAAAAAAAATACAAGAGAAAAATGTAGAAAATATAGGTGAGAACTATATTTTTAACAACTATTTAACACTATTTTAACATCAGAATACTATTCTACGACCAATTCTTTGAGCTTTTTCTTTGCTTTTTCATTGGACGGTTCGTATTCAAGCACTCTAAAATAATATTTTTTGGCATTGTCTAAGTCATTGATTTCTTGATATAAATCAGCAAGCGTAAGCATATAGGTAGAGTTGGTAGGTCTGAGCTTTATTACCTTTTCCATTTCTACTATAGCATCTTGTTTTCTATCGGTATTGTACATAAGCTCTACCATACTGATATAATATTTGGGATTTGTCGGATTGATACCAATAGCCTTTTGAATAAGCAATTCTGCTACATCAAAATCACCAGAAGTAAGATAAATTTCACCAATCTGCCAAATCGCTTTGTGATCTTTTGGATCTAGTTCAACAATTTTTTTGAGGATAGGTAATGCCTTCTTGTAATTGCTCATAGTAAAATACAAATCCGCTAGCAATTTATTAAGATCCATATCTTCAGAATCTATAGCCAATCATTCAATAATCTTTTTTTCATATTCATCAAACTTACCATCTTTTCTATATCACAATGCTTCATAAATAATTTTTTCAAGCAACTTTCTCTTTTTGATCATCGTAGCTTTGTCATCATCAGATGATATAGGTTCCTCATCATCAAGATATTTAGAAGACGATACCTTGGGTTTGATAATATCATCTAGAGTATCTTGCAATGTCTTTTCTTCCTGCAAAACGGGCTGATGATGTACTTTGCGAGCACGAGAAAACAACGTGAGCACCTTGGTCTTGTATATATACAAAAGATGTTTTTTGAGCCTTATAAGCGAATCAAAAGTATCTATTTTGCCCAGCAATCCAGAAAACTTTTTGAGTATTTTTCTAGAAAAGAAAAATGAAAGTATCCCTATGGGCAAAGAAATAATGATAATCAACAAGAGCATCCAAAGCATCACTGACATTTTCAGCATCACAACAAAGATAACAAAATAAATACTTTACAAAAGACAATTATTTTTTGACTGGAGTGACATTTTTTGTTTCTTCTGGCTTAGCGTTGGCAAGTTTAATCTTTTTGATAGTGGTATATGGAATTCTTACCGTCATACCATCCTTTGTTTTTACACTGACATCACCATTCATAATATTGAAAGAGAATACGGTTCCACACACTTCAGATCCAGTGTTTTCTACGTATGATCACTTGGGAGGAAACTTTTTACTTTCCTCGATATAGGTTTCCAATTCATAAATCAAAGAACATTTGAGTTTTCCACATCTTCATTTCAATTTTTCTATATCTCTTCACTCAAGATTTTGCATTACCAAATTTTCAATCTCCACACTAGGAAGCGGCAAACTTGTCTTACAATGCATAGGAACAATACCATCAGCTCAACAAGCCAAATTATCTGCACCTGGAGACATTTTGATCATATCTCTTGCTCCTATTTGAAACAAAAATATATTTTTTCCAAGTTCTTGTCTAAATTCTTTTACAAAATCAGTAAACACATATCTCTCCTCAGAATAGAAATAGAAATATAATTGGTCACCAAATATCTGATATCTAGCCGTAACGGGAATAGAATCAGGAAAATATTTTTTAAATAATTTTTTGAATAAAGGGAAGATATCCAAAGCAAGTTTTTGTTGTTCTTCAAAAAAATCTTTGTCTTCACCATACAACACCTTATCAAAAGTCCCCTGTCTATCAGTTGCTATCTCATGACCAAGATACGTTCAAACAGTTTGCTGACGTACTCATTTTTGATCAGTAGCAGAATACACTATTTTGTCTCAATGTTTTAGCTTAGCAAAAATTTCATCACTCGCTCATGTTACGAGAACATTTTTGTTGGTATATCGATCTAGCACATATGCATTATTCGCCATAATTTAGTATAAAGTATAAAGTAATAAATATCAAAAAATTGTAATTTTAGTTTTGAGATTTAGGCTTTGAGCTTTTAGCTTTAGGCTTTGAGCTTTTAGCTTTAGGCTTTGAGCTTTTATCGATCATAGATTCAAACTCCTCTTTTGTTAGATATTCTTTGTCCAAAAGCACAACAGAAAGTTTTTCTATCAATGCCTTATTTTCTACAACAAGTTTTTTGGAAAGAGTATAACAATTGGCAAGATAGGTAGTAATTTTTTGATCAATAAGCTGAGCTGTCTTGTCGCTGTAGGTCTTAAACATTCTATAATCATCATGGTTTCTTTCGACATACGAAACCGTACCAATCTCTTTGTCCATACCATATTTTACAATCATATTGGTGATAATATCAGTAGCTTTTTCAAAATCATTGGACGCTCATGTAGTGATATTGTCCGCACCAAAAAAGACTTCTTCAGCAGCTCTTCATCACAACAACGACACTACTTCATCCAAAAATTTTGCCTTTGAATTGAGATACATATCTTCGTTTGGCATAATCCATGTCACTCACAACGCATGTCCTCTACGAACGATAGAAATTTTTTCTACAGGATCAGCATTGGGCAAAATATGAGAAGTAACTGCATGACCAAGTTCATGAAATGCTATAATTTTCTTTTCCTGTTCTTTCATAGATTTTACTTTCTTTTCAGGTCACATAATAACTTTTTCCAATGCATATTCAAAATCATTCTGATCCAAAATACTTCTATTTTCCTTGGCTTCTTTGAGCGCTGCTTCATTTACGATATTCTCAATATCCGCACCGACCAAACCACTTGTTCTCTTGGCCAATGATGGGACATTTACTGATGTGTCTAATTTTTTACCTTTAAGATAATAGTCAAATATCAAAATTCTTTCATCATAAGTTGGCTCAGAAACATATACCTTTCTATCAAATCTTCCTGCTCTCAACAATGCAGGATCAAGTATATCAGGTCTATTAGTTGCAGCCATAACGATAATGTTGGTTGTATTATCAAATCCATCCATCTCTGTCAAAATCTGATTTAATGTTTGTTCTTGTTCTTGGTGTCATCCCGTAGATCACACTCACCTCTTTTTTCCAATTGCATCTATTTCATCGATAAAGATAATCGCTCTACCCGCAGCTTTGGCCTTGCCAAAAAGCTCTCTCACTTTGGCTGCTCACATACCTACAAGCATTTCCATAAATTCAGATCCAGAAACAGAGAAAAATGCAACATCAGATTCACCAGCAACTGCTCTTGCAAGCAATGTTTTTCAACTTCCTGGTTGTCCATACAACAAAACTCATTTTGGATGTCTAGCTCATACTTTATTATATTTCATAGGATTTTTGAGATAATCTACTATTTCAGAAAGCTCCATCTTTACTTCGTCCATACCAGCTACATCACTAAATTTGGTCTTGGTTGCTTTGGGGTTATTTAATTTTCCTGCTTTTACACTAAAAGGAAATCCACCAGCGCCACCTTTGGGCATCGCAAACTTGAAAATAAGCATCAATAGAACAAAGAAAATAAGTAATGGTCAAATATCAGACAATAAAGATGATCGCCATGTTTTTTCATTAAATTTTACCTCAACAATTACCTTACCCGTAAGAGAAATCCCCAAATCTTTGAGTGAAGTACCCAATGGTTTTTTGGTAGTATAGAGATTGGTATAATGCTGCGTAAAATGTTTTTTGAATGTCACCAAAGAAACAGAATCCCCTGTTCCCAAGTCTTGATATCATTTGAGTGATGTTTCATCTTCCAAAACAATTTTGGTAAATAATCCACCGTTGTAATGTTTGAGAAAATCATTCAATGAAACATCTTTTGTTTCACGAACTACTTCTACCACATCACCTTGAATACTCACATTTCTATATATTTGAATAGCTCCTGTAGCCAAAAAAATAAACAGCAAAAAGAACCACAATCACTTTTTCATACTCTACAAAAAATAGAAAATAAAATGCACTCTCTAAATATACTAAATCTGACATCAATTTCAATGGCTACTAAAAGACAGGATACACCTAAACAACAAACTGATTGAAAACTTCAACAGATTAATTATACTAAGCATTAAGCATTAAGCATTAAGCATTAAGCATTAAGCATTAAGCATTAAGCATTAAGCTTTTAGCATTAAAGAAGAATGGATCTCAAAACCGTACTCAGAACTACACCAAAATACATCAAAATCCTCGCCGAACAAGGAATCGTGACGATGAAAGATTTTTTGCAATATTTTCCTAGAGCATATGAAGACAGATCGACTATAAGAAATCTCAACGAACTTATCTTCAATGAAAAAGGCCTTACGGCTACCAAAGGCAAAGTGACCAAAAAAACGATTTTTTCCAGAGGAGGGAGAAAAATCTATACCATCACCTTTGTAGATCCCATAGGAAACACAGGGACAATAACCATATTCAATTCTGCATTTATGGCGAGCAAACTCCACGAAGACAAACGATACATTATCGTCGGTAAGCCAGTCATCAAATTCAATAAAATAACCTTTTCTCATCCAGATATCGTAGAAACAGAAGCACCGGAGCAGGAAATGAATGATGAATGATGAATGATGAATGATGATGAAAAACTTTCAACTTGAAACTTGAAACCTGTAACCAATATTTACAACACCGGGAGAATTTTTCCTATCTATCCAGAACTCATGGGAATCAGTCCATGATGGTTCGCTCAAAAAATGCGAAATATAATTGACAAGGTAGACACAATTTTTTCTGAGTACTTACCTAGTGAATTCATACAAAAATTCGGACTCCTAGGAGTACAAGAAACAATCAAAGAAATGCATTATCCTAGCAGTTTCCAAAAGCAAAAAGAAGCACATCTGAGAATATTTTTTGATAGGCTTTTGAGAATACAATTATATTCTCTCTTAAATCGTAGTTCTTACCAACAAAATAAAACGAATATGGATGGCGAAGTGATCGAGCGAGAAATTATAAAAGATATTATTTCTACACTACCGTTTGAATTGACCAATGCACAAAAAAAAGTACTCAAACATATAACAGAAAATATTCACGAGCCGAAGCCAATGTTGAGACTACTTCAATGAGATGTAGGAAGTGGAAAAACTATCGTAGCAGCTGCATCAGCATATTATACCTACAAAAAGTTTTGATGACAATCAGTATTTATGGCACCACTAGAAGTACTAGCAAATCAACATTACAAAACATTGGCCAAATTGCTTCTGCCATTATGACTCAGAGTTGCACTTCTCACCTGATCACTCAGCAAATGAGAAAAAGAAAAAATAAAATTAGACTTGGCCGAAGGAAGAATTCATACCATCGTCGGGACACATGCGGTCATCCAAGAAGATATCCAATTTAAACAACTTCAATTTGTGGTTATCGACGAACAACACAAATTTGGAGTCAGACAAAGAGCATTTTTTAAGAGATTTTGAGCTCCACATATTTTGCAAATGAGTGCAACACCGATACCGAGATCTATGGCATTAGCATTTTTTGGAGAATTTGATGTGAGCATCATTGACGAGATGCCTATAGGAAGAAAGCCAATTATTACCAAAGTAATTTCAGAAAAAGAATATATAGGACTAAAACCACGAATACTGGATCATATCAACAAAGGACAAAAGGTTTTTATTGTCACACCACTCATCGAAGAATCAGAAAAACTAGAAGAAGTACATTCAGCTACCGTTGAGTTTGAAAACATTACTGCACTCTATCCAGAGTTGAAAGGCAAGATATGACTACTCCACGGCAAAATGAAACCAAAAGACAAAGAAGAAATTATGCAAAATTTCAAGACAGGAAAAATATGTCTACTTGTGTCTACTACTGTCATTGAGGTAGGAGTAGATATTCCTGATGCAACAATTATGGTCATCAAAAATGCGGAAAGATTTGGACTATCACAATTACATCAGTTGAGATGAAGAATCTGAAGATCGGATATTCAATCCTACTGTTTTTTGGAAACCAAGAGCAAAGCAGGAGAAACGGGCAAAAGACTCAAAGCTATGGAAGATACCAATGATGGATTTAAACTCGCAGAATTAGATCTTCAAAATCGTGGTGCAGGAGAAATCCTCTGAACTATGCAATCATGAGAATCAGATATCCCACTCGAAATATTGTCAGATTTAAAATTTTTGGAAAGAATACAAGAAGGAGCAAAATGGCTTCTTGAAAAGTATCCAAATTTAGAATGACTTCCTGGTTTGAAAAAATATCTTGCAGAAAAAATGGGTGATGTCTTAGCTTAAATTATTTTTTAGCCAAATTTTGTTGTTTGGTAATCCTCTTTTTAGCTTGACTAATATTATCCGTTACAGATAAATTTTCTGGCATAGTACCTCATATTTTCTTAATAACTTCTCTCACTTCCTTACCAACCTCAAAATGAGTTACATTTGCTTTGGATTGTCATTTGATAGATTCTCTTGTAATTTTAGCTTCTGTTTGCGTTGTGCGAAAAAGATTGGCAGCTAATTCTTCACTTCAAATATGATCTAACAAATTTTCAGAATCTTTTAATTTTTTGGTATGTTGTACTTGTTTTGCTCTCATGCCATACAATCACATATATCCAGCATCATTAAATTCTGCATAATTGGACACTCAAGCTTCTTTTGCTGTGCTCATCAATTTTTTATTGTGAGTTTTCATTTCCTGTCTAAGATAAAGTCTTTTACTATCTTCTATACATTGATCCTGTACCTCTTGTCTTCTCGTTTGTAAAGCAAAATATGTCTGTCCCAATGCAACTATTTCTTTGGATGGGTCAGCATTTTGGACGATAAGATAACAAGCATAACGAGAAAGTGTATAGCTAGGAAATGACTTTTTAGTTCACAAGCCAAGTTCTACCATCTCGGTGATATCACCGAAATGGTCACTTACTTCATATCAACTATTAATACATGCAATCTTTGCTTTTGCTATAACATTTTCAAAATTACCAAAGTCTTTATACTCAAGAATTTTGGCTAATTCACGAGCTTTTCGATAATCTTGATGATGTTCATTAATCTTTTTCACTTGTTCAAATACCTTGAGATTCATGTGTATACTGGTTATTCAAATAAAAGTATTTGAAGTATACTAATCTCTTTTTGATTGTCAACTATATTTTTGACAAATGAATGTTGAAAGTAAAATAGGTTATATATTAACTCAAATACCTCATCAAAACTCATACTGACCTATCTTCATGCATCGCTCATTTTTTGATGAGGGCGAGTATTTCTTTTTTTGTCTTCCATTCCACATCAATATATTCTCACACCTCCAACTGTTGTCATGCGGTATGAGCAACAAATTTTGTAACTATATAATAATACAAATCCCGTTCTACCGTAGCTCAAGCTTGAGATACACAATAGAGTTTAGGATCCTGAGGAACTAATCCCACCTCTTCTTCACATTCACGCTTAGCAGCTATACGTGCATATTTTTTGATATCTTTTTTGTTCTTTTTGTACTCAGCAAGAGTATCAAATACCTTACCACCCGGCAAACGATAATCCCAGCCTTTGAGCTCCTTGCGATATTCTTTGGTCAACAATATTTTGTTCTTATTACAAATAATAAGACGAACTCCAGGAGATCTTCTGGCAATTTCAAAAACAAGTTCCTGCCCATCTATTTGTACAAGCTGATGGACAATCTCCAAAATTTTTCACTGAAAGACAACTTTTTCTTTGAGAAGTTTCATGATAAAAATATAAAATATTAAAAATCCGATCTACAATAGTAGAAATCTTATATAGGTTATAAGGAATAATTATTCCCTACTCATACCCAAATCTACAATAGTAGAAATCTTATATAGGTTATAAAGTTTTTATCTCTCTC
>CAYXTU010000018.1:13380-15712 GCA_964468245.1 uncultured Candidatus Peribacteria bacterium | reverse complement strand
TAAGCTTTGTTAATAACCGATTTATCAATTTCGCTACTATCGGCAAATATCATTATGGTTGTATCGGCAATCAATAACTGCTTACCCGGTTTATCGAAGGGTGAATTAATTTGAATAATAGCGTTATTAATACCGTAATTGGTAATGACAACCCTATACAATTTCCAGGACAAACGCTGGCTGGTATATATAGTGTAGTAGCAAGTAGCCCAACGGCTAGTTGTACATCTACTATGAATGGAAACGTTGTCTTGACAACTAATCCACTACCACAGGCAGCTAATGCCATAGTAGGTAATAATAGCGTTTGTCAAAATGCTACCGTAACCTATACGACTACAAGCGTAATTGACGCTACCACATATACATGGTCAGTTCCTTCAGGAGCTACTATCGAAAGTGGTCAGGGATCTACCCAGATCTCTGTGAAGTTTAACGGGAATACATCTGGAAATATTGCAGTTTTTGCGCAAAACTCTTGTGGCGCTGGACAACCAGCATTGCTTGCAGTGACCGTAAATTCTGCGCCAAGTTTAGCTATCACGGGCAATCCATCAAGCTTTTGTGCTGGAACGTCTGCAACCTTGACCGCAACCGGAAATGCTAACGCATTTTCTTGGTCTACAGGTGCAACCACACAAAGTATCAATGTTGCTCCAACAAGTAATATGACTTACTCCGTAACAACAACCAATAGTAATGGTTGTAGTACTATAGGAACTATTACTTTGGACGTACACCCACTACCAGTGGTTACATTAAACCTTCCCGAGACAAGTTTCTGTGCGGATCAGGGCGTAATGGCCCTCAGTGGAGGCTCGCCTGCGGGTGGTGTATACAGTGGTAACTATGTATATAATAACTCACTAGTACCTTCGGCTACGCCAACAGGGACGTATCCTATAACTTATACCTACACAGATACCTACGGATGTATGGGAATAGCAGTTCAGGATGCAACATTTAATAGTATTCCTGCAATTATGTTCTCGAACATTCCAGGACCAATCTATACCAACACTCCAGCGTTTTATTTATCTGGATACGTATCAGCTTCTGGTGGCACGTTCTCCGGACCTGGAGTATCGGGAAATATTTTTAACCCAGCAATTGCTGGACCAGGGACTCATATGATCACGTACACATTTGTTCATCCAACAACTGGATGTAGCAATACGCAGATACAGTATATCACTGTGACTGACTCGGGTACAGGTACAGGAGTAGATGAAGTTGTTAGCAATAGTATCAACATCTTCCCTAACCCAACCAGCGAAACACTTAACCTTACAGGCATCAAGACTCAAGAGATTGTTTCTCTACGAGTAATGGACCTTACCGGTCGAGTACTCTATTCTACCACAACCCTCGAAGAAACAATGCAACTTGATGTTGCAGCGTTTGCTTCAGGAAGTTATATAATTTGTTTTATAAACAGTGATGGAATTTCTATCACTAAGAAGTTTATGAAACAATAAACACTAATTTAACGATTAAGTAGCAGGGTTTTTACTCTGCTACTTTTTTTTATTATTTTTTTTGAAGGACGCGATCCAAGATATGTTCTATGAATACAAGGAATATATACATACAACATCTTATCTCAGATTTTGTTCAGATATAAAATTTTTTGTGTATGTTTTCTCTTCTTTTGACAAATTATCTCTTCTTCACGTCCAAAAATATGTCTATTTTGTCTATGTAGAACTAAAAGAGGACTTTTTGTCAATTTTGTATTGATTTTGCAACTATTTTCCCTATATTCATGCACACGTAAATTTTTTGTTTACTTTGAATTTTTAGAAATACCAAATACGAACAAGTAAATTTAACATACAATCTATCATTTATCATTTATCATTATGTAATAATGCCTACTATCAATCAGCTTATCAAGAGCGGAAGAAAACCAAAGAGCTACAAATCCAAAGCACCTGCTTTGCAGTTTGGGATAAATAAACTCGACAACAACAAAAAGGTCGAAAATCCATCACCATTCAAGAGATGAGTATGTCTCAAGGTATCAGTTATGGGACCAAAAAAACCAAACTCTGCGCAAAGAAAATTTGCAAAAGTTAGATTGTCAAATAGCGCTGAAATCCTCGCATATATTCCAGGAGAATCTCATACACTTCAAGAACATAGTGTAGTTCTTGTAAGATGAGGTAGAGTAAAAGATCTTCCAGGTGTGAGATATCATATCGTTAGAGGAAAATACGATGCAAATCCAGTAGACAAAAGAAGACAATCTAGATCACTGTATGGAGCAAAAAGACCAAAAGCTTCTGCTAAATAGGTTTAGCTACAAGCTCAAAGCCGTATTAACACACCA
>CAYXTU010000018.1:4759-13280 GCA_964468245.1 uncultured Candidatus Peribacteria bacterium | reverse complement strand
ATTTATCAATTTATCAATTTATCAATTTATCAATTTATCAATTTATCAATTTATCAATTTATCGCGCGTAGCGCTTTTATCAATTTAGCAATATAGTATGTCAAAATTAGTCGTTGGGGATATGTCCAACCAAAAGATTGAAAAAATCATCAACTATATCATGCAAAGCGGAAAGAAAAGCATTGCAAGAAAAATATACGCTGATATGCTCAAGGAGATCAAATCCAATGGGCATATGAATCCAGAAATCGTAGTAGAAACTGCTATCGAAAACGCTTCTCCTAGCTTGATGATCAAATCAAAAAGAATGGGAGGATCAGTGTATCAAGTTCCTGTAGAAGTAAAACAAGACAAAAAATTGTTTTTTGCTTTCAAATGGATACTCGCAGGTACAGCTTCCAAGAGTGGAAAACCTATGTACAAGAAGTTGGCTGAAGAAATGATAGCCGCTTATGGTAACCAAGGATACGCAGTCAAGAAAAAGGAAGAAACCCACAAGATGGCTGAAGCAAATAAAGCATTTGCATATATGGCAAAATACGTTAATTAATTCAGAATTTATACTTAAAAGAATGCAGAATAAAAACATACATTAATTCTGAATTCTACATTTTACCTTCTACATTCAATTAAAAATGGGAAATACTAGTGGTGCAAAGTACAAACATATGATGTATAATGTCTCTCGAGCAAGCCAAAAATCTGGTAAAAAACTAGAAAAAGCGATTGCTTGGTTTGTTGATCTTTTCAAAAAAGAACAAAAACAGGGACTTACCAAATGGATATTCAAGACTAGACAAAAAGCACAAGCAAGACTTACCAAATATGGTGTTACTCAAAAAATGATTGACGCAGAATTGACAAAAAAATGACTTACTAAATAAACTAGAGAGTTAGGGGCATAGAGGATTAGAAACCTAAACATCTAATAATCTAAGCATCTAAAAATCTAAGTATTTTAACTATTTCCAGCAATATAGTATGGCTAGACTAAAAACCAACGCAAAGAGAAAACTCAACAAAGCATTGTTTAGAGTAGAAAAAGTAGTGATCATGGATGTAAGAAAAAACCTTGAACAACAAAAAAAGTGGAAAGCTAAGGTTATGAACAAAAAGGCTAAATAAGCTATTTTTACAATAATTAATTTATTAAAAAATTGCGAATTTCGAATTGTGGATTTAAAAATCCGTAATCCGCAATCAAATAATCATTTAATTTATATTTAAAATATTATGAATTTTGAAAGACTCAAAGACTTCTACGACAAAAATGGAAGCAAAATATTGGAAATCAAACCAGGTATGAATATTGAAATCCACGAAAAAGACACAGAGACCAACAGAATTTGGAGGTTCAAATGTCTTGTGATCAAGGTAAAAAAACCTAGTCATGCTGATGGAACATTTACCGTTAGAGGTATGGTTGCTGGTGTTGTTGTAGAAAAAATCTACCCACTTTCATTCAATAAATTTGATAAAATAATTCTTCTTGATGATTACAAAGTAAGAAGAGCTAAACTTTACTACATCAGAGACAAAGTAGGAAAGGATGCTAGATTCAAATCCAAAATCACTGTAGAAAATAGAGATATCAATCTCCTTGATAAAGAAGCAGAAAAAGTAAAAGAAAACAAAGGAAAGAAGAAGAAATAAACTAGAAGACCAGAAGATTAGGGGCATAGAGGATTAGAAATCTAAGCATCTAATAATCTAAAAGTCTAATAGTCTAAGTATTTATCATCTATCATTATGTTAATGGAACTCATAGTAATGTCACGCCAAGATAAAAGTGCAAAGGAATTAAGAAAGGAATGACTTATTCCTGGGATTGTTTATGGAAAACATCTCAAAGCTCCTGTAGCTATTGCATGCAAAAGAAACGAACTTATCAAAGCATACAAAGAAGCTGGATATTCTACACCACTTACTCTTTCTGGTGATGTTGATCAACTTGTTTTGATCCAAGATATCCAAGTAGATCCTGTTAGTGATGTGCTTATCCATATAGACTTTTTGGCAGTAAACAAAGATGAAAAAGTTACTACAGAAATCCCAGTCAAGATGATAGGTGAATCTCCACTAGAAAAATCATGAGAAGGACAAATACAGCTTGTAAAAGACTTTATCGAAGTAGAAGCATTACCACAAGACTTACCACATGATATATCTGTTGATATTTCTACTATTTTGACTATCAACGACACAATATTTGTCAAAGATCTTAAATTCTCAGACAAAGTAGAAGTACTTGATGACCCAGAACAAGTTATCGTTACCGTTGTTGTTACAGAAGAAGAAAAAGAAGAAGAAGTAGTTGCTACTGCTGCTGCTACACCAGCTACTGGTACTGATGCTCCTGTTTCTACCGATGAAAAGAAAGAAGAAAAAAAATAACAATAATTCAGAGTTTAGAGAATGCAGAAAATATTAATTCTGAATTATACATTTTACATTCTACATTCAATTATCATGGCAAGAATATGTGATTTTACGGGAAGATGAACGAGATCATGAAATCTTAGGTCTCACTCTATGAGAGCAACAAGAAGAACATTCAAAGTAAATTTGATCGACAAAAAGATAAAGCTCGAAGATGGTTCTCAGATTAAAGTAAAAGTAAGCTCAAAAATATACAAAAAACTCAAAGGATTTATTTAGAAATTTAACGTATGGAGCGGTAGCTCATTCCCCCGCTAAAGAAGCGGGGCTCCACTTCGTTTCGGTCCGAGCAATGAGCAATAAGTATATAATCATTTGGTATGGGGTGGTAGCTCAGTCGGTAGAGCAATGGCCTTTTAAGCCAGTGGTCCAGGGTTCGATCCCCTGCCACCCTATAGAGACATTTCTTTTATTATAGATAAAAGCGTCAGTTTGAACGAATACTTTGATCTCGTAAGAGATCTCTGATGAGAAATAGTAGAACATGTCCAACTATTGGATACCTATGACAACGAAGAAAAATTCGGTATAGGAAAAATAAGTTATACATTTAGGATAGTGTATAGAAGTTATGAAAGGACATTACTCAATGATGAAATCAACGCAGTCCAAGAGAAGATAAGAACAACAACCGCAGAGACATTGAATGCTAGCTTAAGATAATATTTATACAGAAGATACCTGAGCAATCAGGTATTTTTTTCTATTCTTGTACTTTGAATTGCATCTCACGAGTTTCTATTGTTGAACTACCAGAAAACAAGGTAATGCTAGCGGTGTGCGTACCGACTTGTGGCATTCGAATAGGTGTAGAAAGTATTTTTTTATCTACTGTTCGTTGATATGTTGTGTACGGAATATTTGTGGAAAATTCGAATTTGAGTCATTGTAAATCTGGAGAAAGTTTGGTATCAAGAGAAAAAATGGTCTGAGGTAATGGTTTGATAATATGGAGATAGGGTGCGACTTGTGCGTTTGCTTGTGGTGCGTACGATGGCGTCTGACTATCTTTTTCTAGCATATAGACAATATTATTGAAGATATCACCGGCACCAGAGACGCCGCTTACTCACTTCATATTTGACCCATCTTTATTGCCTATTCGGATCGCTACGATATAATGATCCGTAAACCCTATGACTCGATTATCACTAAATTTTCTGGATGTTCAACTTTTGAGGAAGACATTTCTATCGGGAAAATCGAGATTGGAAAACAAAGGAAATGATGGCATCTTATTATATCTGTTGGAAAGAATATCTACGACCATAGTGGTATATTTTGGATCGATAATAGTTTTGCAGGTCACCTGTTGTCAGGAAAAAATAGCGATATCACACAGTTCTCCTTGGTGTGCAAAGATACCATACGCTCTTGCCATCTCTCGTAAGCTTACTTCCCCGACTCATAAGGTAAGTGCGAGTCAGTAATAATCGGCTGATTGGGTCAATGATTCCAATCCTACCTTATGATAAAAGTCTAAGAGTTTATCTACTCCTACTTGTTCAGCGATTTTGACTGCAGGGATATTGAGACTCTGAGCCAGCGCTTGCGCTATGGTTACCGGTCATTGGTAACTCATACTAAAGTTTTGTGGTGTATACGAAAATCACAGCAAGGACTGAAACTGTACCGGTTCATCTATGATCGTATCTGATGGAAGCAGTCATAACTCTTGAAATGCTAATGCGTAGGTAAATGGTTTGACTGCTGATCACGGCTGGTTGACACTCATTGTTGAATTTACTTGTCCAGCTTTGCCATCATAGGCCATACCGCCTAGCATTACACGAAGTTGATTGCTCTGTCTGTCTATCACTACTACACCATAATCAGATGCATCTTTTCGCAATAGTTTGTAAATAGTCTGATCAGCTATATGCTGTATTTCACGAGACATATTGTCATCAACTGTTGTGTATACACTTGCGGGTAATGTTTTATTTTGTTTTTGTGCTTGTTGTTGGATATAATCTCTAAGATACGGTTGTGCAATAGTAGTATCATTTTTTCGATGTAAGCTATCAACGCCTACAGATAATGATTGTGCATCTCCCGAAGAAATATATTTTTCTTTCTCCAAAAAAGAAATCAGATTCATATATCTTGTCCTGAAATTTCATGATTTTTTGAATGGATCATAACGCACAGGATTCTTCATAATAGTAATCAGTGCTAATTGTTGAGACCTAGAAAGCTGAAATACCGACTTGTCAAAATATCGCTGGGCAGCAGTTTCAAAGCCATAATTCATATATCATAAGGGCAAAGTATTGAGATAATATCCGAGTAATTGTTGTTTGGAATATCTTGCATCGAGTATGTATGCGTAGGTAAATTCAATAATTTTTCTTCGCCATGTTCTCGGCGCATTGAGTCGTAATTGATTTCTTGCAATTTGTGATGTGATGGTGGATGCTCACTGAACAATAGCTTCTGATTTGATATTTTCAATCATTGCTCTAGTCAGTGCAATCGTATCTATTCCATTGTGTTGTCGGAAGCGTTGGTCTTCGATCGCAATAATTGAGGCAACCAAAAACTGGGGATACATGTCCAATTCCAATACCTGATGCCTATGAATAGCGTCGGATACTATCTCACCAACTACCGTATTGTTTCTATCGTAGACTATGGTAGAGACAGGAATTTCTTTGAGATGAATAGGGAGAAAATAGGGAATAGCTATCGACAAAAGTGATATGCTCGCTAAAATATAGAGCATACCAAATCGTCTAGATTTTTTTTTATGATGTGTGAGGTGTTTAGTCATCGATTATTCAGAGACCGTAAATTGTTGACCGAATGTTCTTCCAAAATTTTCTGGATGATAGAATTCGAAGATCATCGCTGGTCTGACAGCAAATGTTCATGCGTGTGTAACTCTTACCAAAGACATAAGTGTATAGCTTCCTGGATTGAGATGCTCTACATAACAGAAATGTTTTTCAGTTCTAAATTCTTCTTTGTCACAGGTAAATGTCTGGATAGTGATTGGTACTGGTTGTTGCGTTTCACTATTTGGATACTCATATCCATAGCCATATGGTTGCTGATTTGCTTGTGATTGTATTTGATTGGTATAGGTGCTCTCAGTAGAAAGATTTGGATTGACAAGTTCTGTACCTGCAGGAATGTAGGTATCGATAGCTACCTGTTCTCTTGGTTCGCTCGTTACAAAAGTAATGTTTGCTACTAAGACTTCACCAACCTTTAGAGCTTTTTCTTCTTTGAGATATTCAGTAATATCTTTTGGATATTTCAATGCCGTATAGCTAATTTTGTTTTGGAGGTACTCTAATCGCTCAGCTGATTTTGCACGGAAGACATTCATATATGCTTCATAGCTATAATATTTTTTTTGGATAACAAATCATTCATCTCTGGATGCAACATCTTGCGCAGGTAAGAAATAATTCATAGTAATGTCGTAATATGCAAGATCTTTGGAATCAGATTTTATTGTTATTTTGGATTGATGCGAAATATTCGCTATGTCTGTCTGCGTACTTTTGATTGCGAAAGGATCATCTTTTGGCAAGGTAGCATCTGCAAACTTAGTAGATCAGATTGTGGTAGTAATCTTCATGGTTTTTGCTGATACTGGATTGATAGAAATGAAACGAGTCAATGATTTGATGACTTCTATAGTTTCTTGCGAGGATCATCGTGATCCATTTTGCTTTTGTTCAGCTATCCATCTTTGGAGTGCATCGAAGATGACGGAATTTTTTGTCATGAATTCTGGTGCATAGGTACTCGCTTCCAAGAAGTATGCGGTATTGAAAATATTGTCATAGCTTGAATATTTACCGATGTGTGCGGTCTTTGGTTCCATGACTAATTGATTTTTCAAGACGGTATTTAATAGTTCTGTGACTTGTTTGGTCTGTCATAATTTTCCTAGCAAGATTGCTTTCTTGGTGAGCAGTATCGCTGATGTATTGTCTTTGATATATGGAGTGACAAGTTCCCACATCTTCGAAGCAGAAGTATCTCCTGGAGTGAAATCTATGATTGCAGAAATAGTTTCCATGCCTTGTTGTGCTCGTCATTCACAATTTATTTTTTTCTGAATACAGCGTTTTTGATCTGCGTAAAATTGTTTTTTGAGGTAAGCAATAGCTTTGCTCGTAATCTTGTCTGAGACGGTGAATCCTATGTCACGAAGTGCAGCTAATGATGTAATAATATAGTTGGTCAATCAAACTGAAGATTTTTGTGGAATCGTAGTATCGTATCGGAACATGAATCCTCCGTCCGTATTTTGATATTTTTCTAGACTCGCAAGTTGTGATTTTATATATGCAGGTACGGCTATTTTTTTGTATCCATCGAATTGATCTACTCGCTGTGAAAAGAATATTTTATCAAGATTATATGCATCACCTTTTTTGGCAGAGGTAAATAATTTCTTGATATATACATGTGACATAAATGATGAAAACCTTTGTTCTAGACAATTGTACGCAGATTCTGATGTTCATGACAATCATTGTAACAAAGAACCAAACAATGATTTACTGTAGGTCAGTGACAAATATCCTTGGAGATTTTTTGGGATAGCCAACTTCTCAAGCGCTTTTCCACCACTAATATTTCCTACAGTGGTCACGGTTTCTTTGGTAGTATTTTGAATCACGGGGACATAGAGCTGAATTTCATCACGAACATCTGCGTCTGATGTCGTAGCGAGAAATTGTATTTTGCTCGCTCATTGCTGCGTGTAGAGTAAGGTACTTCCGGTAACTATAGCGGTAATATGTATACCCATTTCTCATTGTGCGGGGATAGTTATTTTTTGTGTAGGGTTGGATATATTCAAATATGTTCCTGACATAGTGAAGGTAACACTTTGTTCTTTGTCGGTCTTATTGAAAATCACGGGATGGAAAATTACCTTGTCGTTGATAGAAAGTATGCTTGGAAGATTTGGATTAATCATCAATGGTAATGCAGTTTGAATAGTATCTGTAGCGATACCTATTTTGGTATCTTTGGTATTTACCAATCATTCAATTACTCGTGTCGTCAAATTATCTGGCAAGGCATCAGCAGTTATGATTGCCTGTCATTGTGCATTTGTAGTAATGTTTGCGTTTCGATATGCGGTGTCTTTGAATACTCATCTTTTTTTTCTACTGTTCCCTCATTTCAACGAACCACCATCTCATCATTTTGATCCATCGGTCGCGTCTTTGATTTCTAACTTATCGACTAAGGTATTGAGTGATAACCAGGTATTCGTTCAGAGATATCTTTTCATATCATAAAAATATGCAAACGGATTTTTGATCGGATTTCCCTTGAGCGCTAAGAGACTTTGATCGACGATACTAAGACTAAGATTTGCTCATACTACAGGAGTTTTGTTTGCGTCCATAACTTTGACAGTAATTTTTGGAGCGTCTCATGGAAGATATAATTCTTTGTTGGTAGTGATTTCTACCTGTAATTTTTGTGGTAAAGTATTTACCTTGCTGATAGCCAATCATCTCTTGTAGACGGGCAATGGATTGTTTGTCTGCTGTCCTATAAGGAATACTCTCAAATAAATATTTGGATAATATTCTTTTTCTATCTTGAGTGAAAATTTGGTAGCATAATCTTGTAGTGGCAAAGTAAAGTACTTGAGGATTCCATCATCTTTTTCTATAGCGATGAAAATTGTTCCCGTATTGATAGGAGATTGAATAGTATAGTTTGCGGTTTCTCCTATATTTACCATAGTTTTTTCTGCTATCACTTTGGTCACTGAATTGTTTTCTGTCCTCCATAATAAAGGATCTTTTCCTGACACATACACGGTCTGGCTAGATACAAAAGGAACTGATCACTTTCATTGATAGGAAACCGTCACGAGATATTCTCCATCAGATTTTGGTTGTAATTTTTTTTCAATCATTCCTTTGGAATCACTCGTTGCTGTCTCGGTAGATTCTATCACTTGTTTGAGTGAATAGTCGTAATAGAATACACCATCTATTCCTTGTTTTTTTATCGCTTTCCAATCTTGTTTGATCAATTGTATAGTAACTTTCGTATTTGCTTTTGGCTGAGCATCCCAATCAAGCGTCACGGC
>CAYXTU010000018.1:0-4749 GCA_964468245.1 uncultured Candidatus Peribacteria bacterium | reverse complement strand
ATTGGTCTTTGCTATTTCGATATGGTAGTTGTATACCTACATATCCATCCGTTGCATGAATGACTTTGGTCACCGTGGTGCTGACAGGTTTTTTGGTTGTAGGATCCTCTACTTGAAAAATAAATGAATATAATTTTTCTGCTGCGTCTTTGTCTGTAGGATATTTGACGGTATAATTTCCTGTAGGATTGATAGTAAATGTTGAGTCTTGTGCGAATATCGGTGTGTCCATATAGTTACATTCATTTCGATACATACAATTTACATAATCATTTCCTTCACCAAATTGGAAGTCGCCATAGTCTTTTGCGTTGAAAAAATATTTTTGTGCAAGGAGCTGATAATTGCCTTGTGCATTAGTTACTTTGCCTCAAAAATAATATACTGGATTGAGTGATATAGTTGCTGAGTCTCCTGCAATGATATCATTTGTTCCGGAATCGATACTGATTTTGAATACCGGTTTTTTATATTCTTCTACAAAAAACATAGCGTTGGTAAATATATCTTCTTGGTTGCTAGCTTGGAATCTCATTGTATATCCTCCAAGAAATATATCTTTTGGAATACTGAACGATCCGGTAAAATTACTATTTTTGTCCAACTTGACTCCAAACTTCATTACTTCTTCTCCGAGTTCATTGCTAACGATAATAGTTCCTGCGGTCTTGGCACTTGCTTTGAATCCGTCGAAATTGAATGTCCTCAAAATACCTTTGTAATATACCGTGTCACCTGGTTTGTAAATAGGTCTCTCGGTATACAAGTATAAGAAATCTTTGGTTGCACTACCTTGTCCTGCGATATATCCAAAGTCATAATTTTGCGTAATATCTGTTTCACTTTCTATCATACCTCGATAGGCAGTATTGGATGCAACGATGACATCAGCGGTATCGCTTAATTCATAGGTTCATTTTTTACTGTCATATTTTGCTGTCAATGCTACAGGTACATATCCATCATTTTCAAAACGATATCATTTGAATGATAATCCAGCGACGGGTGTACCGTTGAATGTCGTAGCAAGAACAACGCTTTTATTGGTAGCTTGTTCTAGCATAAGGGAAAGATTCGCCCTCACAAAAATAGTAGAAAATCATCTCTTCTTTGCGATAGGATCATTGGTTTTTAAGGAACCAACCACACGGATGATAGGAGACTTTATAGTTTTTCCTCCAAGATCTTTTTCTATATCTATGCGCGTATTTGTGAGTAACCAGTTGTTGTTTTTTATCGTAATATCTTTTGCAAATGATTGTGTACAGCTCGCTACTGATGTCATTTGATTACCACTTGCATCGTAGGTGATATTGGTGCGTTTACTCTGTAAATATTGCTGGACATCCATAGCACAGACAGAAATGTTTGCAGTAGGGGTATTGATACTTTGGATATTTACGATGAGAGGTACCGTGCTTGGTATCGTATTTTTTGCGGGATATCCCATGTAGAGAAATTTATCTTTGTCTTGTATCTTGCCGGTGACAAATGTTTTGGTAATAGGAGCCAATGTAGTACCATAGATATCCTTTACCGTGAATTGTAAGGTATAGCTTGTCGATGGATTGAGTCTTGTATTCACTACATAGAGCACTTCATCTGCTTTTGGTTGTGGACAGAATCCATTGTCTGCAAGAAATTTGCCAACGTTATTTTTTGTCAATTTATACAATTCATTCCAAAGTTCATCTGGCATATATTGTTCTTGACCTATAGATTGGATGCGTGATTTGGGTGTGGTCGTAAGTAATGGGTGTTCTGCATTTGTATCTAGCATTGTATTGTCTAATTGGTTGTTGGTATACACACAGACTTTGGAATATGATACCATTTCTATTCTTGAAATCTTTAACGATGCAGCTGTTTTGTATGTACGAGATGCTACGACTGTTGTCCCATCTGGCGTATATTGCAATTGATAGGTTGCATTATCTGCAAGTTTATCGGTAACTACTAGTCTCACTTTTTTCTTGGTTGTTTCTTGTTTTTCTCCCCTAGTTTTTTCGTTGTATATCATCTCTGGTACATAGGAAAGCGTCGCTGGAACGGCTACCCCGTCTTTGACCAGACGAATAGTTTTGGAAGAAAGATCAGTAATGATTTCTTGAAACATCATATCAAATGCTATATCTTTGAGAGGAAGTAATGCGGCAGAACTTGCCTGAGTAAAATAAATATCGCTTATGTTTTGATATCCATATCCTTGCGTCTGTCCATAATTTTGACCTCATTCATTATATCGATAATTTTCAAATCATTTTTTTCCGTCGTTGGTCACCATTTTCATAAGCATCACATCACCTAGCGCATCACGTGTTGTATAGGTAATCCCGCTTAATGTGCTTGGGAGGTTCCCCTCTTGTGTGTCTAGTGACGAACTCAAAGTAAAGGTATACGGAGTAAGATATTTTCGTGTTCATACTTGTGGTTGGATGATATATGTACCGGACATTGCATCTTGCGTCACTTTTACCGGAACCTTTTGGGACGTCTGAGTATCGGTTACGATAAGATATTTTTGAAGCTGTCCGTCTTTGACAGAAAAATTAAATACTATCTGAATTCCTTCACGCAAAGATTCCTTTTGTGAAATTCCTCGTTGCAACAAAGGCGTAGAAAATGTTCATGTATATATTTCTTTGTCTCATTGTACGGTAGCAGTATATTGGGTTGCTGGTTTCCATTGCTGAGGAGTAAACTCAATCGTCTGAGTAGATATCCATCTACAGGTACCCTTTGCTTCTGGAGTGATGGTCATAGGGCATGTTACCTGTTGATCTAGGTTAGTCAATGCGACCATAGGCTTGGCAAAAGACACCAACACGGTTTGATCAAGATTATCGATTGCGCCAGATGGGAAAAATAGCGTAACAGCTTTGTCACCTGAAAGTGACGTATCGATTTTCCCTATAGAAATATCTGATCACATTCATCACAACATTCCTGATTTGAGGACTAAAAAGCCTCAAATACCAAGTCATACAAAAATGAAAAGAGAAAGTAAAATAACTAGGTTCTTTTTGTGTCCCATTACCAGCAGGAAATAGATAAAAAATACTCTCCTAGTATCTAGTGTTATGAAGTAAAAAAACAATGAGATTCCATAAAATATGTCTGTTATATATTGTTTCCTCCCACGTATTTCTCCCGGGATACGATTTGCCCCACCAACATTTTTGGTTTACAACCCCTACTATATATCTTTTTTATAAATATACCTATTAAACTCACATAAAAGACCCCCTATCTTTGCCTATTTTTTGGTTTGTGGATATACTTAGTATGTTTAGGTATTTGTGCATCTTCATGATCAAAAAACAGCATATTCATATATTTTCTTTACTCCTAGGTACTGTCGCAGTTATTGCTACGGTAATTTTGAACATATCTTCTCCTACCAATGCCGCTAGTTGGGTGCTTGATGGATGAAATGTTACTTGGGACAATAGCAATTTCATTGATGCTAGCTTTTGGAACGACAATCCTAGTACGTGAGATATTATTAAAGCTTTGTATGGTAGTGGCGTAGGTGATACCACGGCGTATACCACCAACTGGAGTGGCCGGAATACTGCGCAATGTAGTGGTAGTGATATGACGGTTATCGAGACAGGCAACTTGCCAGAAAATTTAGTAGCAAACACTATCTACGTCCTCACGGGAGAGCAAGCTATTGTGTCTAGTAAAATAAATCTAGCAAATTGTAGTGCTATAGTGAGTAAAAACATAAGTGGGACTACCTTGTATAGTGCTGAATATTTGTGAACAAGCATTACTTTGCTGAATATAAACAAAAAAAAACACACCATAATTGACCATATTAACGTCGATGGAACTAATGATGGTAATGGTAGTAACCACACAGGAAACGATTATTGAGCTTATTATTTTAATTCTTCTTCCAATAATACAATAAACAATGCTCAATTTTACAACAATAACTATTATGGAATATTTATCTGGTCTACTTTGTACACCTCAGTCAGCAATTCTCAACTTTACAACAACAATAGTGCGGGAATTCGTGTTTATTCTTCTTCAAACAATTTTATCAACGATTCTCAATTTTATGACAACAATGATTGAATAACATTAGAATGATCTTCAACAAATAATTCTATTAACGATTCTCAATTTTATACTAATTATTGAGATGGAATTTTAATAAATTCTTGAGCAAACAACTCTATAGACAATATCCAAGTATATAACAACGAATTAAATGGGATCATAATCAGCTCTTGAACAAACAACACCATAAATAACTCTCAAACGTATAATAATCAATATGGAATCAGAATACTCTTATCTTCAAACAATTCTATCAATAATATCCAAGTATATAACAATTATTGAGATGGAATTACAATAAATTCTTGAGTAGACAACACCATCAATGACGCTCAACTCTATAATAATTATTTGGCTGGAATTTCAATATATTCATCTTCAAATAATGCTATCAACAATTCTCAACTTTATAACAATTATTGAGATGGAATTTCAATAGGTTCTTCTTCAACCAACAACACTATCGACAATTCTCAACTTTATAATAATTATTCAGATGGAATTAAAATATCTTCTTCAAGCAACAATACCATCAACAATTCTCAATCTTATAACAATTATTGAGATGGAATTAAAACATACAATTCTTCAAGCAACAATACTATCAACAACGCTGAATTTTACAATAATAATGAACATGGAATTCGCATTGATTCCTGATCAAATAATTCTATC
>CAYXTU010000017.1:0-16089 GCA_964468245.1 uncultured Candidatus Peribacteria bacterium | reverse complement strand
AAACTTCAAGATAATGCCATGTATTCTTATAGTGGATACAAAGGAAACGTCAAACAAGTAACTCGAGATATTCTTATGAAGACCAATCCTGCTAAATTGTTGACTGCAGTTGTAAGAGGAATGATTTCCAAAAATAAACTCAGAGACAGAAGGATTAAGAGACTTAAATTAGTTGTTTGAACTACTACTAAATATGATCATTTTAAACCTATTACTTGTAAATAATGGCAAACAAAGAATATACCTATGCAATAGGAAGAAGAAAAGAAACAACAGCTGTTGTTAGACTTTTTGGAAATGGAAGCGGTAGCTTCATCATCAAAACATCTAATGGATCTCAAAAACCATTGGCTGAATATTTTGGTGGTAATACCTATCTTCTAAATACCGCTCTTATGCCACTTACTACTCTTGGTGGTGATTATCTCAAGAAATTTGATGCTGAAATTGTTGTCAATGGATGATGAATTTCATGACAAGCTGACGCTATCAAACTAGGATTTGCTAGAGCTTTGATCGAATGGAATTCTGAATTGAGACTTACTCTCAAACCTTTTGGACTTCTCAAGAGAGATCCAAGAGTAAAAGAAAGAAAGAAACCAGGTCTCAAGAAAGCGAGAAAAGGACCATCTTGGTCAAAGAGGTAAAAAAAACAGTGAACAGTGAACAGTGAATAGTTAATAGTGAACAGTCAAAGACTTGTTTTATTATGGACTATTATACATACCCAGTGACTATAACTAACAATAAGATAAATCATTCGTTGTTAGTTATTCACTATTAGTTGTTAGTTTATAAAAAGGCTCTTTGAAAAAGGAGTTTTTTTGTTTTCCACCCGGGTGCTAACTTTTGTTAGCTTAGTTTAGAAGCTAATTTACTAACGACTGCACCCGGGTGAAAAATGTAGTAAATTCGTTGAAAATGAGGAGGACATTATTAGTATGACATTCATCAATATGTTCAGATTTTTTTTATTTCTTATATTGTATAATAATGAATAAAGACATCGTATTTCTCGGAATCCAAGGATGTGGTAAAGGTACTCAAGCCAAAAAATTACTCCAAGACTTGCCTAATTATCGATATTTTGAGATGGGAGAAACATTGAGAGCGCTTTTGTCTAGCAATAATATGATAGGAAATTATATTAGAGATATAGTAAATAATGGACAAATGATAGATAATTTTATCACACACGATCTAATCCATACGGCACTTAAAATCGCAGAAAAGAGTAACAAACAATTTATCATAGATGGCTTTCCAAGAATGATGGAACAAGCTGAATATTTCAGCAAAAAGATGGGACAAATGAATAGGGATTTTGTGATCGTCCATCTTGCACTTTCTGAAGAGGTGGCCCTAGAAAGGATGATGAAAAGAGCTGAAATAGAAGGTCGCAAAGATGATACTCCTGAAATAATGAAACAAAGAATAGCAATTTTTATGAATGAAACGCTCAATGTTATCAAGCATTTTGATGAGATGGGCAAGGTTATTACTATTGATGCAAGCAAAGATATTGAAGAAGTACAAGCAGAGTTGAGAAGCAAATTAGGGCTTTAGTACCTTTTGGAAAACACCATGGCAAAAGAACTTAAAAGAATCAAAATAGATAAAATATGATATGGATGAGTAGGACTTGCAAGAATGAGTGACGGAAAAAGAATATTAATCAAATGAGGGGCTTTGCCAGGAAGTGTTGTAGATCTCAGAATTGTTAAACAGAAAAAAGACTATGTCGAAGCACATATCACTCATATTCAATCACTTGATTCTAAAATCGTAGATGGGGAAATCTTTTGTCCGCACTTTTTTTCAAAAAAAGATGAGCTTGAAGCTTGAAGCTTAAAGCTTGAGGCTGTCCGAAAAATCGGTTGTGGTGGCTGCAAACGACAGATGCTGAGCTATGCGAACCAGCTGAAGCTGAAGGAAGATATCGTCAATGATGCGTTTACGAAGATAAAGAAGAAATTGCCAAAATTAGAGGTCTTGTCTATCATAGGATCACCAGAAGAAAAAAATTATAGGAACAAAATCGAATTTAGCTTTGGGAAATATATAACTAAAAGACAAAAAGACGGATTAGATAGATTAGAATCTATCCCGTCTAACCCGTCTAATCTGTCTGAGAACTTAGTTCTCTCCAATCGAAGTATAGGTTTTCATAAGCAAGGAGAATTTAGTAAAATAATAGATATCGATACGTGTGGACTTGTTTCTAATGAATCGAATCTGTTGTTTCAACATATCAAAGAACTCTGTAAAAGTTCATGACTTCCCGTCTATGATCAAATGACTCATCAGGGATTTTTTAGACATCTTGTGATCAGACAAGGAACAAATACTGACCAATTTCTCGTTAATCTTTCTGTCGCAAACAAACAACTCACTCCGAAAACTACGCTACAACGAGATCAATTGCTTGAGACATTTAAGACTGACCCAATGCTTAATAAAAAGATAACGACCTTTGTCATAACATATAATAACGGGCTTGCAGACACTATCAGAAACAATGATTCCAAAACGGAAACATTTCGAGGAGAAGGGTATATTTATGAAAAACTTATCTTTGGGAAAGAGACTGAAAATAAGCTTAGTACCGTTGGCAAAAATCATATTAAATCTCCTGAAAAAACATCTGAAATCTCTTTTAGGGTCTCACCATTTTCTTTTTTTCAGACAAATACGCTGTGAGCACAACAGCTCTTTGGTCAAGCAATGAATATGGTCGGAAATGTCGAATGAACGATCCTCGATCTCTACTGTGGAACATGAAGTATCGGTATCAGTTTTTTGAAATGCTGAAAAGGAAATAAGCTAGTTTGAATAGAAATCGTCGAAGAAGCTATCACTGATGCATGGCATAATGCCAAGATAAATGGACTCGAAGATCAAGTGACTTTCTTGGCAAATCCCGCAGAAAAAGCGTTTACTCAACATCCGGAAATAGTCAACAAAATCAGCAATCTTGGTCTCGTCATCATCGATCCGCCTAGAGATGGCTTACATAAAAACGTCGTTCAAATGATCTGTGATTTAAAAAAACACTCAGATTTTAAATTGTTGTATATTTCTTGTAATCCCGTAACTATGGTCAGAGATATTGAACTTTTGTTCGCATGAGGATTTGATATCAAGGAAATCCAACCTGTGGATATGTTTCCTCAGACCCATCATATTGAATGTATTGGCGTATTGAATTAATATGTATATTTTATTTGATTTTATTTGACTTTATTTTTTAAATATATATAATATATTATAGTTTTATATTATAAATATATAATATGCCAAAAAAAAGGGATAACAAAAGAAATACCACATCAAACAATGAAAATGAAATTACCAGTCCAATAGCTGAAAAAATTGTTCTTTGAAAAAGAAATATTGTGGATCGTATACTAAACACACTCAAGAATCAGTTAATTCTACAAAAGGAAATACATTTACTTTATAAAAAAGCATCTCAAATAGCTATGGAAATGGAAAATTTTTGTATAAGAGAAGAAAATATGTTGAAAAAAAATGAAAAACTATTTCACGAAAAAAAAATAAAACTTCAAGAAATACACAAACAACTTGATGAATTTGTATATGAAAGAAATGATCTTGAAGAAATGTTTTTGAATATAAATCAGGATCTTGAACTTGCAATTGATCATGTTAGAGATGATGAAGATAGAGAAAATCTATTACAAAAACTTGATGAATTTAAAAGCCTTTTTTATAAAATCTACAAAGACACTGATCGTGTTTATAAAACCTATGAATATTTTGCTAGAAATTTTTATAGACTAACAATGAAATAATAACATATTGATAATATCTAATGAAAAACTATTCTCGAGGTATATATATTTACTTTGAGAATTTTTTGTTATGATAGATATACAAAAGAATATTTCATTGAAACCATATAATACCTTTGCTGTGGATGTACAAGCAGATTTTTTTGTAGAAGTGAAAAATGAACAAGAGATATTTGACCTGATATGAATGGACGTTTTTTCTAGCCATGAACATCTTATTCTCGGTGGTGGTGCGAACATCCTTTTCACGAAGGACTATAATGGATTGGTAATTAAAGTTTCTTTGATGGGGAAAAAAGTAATAAAGGAAGATAATAATTTAGTCTACGTGAAAGCAGGTGCAGGCGAGAATCGACATGAAGTCATGATGTGGAGTCTCGAGCAATGATATGTCTGAGGAGAAAATCTTGTCCTAATCCCAGGCCAGGTATGATCAGCTCCCGTGGGCAATATCGGTGCCTATGGTAAAGAAGCAAAAGATATAATCGCTGAAGTTGAAGGTATCGTTATAGCGACCAAAGAAAAAAAAGTTCGAACGAATAGTGAATGTAAATTTGGTTATCGTGAGAGTATTTTCAAACATGAGTTGAAAAATAAAGTAATAATTACCGCAGTAACTTTTGTGTTTGAAAAGCAATCTGATGATTATATTCCGAATATCCAATACAACGATATCCAAAATAGTATCTGAGAAAAATGAATCGATCCTAATGACATCACGGCTCAGCAAGTAGCAAATATTATCATAAAGATCAGGGAAGGGAAATTACCGGATCGGAAAAAAATAGGAACAGCAGGAAGTTTTTTTAAGAATCCTGTCGTGACGAAAGATCAGTATGAAAAATTATTGGTGAAATATCCACAGCTGAAATGAAATGAAGTACATGGTTCTGAATTCTGAATTTTGAATTCTGCATTTAAATTGTCTGCAGGACAACTTATCGAACTTGCTGGGTGCAAGTGAAAGTCTCAGTGACCAGTTTCTACCTATGATAAACACGCACTCATTATTGTCAACAATGGTGGAGCTAGTGGAAAAGAAATTCGAGCATTCGCTCAGTCTATACAAAAAAAAGTCCTAGAGCTATTTGCTGTAGAGCTACAACCAGAGGTAATTATTATGTAAACATATACAATAATTTGTCTGTTAGCTTTCTTTCCTCACCCCCTTCCCCTCTCCTTCAGAGAGGGGTATGTTTACACTCCTTCTCTGAAGGAGAAGGCGGGGATGAGGGAAAACACTAAGAGAGGGTTAGCGTGAGGAAAAGAAAAACCCCGCAACAGTGCGGGGCTATTTTTTTTATTGGTAAGTTTTTTAGTAGAGATAAATATATCTAAGATTGTCAGCATTTTTGTTGTATGTGCAATTTCCTGCATCATCATTTGTTGGTGTAGAAGACGTAGGAGTAAATGATTTACAAAGTTTTATATTTGCATAATCCGTTGTGCTATTTATAATTCCTACAGATCACCCAACTACCCAATTTGATCATCATTCTGTTTCTGTACCTGCCATTAGGACAAATCAATTGTTTGCTAATCATCATTTTGTAATAGGAGTATATGAATACTGTCCTGCTGTTCATCAAGCTATACCAGAAAAAACCCTACTTGCATTTGGATCTGTAGGAATACTATTCATCCCTGCAGAAATAAGATTTCATGAAATAAGAGACAAAGATCATGCAGCTGTAGTAAATTGTCTTCTTTCATTTTGTTATGAAACCATTGCTGCGGCTACTTGAGCTTGATCAGCTTTGCTTGCAACATCATTTGCTCTTCCTCTTGCGTTGGACAATCTAGGATAGATGGCCGCCATAAGGATACCGATAATGACTATTACGATAAGCATTTCTATAAGTGTGAATGCCTTCTTCTTATTTTTTTTGGAAAACATCAATTAGCAAAAAATAGTAAAAACTATGTCCTTGTTCTATATATAGATATGAAATGGAGTATCAATTTCAATATAAAATTGCAAAGCGCTAATGAAGAGAAAAAATACATATTTCTGATTATATTTGATGTAATATATATTTTCCTGGGGTGGATTGAGCGACTAATCATTTGATCTCAATCATAGTAAGTAGCTGGATAATCTCCTGGATATCAAGACCACTCAGCGTTACTAATTCATATATTTCTCTAGGCTGGTCATAACAAAGATGTGCAACAAGTGATTGCTCTTTATCAGTTAGTGGTATTTTTGGTAGTGATTTGGTGATGGCTTGTGAAGAAAAAAAATGGTGGTGAAGAAACTTTTGGAGATCCACGACAGGTTTGACTTCACCACTTTCTATACACTCAAGGATACCTTCGCTCGTCGGAGAAAAAATAGAACTTGGTGTCGCATATACAGGTTTTTGCATAGCGAGTGCAAAATCTACGGTAATCAGACTACCAGATTTTTTGCCAGCTTCTGGGAGAAATAATATGTCTGCACATAATGCAATAGTACGATTCCTCTGAGGAAACGTATATACAGTCGGTTGGTCTCATAATCTAAACTGAGAAAGGACAAGTCCTCATGCGGCGACAATAGATTGAATGATTGCCCATTCTGGTCTTTTGGAATATCGACCAAGACCTCATCCAAGTACAGCAATCGTAGGTATGTTGTATTGAATAGATAATGAATGACAGAGCTGATCTACTCCTTCAGCCATGCCAGAAATAGTGATGATATCGCTTCCTTGAGCAAGAGAAAAAAGTTTGTGGAGAACATCTTCACCGTATCATGACATCAATCTTGGACCAACAATACCAAGTGTTTTTTTGTCCAAAAGCGAAATATCTCAGATATAATACAGTATATATGGCAATGACTTGATGTGCTGATATTTTGGTATATTGGACATTATCAGTGCACCTACCTTTTCTTTTTGCACCCGATCCTGGAGCTTTGTGTATTTTTTGGTATCATACAAAATAGACTCCTGTGCTTTGAGTTGTTTTTTGGTAATCGTAGTATCAAGTGAATATAAGAGTGCTTCGTGCTGCATCGTGAAATATCTTGATATAAAACCACATCAAGTATAAAAATATTTTTTGTTTTTTCAATACTTACTTATGATAATTCTATTGTCAAAAAACATATTGACGGTTTGGACTATGGTATTTATACTTGAAATATCATACAAACTTAACTACACTTGTCCCTCAGATAGTGAAGTTTTTATGTTTTTTTTGAATGATACCATGTTGGTCAAATTAAATAATATTATCATGTTTGCGTTGATTGCGTTTTTCATCTCGCGAATAGTCTATCCGATATATATTTCTCTTTTGAAAAAATGGAAGTTTGGAAAAACTATCCGTGAGTCTGCAGTCACCGGAGAAGAATCTAAAATCTTTACTCAAATGCACGAACACAAACAATGAACACCTACGATGTGAGGTGGTATTTTTTTGATTATTATGTGACTGATGATAGGACTTTCTTATATTCTCCAGCATTATGGACTCGTGAACAATACACTCTTTAATAGACAAGAAACCTATATTATTTTGTTTGGATTTTTTAGTATGGGACTGATTGGACTCGTAGATGATTTTTTGAATATCAGAGGACATGGTGCTGTAAAATGACTGAGTGCAAAAGCAAAACTCATTGGTATGGTAATTTTTTCTGCGTTTATTAGTCGATGGTTTTATAGTAGACTAGGGATTGATTATATCAATCTTTGGCCAATTGCAGGCAAAATATCGCTAGGTATTTTTTATCCGATACTTACGTTTTTTGGGACTATCGCGATCGTCAATGCCATCAATATCGTAGATGGGCTCGATGGTCTTGCATGAGGACTGATGACAATAATACTTTTTGTCCTTGGTATTGTATTGTTTTTTAATCAAACATATATCGCAGCTACGGTCATCTGCATTGTGATTGCCATTCTTGTAGCGTTTATGTTTTACAATATCAATCCTGCTAAGATATTTATGGGCGATAGCTGAGCATTTGCACTAGGATGACTTATCGCTTCGCTCTTGTATTTTTTGAACATGAGAACGGGAATATTTATTCCGTTTGTGATTTTGTTTGGACTATTTATTCTGGATCTTTTTTCTAGTTTTCTTCAGATTTTTTGGAAAAAATATTTTAAAAAGAAGCTTTTTGCTGTAGCTCCAGCTCATCATCTCTTTGAACACAAATGAATCTGTGAAACAACTATCGTCATGAAAGCTTGGTTTATTCAGTGAATACTCGCTGCTATAACGATTATATTGTTGTTTTATCAAGTAAGCAAAACGTTTGTAAATTAATTTTAGCTTGAAGCTTAAAGCTTAAAGTTTAAAGCCGTCTTTTTAATTGTGTAGTAATGAAAAATGGAACCGTCAAATAAACTCATCAAAACACTTACCCTCGTAGCAAAAATATTTTTGATCTGACTTTTGTTGCAGTTTTTTCTCCAGACCTTTGTCACCTACAGACTTGGCTTTGACTGAGCATTGTGGAGTGTTATTTGGATGTGGAAAGAAATTATCATCATCGGATTGATGGGGTTTTTGGGACGATATTTTTGGAAGAAAAGAAAAAGCCCTGAAAATTTGGAATCCTTTTTTGAAAAATTTCCTTTGAAAAATTTTGTACGAGTATTTCTGGGAACGCTTGCCGTGAGTTTTTTAGTTTCTGTGTTTATCAATTCTACCGGAGTCGGAACATGGATCATGTCGGTAAGATATAGCATGATTGGGTTTCTGATATTTATTGTGTTTTTTGCAATTACGATTTTGTTTTTTGGGACAAGAGAAATCAATATCGTCAAACGATATAGCAGGGTAATAAAAGTATTGTTGATAGGAAGTTTGGTATGGCGATGTATGCTTTGGTTGATGCCGAATTTATTGAAATTTGCTGGATACAATCAATGGAACTACGAAGGTGATGTGGGTATTGCACCTCCAGCTGCCTATTATACCCGCTACGATCAATGACTCGTACGCAATCAATTTGTTTTTGAGAGACCAATTTCACGAGGATTTTTTCTTGTAGCGATGTGGCCATTGTTCTTTATTTTGTGTTTCAAAAACAAACCACTCGGACAAAAATTTGCTCGATGAAGTCTCTATGGGCTCGCCATTATGTCTACGTTTTCGAGAGCAGCACGAGGTGTTTGGATACTACAAACCGTTATTCTTATTCTTGCACAATTCCCCAAAAAATATTGGAAAATGGCGCTCAAAGCGTTTGTCCCTCTGATACTCTTGTTTGCTGTGGTGACGTATTTTGGACAAAGACAAATCATCTCTAGAGAGTTTTCCAATACCTGACATTTCAATGAAATCATAAAAGCACTTGGTCTCATCTGAGAAAGACCGCTTCGATGACAAGGTGCGTGAACAGCAGGACCTGCCTCTCATCAAGTAGAATGAATCAAGGCATATAATCCTGAAAATCAATATCTTCAGATCTGGATAGAATATGGACTCCTCTGATTTTTGGGGTGGTTGTATCTCTATGGATATCTTCACTATATCGCATATAAATCATATGAAGAAGAAAAAAAAACTGACGATAAATTGACGAAAAAGAGAAAACTGTATGGAACTATTGTGTTTGCTTTTTGAGTGGGAATTTTGTGACTAAGTATTGAAGGACTAGTTCTCCATAGCTTTGTCGACAGAATGATTGTCTATCCATTTATGGCATTGTTTGCTATCGCGTATGGATTGTATATTAAAGAAAAAAAATAGTAATAGACGGATTAGATAGAATAGACGGGATAGTATCTAATCCATCTTTTTTAGTCTAATCCGTCTTTATATATTTTATCGTTTAATCGTTTCGCCGTTTAAACGTTTCATCGTTTAGTCGTTTTATCGTTTCATCGTTTTTTTCATGGCAGATTTGATCAATATTATCAGCAAAAAAGTCGGTATTTCACCTACTATCGTACGCACTATTGTCCAGCTTTTGGATGAGGGAAATACAGTTCCGTTTATTGCGAGATATCGTAAAGAATTGACGGAATGAGCTACGGATGAGCAACTCAGAGATTTTGATGAAATGTATAGATACACAAGAAATCTCGAAGCAAGAAAAACAGATATCATTCGTCTGATAGAAGAAAAATGATTGATGACGGATGAGCTGAAAAAGCAGATTATGGAAGCGGAAACCTTGGCGAGAGTCGAAGATTTGTACAGACCGTTTAAAGAGAAAAAAAATACAAAAGCAACGATTGCCAAAGCAAAAGGACTCGAGCCATTGGCAGATATTTTGACGAAAGCACAAATGAGCAAAGAAGATTTTGAAGCGGAAGCGGTGAAATTTGTAAAAGATACAGGTGATGCAAAGACCAGTGTAAAAGACGTAGCAGAGGCGATTCAGTGAGCAAAAGATATCCTTGCCGAAGCGGTTTCCGACCATGCAGATCTGAGAGAAGATATTAAAGTAAGAGAAGAAAACACAGGTGTACTTGCGTGCAAAAAGACCAAAACATTTGATGAAAAGTGAGTATATAAAATTTATGGTGACTATAGCAAAAAACTTTGTGATATGCCATCGTATGCGTATCTGGCAGTAACAAGAGCGGAAAACGAAAAGCAGTTGCAAGTAAAAATGGAATTTTCTCATGATAAAATCCGAGAAGAAACGACGAAATATTTTTTCCCAAAAAACTATGGAACATGTATTTGTTATGTCCAAGAAGCATGTGAAGATGGACTTCATAGATTGCTTTTGCCTTCACTTGAAAGAGAAATTAGATCAGACAAAAAGAGACGAGCTGACGAATCAGCGATCAAAGTCTTTGGTGATAACTTAAAAAACTTATTACTTACTCCGCCCATTAAGGGAATGAATGTCCTGGGTTTCGATCCAGCATTTAGAACATGATGTAAACTTGCTGTCGTCGATGCAACGGGAAAATTTTTGGACAAAACCGTCATATACCCTACGGAACCGCAAAATAAAGTAACGGAAGCATGGGAGACATTGAAGAAATTAGTCGATCAGTACAAGATCGATCTCATCGTGATAGGAAACGGAACGGCATCGAGAGAATCAGAAAAAGTGGTGCATGATTTTATTGAAAAATATAAACTGAATGCCCGCCCCGGCTTTAGCGGGGTTAAATACATGATCACTTCTGAATCATGAGCGTCCGTCTATTCGGCGTCTAAACTCGCACAAGACGAATATCCAGATCTAGATGTGACAATAAGATGAGCAATCAGTATCGCACATAGAGTACAAGATCCATTGGCAGAACTGACAAAAATCGACCCTAAAGCTATCGGTGTCGGACAATATCAGCATGATGTCGATCAAAAATATTTGAAAGAAAAACTCGAAGAAAAAGTAGAAGATATCGTGAATAGTGTAGGTGTCGACGTCAATACCGCAAGCTATACCTTGTTGCAATATATTGCTGGACTCAGTGAAACCGTTGCGAAAAATGTGATCGCATACAGAGATGAAAATGGAAAGTTTACGAGTAAAGCACAAATAAAGAAAGTGAAATGACTCGGTCCAAAAGCCTATGAACAAGCAATCGGGTTTTTGAGAATAAAATGAGGAAAAGAAATTTTGGATGAAACAGGAATCCATCCTGAGATTCACAAACAAGTCTACGCGTTGTTGGAAAGTGAAATGTGAATCAAAAAGAAAGATTTGAAGTTGCCGATGCAAGTTGAAAAATATCCAGAAAATACATTAATTGAATGGTCAGAAAAATATAAAATTGGATTGGAAACATTGAGAGATGTGTTGGCGGAATTGCAGAGACCAGGTTTGGATCCAAGAGATGAACTCGAAGCTCCATGTTTCTCATCAACGATCTTGGATATCAAAGATTTACAGATAGGGACGAAGTTGGATTGAATAGTGAGGAACGTAACGGACTTCGGAGCATTTGTAGATATTGGACTACATAGTGATGGATTGGTTCATAAATCACAGATGGCAAATTATTTTGTCGCTAATCCTATCGAAGTCGTAAAAGTCTGACAGCAAGTAAAAGTCAAAGTAATCGACATAGACCTCGAAAGAGAGAAGGTCTCATTGAGTATGAAAGACGATAGCGCGCCACAAACACCGAGAACTGAAGCAAGATGAACTAGTGAGAAAAAACCTGAATATAGTAAAAAAGACGACACTCTAGGTGAGTCTACTATGAAAGGTAATATTACGTTTAGCTAAGAACCTCCTCTTTTACAGACGTCATTCCCGCGAAAGCGGGAATCCAATTTGCCATATAGCAAGATGGATTCCCGATCAGGTCGGGAATGACGTACATAAAAAAAACAAGAGGATGTTGTTCGCTATTTCACTATTAGTTTAATTATTTTGTTCACCTCATCCATCGGTCCGTCTCCGAGAATAATGAGGTCAAACACTTCAGAATATTTTTCGCGATTTTCAGGAGTATCGTTGTTGAGGAATCAGATTTTTAATATATTTTCATAATCGAATCCATCAGCCATTTGTGCATCGCCGAGTCCGTCTCAGATAAGCAGGACATTTTTTCTGTCTTTGATCTCGTCGTAAATAGGGAAGTCTTTGATGATGGTCTCGTCTTTGTTGTATGAATGGATGATCGGTTCCCTCACGCCTATTGCTTTTCCTTCTTCGTCTCGGATGAATGCATTGGAGATGATATCTATGTTGTCGTACAGTTTTTTTTCATGTTCCAGGCAGTAATATACGCTTTCATATCAGAGTCCGCTCGCAGAAAGAATAAGAAGAGGAATATTCTTGTCATGCAGTGTATCAAAAAAATCCGCACATCAATTTCTGAAATTTGTGTCTTCAGAATCCATAGCATCTTCAATTATTTTTCTGGTCAAGCCATAGCTGAGCATCAACATAAATTGTTCGTCCCGTCGCTTTGTCATTGCTTTTTTCTTTTCTTCTAAGGAAATGTTTGGATCGATTTCTATCGGATGATATTTGTTGAAAATTGCGTTGGACTTTTCTGCATATTCTGGAGGATAAAATCAATTTTGCAGTCTAGTAATCAACGAAACCGTAGGTTTTCACTCAGCAAATGCTTTAGTCAACGTCCTATCAAAATCTGCGATAACGTGAAAATGTTTTGGTCATCACGCGATGATCTTTTGAAGTTTTTCGTTGAAATTTTGTGGATTTGGGATGATGATATTGGACATAAAAACTAATGAAGATAAATTTATATTAACTTTTTTTAACAAATCCCTCTCCCTTCGGGTATCTCCCTTTATCAAGGGAGAAGCCTTCCCTCCTTGATAAAGGAGGGTGAGGGTGGATTTGGCTATTTTATTATATTTTCCAACAACTCAGGGAATTCTGGCTGACTAAAATGTCCTCTATCAGTAAAAGTTACAAGTTTCGCTTTTGGTAGATATGCCTTTATTTTTTCTGCGTGAGCATAGGGAACTATCTCATCATCAGTAGAATGATATAAGAAAATTTCATCAACTTGATGTTCAATATTTGGAATAATTGATGGATCGTACGCAAAATCTCAAGCATATTTTTCTTCATCAGACATATCGCTTTCATCGAATACCGATGAGACTAAATGAAGTTGTTTGATTTTTTTAGGGAAGGTATTTTCTCAGAGATATTTTATCAAAAACATTCATCAGAGTGAATGACCAACAACTATAAGATCTTCATTATTGAAGTAGGGGAATATTTTTTCAAACCATATTTTCCATGCCTTGTAGCTCGCCATATCTTTATTTGGCATATCTGGTTTTATTGTTAAATAATCTGATTTAAGTTCTTCTTTGAGCCAATTTTTTCGTCTTTTTTTTTCTTCAAAAGGATTATAGTCTCGTGTTTCAATTGCTTTGCAAAATGAATCTACGTCTGGCTGACACATTCATCCATGAATATAGATAAGTTGTTTCATACTTTAAAATATAACAATTTAAAGTTTATTAGAGATAGTTATCTTGTATAAGATTTTGAACTATTTTTTGCGTAATATCAGACAACGTATACTTGTATAAGTTTTCTTTATTTACTCTCGCTACTGCCCTAATTTCTCAAGATGATTCTAAAATATCAGCGATGATTTTGATAAAATATGTTTTATCGAGTAGTATATCTCCCTTATGTGGAGTAACTCATTCAAAATCCTTATAATACATAATCGCTCATATTTCTGCACCATTAAGTTCTTCTCTACATTCTCTCTGAAGACAAGTAATATCATCTTCATCTCCATCTGGTTTTCCTCAAGGTAATATCCAAACATTCTTCTTTTGTGTAAGAAGAATTTCTTTGTTTTCATCTATATCAATACCACTTATTGCTTTTCTCATATATTTAGATTTACCTTATTTAAAACTCGCATTCCTTTGGTGCTCTTGGAAATGGTATCACGTCACGGATATTTTCCATACCAGTAATGTACATCATAAGTCTTTCAAATCCCACACCGAATCATGCGTGTGGAACCGTTCCATATTTACGAAGTTCTAAATATCGTCGTAAGTCTTCTGACTTCATATTCATATCTTTGATCTTCTGTTCAAGAACATCCAATCTTTCTTCTCTCTGAGATCCTCAGATAATCTCTCCTACGCCTGGCGCGAGAAGATCTGTTGCGGCAACGGTTTTGCCGTCATCGTTGAGTCTCATATAGAAGGCTTTGATGTCTTTTGGATAGTTGGTCACAAAGGTTGGTCACTTGAAAATTTCTTCGCAGATATATCTTTCATGTTCGGTCTGAAGGTCGATTCCTCGCTCTACTGGATAAACAAATTTCTTTCCTGATTTCTTCAACAATTCGACTGCTTCGGTGTACGTCACTCTACTGAAGTCTGAGTTGATTAATGCTTCGAGACGTTTTTTGACATCGGGATTGATAAATTTTTCGAAGAATTCCATCTCTGCTGGAGCGTTGTCGAGGATATATTTGAAGACGTATTTGAGTAGCGACTCGGCTAAATTCATGTCGTCATTTAAGTCTGCAAAAGCGATTTCTGGTTCGATCATTCGGAACTCTGAAAGGTGTTTTGATGTATTTGAATTTTCCGCGCGGAAGGTTGGTCAGAAAGTATATACTTTGCTAAAAGCGGTTGCAAACGTCTCTGCGTTGAGCTGTCCGCTCACGGTAAGATTTGCTTCCTTGCCGAAAAAATCTTTTTTGAAATCTACATTTCCGTCCTCTGTCTTTGGCATATTGAGAAAATCTAGCGTAGAAACTTTGAACATTTCCCCTGCTCCTTCTGCATCAGCTCCTGTGATCAATGGTGTGTGCGTGTAGATAAATCCGTTCTCGTTGAAATATTTGTGAATAGCAAATGCGAGCAAACTTCTTACTCTGAATACTGCGGAAAAGGTATTTGATCTCGGTCTAAGGTGAGCTATAGTACGAAGATATTCCATACTGTGTCACTTCTTCTGAAGTGGATAATCACTAGGACACGCACCGACCAAAGTTACTTTTGTTGCTTTAATTTCGAAGGCTTGTTTAGTTCATTGTGAAGCGACTAACGTTCCTTCTACTGTCATAGAAGTCCCAGTCGTGAACTTGCATATTTCGTCAAAATTCGGTAAATCATTTTCAAAAACTACTTGAATATTTTTGAGGTACGATCAGTCATTGAGCTCGATAAATCCGAATGTTTTGGAATCTCTTACGCTTCTTACTCGTCCATTGAGGATGATGTTCGTGTCGAGGAATGGTTTGTGATCGGCGTAGATCTGCGCGATAGTTGTCAGTTTCATAGTATGTTTTTTGTAGAATATAAATATGGTGAATATATATTTTTTTGCCTTGCGTATGCAAATATTTATTGACTTGACTTTTTACCTAAAAAAGATATATACATGTAAACAAAAAAAACAAAAAACCATGACAAGAAACAAAAAAATCGTTCCAGAAAATATTAAGTCTGGAAAATGTGACATTATCTACGGGATTATCGTAGGTAATCAGCAAATAAATGCCCTTTGCAAACATGAACGTGAAGAACGTACTCCTGCAGGGATGATTAAAAAATTAAATTGCATTTTGAAAAATAGTTCTGATGAAGAACTAAAAGCTAAAGCTCAAATTGCTATTGAGAAGCTTGGTAAAGTTAACCAGCAAGAGCACCAGCTCATTGATACCGTTGCAAATAAAATATACAAAGAAGTTTGCGGCGAATAACGTAAATAAAAACCCTTTCAGCTTCCTGAAAGGGTTTTTACGTTATTTAACTTTTCCTCATCTTCTCGTTTAGTAAATTTCCTCATCCCCAACCCTTCTCCTTCTGAGAAGGGAGTAGCAATCATTCCCCCTCTCTGAAGGAGAGGGGGAGAAAGGGGGTGAGGAAATACTACAGATGAGGA
>CAYXTU010000016.1:0-17008 GCA_964468245.1 uncultured Candidatus Peribacteria bacterium | reverse complement strand
CTGGCGCCTGTCCCGCATGAAGCTGCGGGAAGTCATGTCAAAAGTAAGCCCAGCGGAGCGTTTTTTAAAAAGATATGAATATAAAGTATATATGAATTTTTTGGAAAATAATCACAAAAAGATTTCTATCATATTTTATTTCAACATATTTGATTTCCAATCCTCAACGATCTTGTGGAGGTAAGCGATATTGTGAAGCGACAAAAGAATACCACCCAGCATCTCTTTTTCTTTAAATACATGATGGAGATACGCTTTAGTAAAATGTTTGCAGGTATAACACCCACAATCATCCGTGAGTGGAGTAAAATCTTTGGCGTATTTTGCATTGTTTATTTTGACATTTTCGACAGCAGCAAATGCCTGTCCGTGCCTACCCAATCTCGTCGGCAACACACAATCAAACATATCAAATCACTCTTCTATCGCATGACGAATATCTTCCGGAGTACCTACTCACATCAAATATCTTGGCTTATCGGCTGGCAATTTGGATGCGGTAAACGCAACTACTTCACGAATCAAATCCTTACTTTCTCACACACTCACTCATCAGACCGCGATTCCATCTCGCGCATATTGCGAAAGAAACTCTACCGACTGCTGTCTCAGATCCAAATACGTTCCTCACTGTACGATAGGAAAAAGAACTCAGCGAACATCATCATATTTTGGCTTGAGATGATCAAATGCTCTCTTGGCTCGACGATGAGTAATCTTCATATGTTTTTCTATAGTTGTTTTGTCTGCACCAGAAGGTGAACACACATCCAAAACCATCATAATATCTGATCACAGATTACATTGGATATCGACGACTCATTCTGGCGTAAATTCATGCTTGGATCCATCATACGGCGAACGAAACTTCACTCCATTCTCCATCAACTTCATTTTGACTTCGTGTGCTCATCATCATTCATTATTCATTTTTCATCATTCATCGTTTTTTCCCAATCCAAGGGAAAAAACTTGAAATCCTCCACTATCGGTCAGAATAAGTTTATCCCAATTTTCAAACGTATGCAATCCTCACGCCTCTTTTATCAGCTCGTCACCGGGGCGCAAATACAAATGGAAGGTGTTCGCCAAAATCAATTGGATCTCGGGCAAATCTCAGATATATTTTTTGTCCTTGAGCATATCAAGAATCATTCATTTGATCGTAGCTTTGGTTCAAACCGGCATAAATACTGGCGTTGTCAAAGTCACTCCATTGAGCGTAATCTCTCAAACTCTTGCATTTCACTTTTGTTTGAGTATCTTAAATTTGAGTTTAGACATCATATGTTTGCTATAATAAAACGCAGAAACTTATAATGTTATACAACTCGATTTCAATTTATTAATTCGTCAATTACGAATTTCGAATTACGAATTACGCTAAACAGGGAAAATCCGCAATTTGTAATCCGCAATAAATTAATTATTTAATATAATAGTTTAAAAACATGCTAAACCAAATCAAACTAGAATTAAGTAAACATTGCAAACCAGAAGAGAAAAAATGACTTTTCTTTTCACTTTTTGACGCAAATGGAAAAATTCTCGCTTCAAACGGAACCGTAGAGACAGACAAAACTATAAACGAATTAACTGATCTCATCTACAACGGACTCCTCGCAAAATACGAGTCCACAACCAAGACTGTAGTCATCGACATCATCCAATCCTACATCCAAGAAACCGACGTCAACAAATTACTTTCACTTCCGACAAAAGACTATGGAATTTTTTTGGTCAATATCGAAGAAAAAAAATCTTGAGCCATCCTACCAAACACCAAATGAGTAAATGACGTAAAAACAGCATTAGGACTTATCAAACAAAAATACTGAATTTCTGGTAATGTGAGTATGTATAGTTTCAGGACAGAGAGAATAACGATAGGAGTATAGAAAATATTATAACGGACTCACGATATTTTTTAAACTCGGATTGGTAACTTGAGTATACATCTGGGTTGTACGAATATTATTGTGTCACAACAACACTTGCACATAACGAATATCCGTTCCATTTTCCAAAAGATGCGTAGCAAATGAGTGACGAAGCGAATGAAAGGTAGCTGGCTTAGTTATACCAGCTTTTTCTTTTGCGTGATGAAAAATATTATCCAACGTTCTCGTATGAAGCGCACCTCCTCTTTCACTTTCAAAAACATATTCATCTGATTTTTTCAACGCACAATATTTCGACAACTCTTCACGTATCTTCTCAGAAAGAATACTTATCCTATCTTTCTGTCACTTAGCTCATTTGATATGGATAGTCAACGAATCAAAATCCAAATCTTGCACACGCAAATTTTTCGCTTCAGATATCCTCAATCCAGCACCATATGCAATCATAAGCAACAATTTGTGTTTGATATTTTGAGGAGCTGAAAACATACGATCAAGTTCAATTCTAGAAAGTATTATAGGTAATTTTTTTGGCTCTTTAGATAATTTAATATGTATATCAAAAGATACTTTCAATATCTGACTACAAAAGAATTTGATGACTTCTTTGTACAGATTGACTGTTTTCGATGCTTTACCTTGCTTTTGAAGATGTAAGATAAAATCCAAAACCTTTTCACGAGAAATCTTAGAAATATCACCGTTTATCCATTTCAGAAAAAATTTGAAACAATTGGAATATATTTCCACCGTCCTCGGACTGTAGTTTCTCTGCTGAAGTTCTCTCGTAAGCTGAAGTAGATAATCTTGCATTTTGTAAGAATAAAAAAATAAAAAGAGTTGATTTTTAAAATGTTTTATGTATACTATCATCACTCAGCCCAAGTAAGGGCTCCACCCTATCAAGAAAACGATAGGGTAAACTATGCCTTCGGGCCCCGCCCCGGCCAGCCGGGGTAAACTAAGAATCTTCTGGGAAATATTTCAATCTCAGAAGTTTTTTTATGTAATAAAATTCTTGTTTAGAGAGTATAGCCATTCTATTAAAGAATCTCTGTGTATCAAAAGTTCTTCATTGACTAACCACAACGAAAGAATCCCTATTAAATATTACACTACAAATCTTAATATAATATCTCGTATTGCGTCATTTAGTCGTTAATGGGATACAAAAATACATATTTCCGAGAACACTTACAACCAAAACAGGCCTAAAAAATCAAGATTTTCCAAACAATTCCCTTCAAACATTAGCTCATATCTTAATATACCAAATTTCTCTCGGTTTTGGATGAACAATTTTATTCGATCTATTTAACTTTTTCTTTTCACAATTCCAAAGATCAAATAACGATTCATCAGCATAAAGTTCTTGCATTTTTTGATTTTTTAGGTATAAAATCATAGCGAAATTATAAAAAAACAAAAAAAGAAAAAAACTGACAAAGTCAGGACAAAATAATATATATTGATAAAAGCTCCCTCTGGTCGCGATAAAACGATAAAATGATAAAACAAAAAAACTGACCCCGACAACTCGGGGTAGACACCACCAGGACAAAAAAAGTAATCACCACAGTTTACCCACCACAACTCGTCCCTTATCTGCAAACATCGCAGATAGCGACGAGTTGTACAACATATCACTCGGATATTCTTAATTTAACTTAAGGAACAAAAAAATTGGGGCAAAAAAGAAATAGAATTTAAACCAAAAAAAATTATACTCTCTATATTTATAATATGATTTTCATATATGGCAAAAAATAACGATTTGGATTTAGAAAACCGACAAGATAACTGTAAAGATATAATTACAGATAGTCTTTGGATTATTAACGAAAGAGAAAAATGATGAAAGCACTCTAATTTTTACCATGGAAATTTCATTCCTCAAATTCCAAACCAACTTATCCAAAGATATACAAAGAAATGAGATTATGTCTTAGATATGTTTATATGAAGCTGAACAACAGCTATTGAGTGTGAAAATCTTTGAAGAAATATTATTTGAGTAGATATCCAAGAAGAACTTATTGAAAGATTGGAAAAATTGATTGACTGAAAAATCAAAAAGAAATTCATTGTATGAGATGCAACAAATGAAAAAATAGTTGATAAAATTTGATGATTTCTAAAAGAAAACAAAAGAGACGATCTTGATTTAGTGCTTTTACATCCACCATATTTTGACATCGTAAAATTTAGTTCTAAAAAGGAAGATTTATCAAATACAAGTTCTATCGACCATTTCTTAGAAATGTTTAAAAAAGCTTTAATAAACAGTCAAAAACTGCTAAAAAAGTGATGATATTTATGAATTGTAATTGGCGATAAATATCAAAATAGCGAATGGATACCATTATGATTTTTATGTATGCAAAAAGCTCAAGAAATTTGATTAAAATTAAAATCAGTCATTGTGAAAAACATGGAATGAAATAGAGGTAAAATGTGAGTTTGATGAATTTGGAGATATAGAGCATTAAGTGCAGATTACTATATTTTCAAACATGAATACATTTTAATTTTTAAAAATTAAGCAATGACTAACGGACCATCACAACAAAAACAACTGGAAGAAGAAATTCTTGAGCAAATGAAAAAAATAAGTCCAGATTCTTATCCAGTTTCCATATGAGAAATCGTAAACATGTATACATCTAAAGATATCGATATCAAACCGGATTTTCAAAGAGTTTTCAGATGGGATAAACTACAAAAAAGCAGATTAATCGAATCTATTTTTTTATGACTACCATTACCTTCTTTTTTTGTTTCTACAAACGAAAAAAGACAGCGAGAGATAATCGATGGTTTACAAAGAATATCAACAATATTAGAGTTTATGTGAGTACTTGCCGAAGAAAATAAAAACAAGATTAATATTAAAAATTCAATCTCCGAATGATTAGTCATAAAAGAAGAATTTAAATATCTAAAAAAATTATGATGAATGAAATGGGAGAATCTTTCAGAAGAACTACAAAGAGAATTTAAAAGATACAAATTAAATTTCAATATTTTGAAGATAGCAAGCGACAAAGAAGCAAAATATGAATTATTTCAAAGATTAAATACAGGATGAACACAGCTATCAAACCAAGAAATCAGAAGTTGTTTGATGATAATGGAAAATAAGAATTTTTTTGAATATATAGAAGATCTCGCTAAAATAGAAAATTTTAAAAATTGCATAAGTTCGCTATCTGACGAAGATATTGATACTCAATACGATAAAGAACTTATTTTAAGATTTCTTTGTTTAAGAAATAATAAAATCAATAAAATATATTCTGTAGAAGAATTTATTACAGAGAATATGATGTTATTTTTAAAAACATTTGATTATGAAAACGAGAAAAATGTCTTTATTGAAACATTTAAATTACTCAATGAAACCTTATGAGAAGATGTTTTTAAGAGATACTACAGTGATTGAAAATTTAAAAGAAAAATGATTTTGCCTATATACGACATTTTAACACTATGGGTTTCAAAAAATAGACATCAATTAGATACTGATAAGCTAAAAAAAATAATATTGTGAATACGACAAGACACTGAAATAACAAAAAAAATAGAAGTATGACCGCCGATAGAATCAAAACTAAGTTTCGCCATATGAAATGCTCAAAATTTATTAGATAAAAAATTAGAATGAATTTTGAGTATCAAATAGAGAACGATTTATCGTATAGAGACAACGAACTTTCATATCTAAAAAAATCACTTAATGATTATGTATGAAAAGATTGAGAAACTGTTGCTATAAAAACAGGAATTTTGCTATTATATGCTCATTGGGAATGATTTTGTAAAAAAACATCTAACACATATATAAAAGCGATACAAAAGTCATGAATAACTATAGACAAAATAAATCATAATTTTTTAGTTAATCATTTTCTTGAAAGGAATTTTAGTATCTGAAATTACATTAAAACATTTATAGTAAAAAGATTTTTAGGCAGATTTATAAAAGTGAAATATCTAAGAATCATAATTAATACAGAGAATAACCTCAAATACACGACATTCAAAAATCAAATACTTAAAAAAGTTTGTATCGATCAATGAGAAATAGAAAAACAATTTCAAGACATTTCATCAAAAGCCGAATTGTCGAAATTAGATTTTTTCGATAAATGAAAAATAATCAAATATCTTTCAATAAGTAGCGGTAAGATATCACCAAGTAGTTTCGATAGTTATGACAACTATTTCATCAACACAATAAATATTTTGGTTCATTATAGAAATAAGATAGCACATTGAGACACAGATTTATGTCTTACATACGAACAATTTATATTTCTATTCGAATCTGTTAGATGCTTATTAGTAGCGTATAAAGATACAATAGTAAAATACATAAGCACATTAAAATAATACAATAAATTAATATACAAGCACTATTTATTTAAAAAATAGCATTATGATTGATATAGAAGAAATAGAAAAACAGCTAAAAATGAGGCTACAGTATAATTATAGACGAGAAAAAATACAAAATGACATATGGGATAAAAAAACGAAATTCATATATCAAACACCTAATTGGGATGATGTTGTTAAAGTTATCAAACATACATATGAAGAAGATACATCAGTAAATAAGACATCTTTATTTAATTATGCGGCAAATAGACGATATAATTTTTGGTCAGCTCATTGAGTTGAAGCCATTTTTAAGTCACATCCAAAAGTAAGAGAAAATCCAGATCAGTTTGATAAATTCGTAGATTTTTATATTCTAGATATACCCTTTGATCACAAAACATCAGTGTATCCATGAGCATATAGTAAACCAATAGAATACGCAAAAGAACATAAGGACGATTTGATAAATCGACTATACTTAAATCAAAGCAAACAACAAAGATTTCACATGAAAAACAGATTATTTATTGTTGTTTACAGCAAAAATTGAGACCATCGAAAAATCAAATCAGAATTGGTTTTTCTTAGAAAGATAATTTATGAATATTTAGATAATTTCGACATTGAAAAGCTATATACACTAGAATCTAATACGGGAAAAGCATTTTCAGATATAATATGGGCTATTAAATAAATGCTATTTATAGTATGTAGATTTATAGTCATCAATATTTATTATATTGACGATAAAAAATTTAAAATTCAAAGAAAATTCAATGGACATAAAAACATCTTTTGGGCAAAAAGTTAGAGAGCTTAGAAAAAAGCTATGATTTTCTCAAGAAGAATTAGCAAGCAAAGCATGACTTCATAGGACTTACATTTGAATCATTGAAAGGTGAGAAAAAAATGTTTGTATCGAAAATATCGAAAAAATAGCAAAAGCACTATGAGTAAAAGCAAAAGATTTATTTTCTTAATTTTTAGAAATGCCTAAAAAGACTAGGATTGAATTATTTTTAGAATTAGCAAAACCAGACCAAAATTGAATTTCTAGACGAGTAAAAAAAGATGAATTTAGAGGAGAATATTCAGACCTTTATTTTGAAAATTGATGTTCTTGGGGAAGGTCTGATGGAAATTTAGCAAAGCAATACATTATTGAATATGACAAATCTCTTACTCCTTGAAATAGAGTTGATGCAATTAGATTAAATGGTTTCAATAAATGAGAAAAATGGACTCAAAATATAAAAGCAGACATTAAGAAACATTATAAAGATAAAAGATGTGTAATTTTAGATACTTCTGGACCTGAAGTAGATCACAAAAATTGATGGAAAAATGATTTATCTGTTATGAATTCTAGCACACAAAAACTAGAAGATTTTCAACCACTTAGTAAGGCTGCAAATGATGCAAAAAGACAACATTGCAAGATTTGTATGAGAACAGGAGAAAGATTTGATGCTAAAAAGCTATGATACCCAATTTCATATACAGAATGAGGGAAAGCCCATAATTGAAGACCAAATGGGTGTATTTGATGCTTTCGATATGATCCAATAGATTTTAGAAAACATTTAAAAGGAAAATAGTCTTGATTTTGAAAAATATTTGCATACTATAAGTATCACTTTATATTAAAAAGATAATCATGAACTATATTTGATCAAAGCTATCTCTGTTAAAATTTCTTGAAGAATCAATTGGGAAAGTAGTCAACGAAAAAGATTATCAATTTTCTGATCTTTTTGCTGGAACATGAATTGTTTGAAGATATTTTAAACAAAGATGACATAGAATAATAGCGAATGACTTACAATATTACAGTTATATATTAAACAGACATTATATTTGAAATCATAAAGAATTGGAATTTAATAATCTTATAAAAGAAATTTCAAATTTAAAGAATATAGAAAAATCAGAAAGAAAAAATATTGTTTGCAACTATTTAGATAAAATTCCATGAAAAAAATGATTTATATATAAGAATTATTGTCTCTGAGGAACTAAAAATTCAAAGTTTCAAAGACAATATTTTTCAGATGAAAATTGACAAAAATGCGATGCTATTAGAGAAAAAATTGAAGAATGGAAAGAAAAGAAGTTAATAAACGATAATGAGTATTATTTTTTGCTAACGACACTAATCGAAGCCATTGATAAAGTAGCAAATACCGCTTCTGTATATGGTGCTTTTCTTAAACAACTAAAGAAAACAGCTCAAAAAGAATTAAATTTAAAACCTGCTGAATTAATCTTAAACGACAACGAACACGATATTTTTAATGAAGACATAAATTCACTTATCAAAAGTACAAATCATGATGTAGTTTATCTTGATCCTCCGTACAATCACAGACAATACTCTTGAAATTATCATATTCTTGAGACAATAGCTAAAAATGACAAACCAAAAATCAAAGGAAAAACTGGAATGAGAGATTGTTCTAACCAAAAATCATTATATTGTAGTAAAAACGAAGTAAAAAAAGCTTACGATGAATTAATTTCAAATATAAACGCTAAATATATTTTTCTAAGTTATAATGATGAATGATTGATGTCTCTTGATGATATAAAACAAATAATGAGTAAAAGATGAGAATATTGATTTTTCACAATGTGATATAATAGGTTTAAAGCAGATAAATCAGAAAATAGAGATTTCAAAAAAGACAAAGTAATAGAATATCTACATTACGTAAAGATCGTATAATTTTTTTTATCCCCTTCGGGGATTTTTTGCCCCAATTTTAATTTTTTTTAGAAAAGAAAGAATATCCTCGTGATACGCAAGCCCTCGCAATGCTCGGGTTGTACAACAGCGACTAGTGTACATCCCTCCACAATAAATTTCAATGGAGGTCGGGACGTCCACCGAGTCGCAAACGTTAGATGAAATCTCCTTTTGTTTTGAATAACCACAATAAATAGAAATTTTTCTTTTTGCCCTATCGGGCAATTTGGGGGTGGTTTATTGCTTCGCAATATTTCTTTTCAAAAAAGAAACAAAACTTAGTTGTTATTTTTTGAAGAAAAAATATATATATGATATATTTATCAACATTATCATAATGATAGAAGAAGATAAAAAAAACAATAAGAGCAGACTAAAGGCAAAATTTGATTATAGATTTTTAGCTATTTGGATGGCTTTAGGTAATATAATTCAATTTTTGGTTAGTATTATTTGAGAAAACAACATTAAAAACCGATATGATTGAAGAATATGGGCTATATTATTTATATTTATGATCCCTTTTCTTTCTTATTTCTTTGGTAAAACTAAATGGGCATTAAAACGAGAACAAAGAATAAAACAAAATGACGATATTCTAAATTGGTGATGAAATATTTGTTTCATACTAGTAATCCTATTTTTAGTATTTTCAATTTAAAAAATGTCTCTATATAAACAACTAGGAAATATGTTAATATTGGTTGTAATTGCACTTATATCTGCATATATAATTTCCCTAATAACAAAAAAAGATATATTACCAAATGAAAATATCATAGAAATAGTAAAAGATACAACTGGAGCAAATGTAGAAATATTAACATGATCTACCAATACATGAGTCATTATAGAACCTCCAAGTGAGCCTAGATTATATTTAGAATATATAATACAATACGGGATTTGATGAGTAGATTATATTGCTAAAACACCAACAGATCAACCAGCAATGAACTCAAAATATTGAAACGAAAATACCGCAAAAATGCATGATTATCTTTATAAAAATAGAATTAAATTTGATATACCGACAACAGATAAACAATGATATATTATGTTTGTAACATTAAAACCAGTTTCAAATATTAGTAATATTTTCTTATGAGTTGATGGTTCTACAATATGATGGTTAGACAAGAAAGAAGTATTATCAGTAGAAAACAAAAAGGAATACTTATATAAACTAGACCAAATATCACTTATTGGAAATAACGATTATCACTTTTCAAAAGATTTATCATGAAAAACAAATATTTTTATAAATGCTGTAGTTTGAGAAAGTAACAACAAAATAGAAAAAATCATCATATTTTTTAAGTAATTTTGCAAGAAAGTATGTTTTTCAAAAAAAGAAAAAACTGAGTTGTTATTTTAGAAAGAAATTAGTATAGTAGGAATATAATTATACAGAGATATTTTATTTAGTAATCGAATTATTTATGAAAATACCATACCTGCAATATGAAATACTTGAATTTACGTATTTATGACATAGCAACATTGAAGAATTAACATGATATCCGATTTGATCTAAAATAGTATGATCAGCTATTCAAGCGCTTAAAAGAAAATGACTATTAAACGATAACAATACTTTAACAGAAGAATGATTAAGACTTGTCGAAAAACACTTTAAAGAAAGGTGGACACATTCTGATTTTGAAAAAATAAAAAACAAATGTAAAAGCCAGAATAGCTTATTCTCAAACATTAACGCAAAAAATAAATCAAACCAGATTAACTATATAAATTATTCAGAGCCAATTTTTAGTTGGTATAAATATTTAGAGGATTTTCCTCATACTTTTGTAGAAGATTGTATTAAAAAATATAAGACTTCAAAAGATTGTTTTATTTTTGATCCATTCTGATGAAGTTGAACAACATTAGTAAAAAGCAAAATGATGGGATATAAATCATTTTGAATTGATATCAATAACGCCATGGTAAAGATTGCTAACGTAAAACTAAATTGGAACAAAGATATTCAAGAACTAAAGAATATATTTAATAAAATAATTAACCATTTATCAAACGAAATTAAAAAAAGGTGAGAAGTCGAAAAAAAAATAAAACCATCAGATATATATTGATGATTAAAAAATATGCCCGTAAAAGAAAGAAATCAATGGTTAAGTCCAGCAAAACAAATAGAGGTATCATTATATTTTAAAATAATTGATGGTCTCAAATTAAAAGATAATAATCCATTTTTTGAATTTCTATGAATGAAAGCAGCACTAAACTGTTCCTATGTTGCATACTGTCCATGAACAACATTTTATCCATTTAGGAAAAAAAAATCTTTTTGAGAAGAATTAATGGATATATTTAATCAAATTATTGAAGATATATGAAACGTTCAAGAACTCAAAAAAGATAAAATAGAATCTATAATGAGATTTTGATCATCCAAAGACTATTCCACTTTCAATGATTTCGAAAATAAAGTAGATTTAATTATTACTTCTCCACCATATCCTAATGACCTAGAATATACTAGACAAACCAGATTAGAAATGTATCTGCTTAATGTAGTGAATAACATGGAAGATGTTCAAAAAGTAAAAAAATGAATGGTAAAATGAAGTACTAAATTAATATATAGCATTGATAATGTAGACAGTATTATCGAAAAAAATCAAAATATTAAAATTATTTCGGAAGAAATATACAACAAAACAAAATGAAAAAATTGGTGATTTGATTATCCAAAAATGGTCAGGATGTATTTTTCTGATATGTTAGCGTGCTTATATAATTATCATAAATTACTTATAAAATGATGAATAGCGGTATTGGTTGTATGAGATCAAACAATACAATGAGTCGTTGTTCCTGTTGCTAAAATACTATGAGAATTATGAACAATGATATGATTTGATTTCTTAAATATAGAAAAGCATAGAGATAGAAGATGAACCAATCATAATTTAAATATTCCAGAAGAAAATTTAATTCTTAAAAAAATATAAAATGTCAAAAAACATCAAAATGATTGCAGAGCTTTTTTGAATACCAGTAGAGCATTTAAAAGACAAAAAGGTAGTTCAATCAATTATAGATTGATGATTCATAAACCCATTTACTTGAATACCGAGCAAAAAACAGTCAAGATTAATAAATTATCCTTTTGCTGTAGATTCGGTTTATTGGAACGATAAAGTTGTAATCATTGACCCAGTTCGTTTTTTACAAGATAAAATAATTTTCAGAGATATTGCCAAAAACATATGGTGAACAGAGGAAAATGTAATACCACTATCAGAAGTAAAATTAAAAAACATATGAAGTTTCGATTTTGTTTTAGTTAAACACAAAAAATTTTCTTATGAAATAGAAGATTTTTGCCTAATAGAAATTCAATCAGACTCCACAACATGAACATGAGAACTAGTAAAAAACTACAAAGATCTATTTGAAAAATGATATGAAAAAATCAATCCACCATATAAATTTTGAATGAACACATATAATACAATTAAACTATCATTCATGCAAATGTTGATAAAGTGAATGGTAGCTGAAAAATGGGGCAAACACATAAACTGGGTCATGCAAGACTTTGTATTTGACAATATGTTAAACCGTTTTGATATTTGAAAAAATCCATATACAAATGAAAAAAACACTCACTATTTCATATATTGAATGCAACGTAAGAACGAAGCAGATATTTTTCACTTAAATCTTGAAAGTAAGCATTCATATGATGTAACCGAACTTAAAAGAGCATTTGATTCAGAAAGAGATCTACCAACATTAGATTACTTTATGAATATTCTAAAAAAAAGACTAATTTCTCAACTATGAAACAAATAATAATTTTCTGCTCTATCTAATAAACCACCCCAAAATTCTACAAAAAAGAAAAATTTCTTAAAATAGAAAAACAAAAGGAGACTCAAGCCCTTCGGGTCATCTAACACATCTAGTCTGAACATCCACGACCTAATTGATTCCAACGGTAAGTCGTGGCGTCAGACATAGATGAAACGTTGTCGGACATCTACTTTTTGTTTACAATAAGGAACAGAGAGTGGAGATTTTTTAGAAGTCAGTTTGGTTGACTTTTGGTGGGAAAAATATATAGTAAATTTCAGAAAATACAAATATTAACATAAAAACAAAATATTATGGAAACAACAGTAATTATCTTTTTGATTTTTTGTTTAGGAGCTATTTTAATATGGCACCAAAAAAAGCAAAAAAAAGAAATTGAACTAATCAATCTTGCTATCGCCATCTCTCAAGATTTATACCATGATCCTGAAATTAAAACTCAATGTGATTTATATGATTACAAAGAAGTTAGTCAGTTAGATCAACGAACAGATAGAGATCTCTATCGAGACAGAGAAATAAATCTAGAATTTGCAAACAATTACTCAATTTCAGGACGAGTACAAACGTATCATGATTCTAAAATAATAAAGATACATGTTACGGTTTGGTATAAATCAAAAGAAATAATTAAAATCAAAAAAGAACGATCATAGCCGGTTTATCCGGCTTTTTTTTATAATTGAAAAAGTCCTAATTTTTCCTATAGTAAACTAAGTTAAATCCCCACTCTCTTAAATATAAACAACAAAAAGTAGACGAATCCGACAACACACACTATCCATCATAATTCTACGACGGACGAGTGTGAAACGTTGTCTGATATGTGTTTTATCCAATTTTACAATATCGCTCCGTCTAAAAAAAGACAAAAAAAGATTTTTAAAATTTTAAGGAGGGGTTTTATCAATACTCTCTTGGCTCCTTAATTAGTCACCACAAAAAAACAGATTTATTGATTGAAAAAATAGATTTTATTAATATAATTGAAATGGGTGATATAAATAATATTTTATTCTTAAAAAGAGCAGAAGATGAACAAAGCGATCTTGAATCAAAGATTCAATTTAGATACAATTTGTGAGTTAAAAAGTAACACAAATTCTTTTCACTCTTTTTTACAAAATCAAAATGATGGGACTATTATTTTTGTTTTAGAAAAATTAGGAAGGCTAGAAAACGATAATAGTTATGAACCATTATTAAAATTATTGGATAGTCAAAACGAAACTATTCGTACTCTCTCGATTAAAAATCTCGCTAAAGTAAAAAACAACAATATTCTTCCTGTTTTTATAAAACACGCTATTAATGATGAAAGTACGGAAGTAAGGAGAGAGGCTGTTTCAGCTATTGGTCGTCAAAGAGACGCTGCAGCAATTCCTGCTTTAATAAACTTTTTAAACGATAAGGATCCAAAAGTTGTAATGCAAGCAATTAGAGGGCTTCTTGTTTTTTCAGATAAACAAGAAATAAAACAAGAATTAAAAAAATTAATTAACCATCCAAACGAACTAATTCAGGAAGTTATTAATAAAGAACTCAATGGATCTCAATATAAATCAAAAAGCACACAAAAACATGATGAATCACCAAATTTCTTAAAAAACACTGTTGTACATTGAGATGTTTTAGATTCATTGAAATATGTACCAGACGAATCAATACACTTAACTTTTACATCTCCACCATATTACAACGCAAGGGATTACTCAATATATCAAAGCTATGAAGAATATTTAAACGTTTTAGAAAAAATTTTTAAAGAAGTTCATAGAGTCACAAAAGAGGGAAGATTTTTTGTTCTAAATACATCTCCAGTTATCGTACCTAGAATCAGTCGTGCACATTCCAGCAAAAGATACCCAATCCCTTATGACATTCATCCGCTACTTATAAAAATGTGATGGGAATTTATCGACGATATTGTTTGGGTAAAACCCGAAGCAAGTGTAAAGAATAGGAATGGAGGATTCTTACAACACAGAAAACCATTAGGATATAAGCCAAATGCGATTACTGAATGTCTTATGGTCTATAGAAAAAAGACTGATAAACTGATTGATTGGAATATACAACAATATAGCTTTGATAAGGTAAAAAGAAGTAAAGTAGAAGATAAATATGAAACTACCAATGTTTGGAAAATTGACCCAACTTTTAGTAAAGTCCATAGCGCTGTTTTCCCTCAAGAATTGTGTGATAGGGTCATAAAATATTATTCTTTTGTAGATGATTTAGTTTTTGATCCATTCGCTGGAAGTTGAACATTAGGAAAATCAGCAAAAAGATTAGATAGAAACTTCTTTTTAACGGAAAAAGAAGATAAATATGTAAAAAAAATGAAAGAAGATTTTATGAGTGATCAGAATTTATTCGGGACAACAGACAAACAACCAAAATTTATAGATATTAATGATTTTATCTCATTAAGTAAAAAAAATGACCTTAACGGAACAAGTAGCTAAAAACATAATCAGAAAGCTTTTAAAGGGCGAAGATTATAGAATAGAAATAGTCGCCATGATTAATGCAGAGTTTTTACAATTTGCAATTGATTTCTTCAAAAAGGTGATTGAAGCGAAACTAAATGATAAAAATGTTGTTGATTGGTACAAAAAGGAATTTTTAAATTCTGATTTATCTAAAGAAGAAATAGCTATAAATAGTGGGTTAAATATGAAGACGATAAGTAATATGTATAATTGAGCAACAAAGCAGATAGTAATTGACGCAGCGAATGAACATTATGAAACACTTTACGAATCGATAAAAAATTTAGTGGAAACAGAAAATGAATTAGAACTAACTTTAACGATTAAATTAAAGAATGTCGCTGTAGATTTAAACGTAAGTGAAACACTAATTGTAATCAACACACTTGCTGTCAAAAGAGCTGCTTTAAGAGGCGGACTTTGGAGTACAGCAGGGAAAAGAGTTGAAAAGCCATTAATGCAAACTCTTTGTAAATTATATGGTGTTGATAAAAACAATTATTCAATAAAAGTTATTAGCGATTCAACTGAAACATTTGAGAGAGAAATTGATTTTTATTTATGCAATGATGGTAAAAATTACAAATGTGAAGTAAAATTAATGGGAAAAGGAAATCCTGAAAGTGCGGATGCTGTGATAGCAAGAGATAGTAGTGTCTTTGTGGCTGACAAACTTTCTGATACAAATAAGAAACAATTAGATAGTCTGAAAGTTAAATGGGTCGAACTTAGAAGTAGTGGTTGATTTGAAAGATTTGAGACTATTTTGAGTGATCTAAATATATCGCATTGAAAATTACCAAGCAACATAGATAATGAATTGGATTCAATATTTAAAGAAATTTTCAAATAAAACAAAAAATGGCTCGCAAAATTCACCCCTACCCCTCTTTTGCTCACCAGAAGAGAAAAATCTTTTTTTGAAAAAAACAATAACGGAGCGATAAAATTGGATAGATAAAACACACATACCCTCGCAATGCTCGGTCAGACAACACATCTAGTCTGAACATCGCAACCTTTCTATTCAGCGGTTGTTTGCGACATCAGACATAGATGAAACGTTAGAGGAAATCTCCTTTTGTTTTAAATAGATATTGTCAAAAAAACATTTTCTTTTTGCCCTATCGGGCAATTTGGGGGTGGTTTATTGCTTCGCAATATTTCCTTTCAAAAAAGAAACAAAACTTAGTTGTTATTTTATACTAGATATTTAATATAAAACATATTTATCTAATATAGAATATATTTTGTGAAGATATAAAAACATTCAAAGGACATCTCTATTAATATATGCTATTAACGCTATAGTTTTTGCTATTTGGACACAGGATTTCTTATCTTCACTAATTACAAGTTCATTAAAATTAACATGGTTATCTGAAAATTTTTTAATGAGACCCTTGTTATATATCATATTTGCAATTATAACCATATATTACATAAAGGAATATAAAATGAATATAGTTTATAGTATAATATTATCCATAATACATATGTTAGCATTACCTTATTTAATATATAAATCATATTGCCATGAATGAAGATATAAAATTAATTAAAATCATATTACGACCAGTAGCAATAATTATGTTATGAGTTGGTATTTTTTCTTATATTACAAAAATACCATT